>JAMXLJ010000088.1 GCA_024281095.1 Acidimicrobiia bacterium | reverse complement strand
TGCCGAGCTACCCACACCCCCGTCGCATGCCCGACTTCTGGGAGTTCCCGACCGTCTCGATGGGGCTCTCACCGCTCAACGCCGTCGCGCAGGCCCGGTTCAACCGCTACCTGCTGCACCATGAGCTGGCCGACACGAGCCGGGCGAAGGTCTGGGCCTTCCTCGGCGACGGCGAGATGGACGAGCCGGAGTCGCTCGCCGGCCTGTCGATCGCGGCGCGCGAGCAACTCGACAACCTCATCTTCGTCGTCAACTGCAACCTGCAACGTCTCGACGGTCCGGTGCGCGGGAACGGCAAGGTCATCCAGGAGCTCGAAGCCATCTTCCGCGGCGCGGGCTGGAACGTGATCAAGGTGATCTGGGGCCGCGAGTGGGACGACCTCCTGCTGCGCGACGTCGACGGCGTGCTCGTCAACAAGATGAACTCCACTGTCGACGGCGAATTCCAGAAGTACTCGGTCGAGACGGGCGAGTACATCCGTGAGCACTTCTTCGGCCCCGACCCACGCCTGCGCGCGATGGTCGAGCACCTGTCGGACGACGATCTGCGCAAGCTGCCGCGCGGCGGGCACGACTACCGGAAGCTGTACGCGGCGTACAAGTCCGCGGTGGAGCACGTGGGCAGCCCTACGGTCATCCTCGCCAAGACGGTCAAGGGCTGGACGCTCGGCGCCGACTTCGAGGCTCGCAACGCGACGCACCAGATCAAGAAGATGACGGAGGCCGAGCTCAAGACGTTCCGCGATCGCCTCTACCTCGACATCCCCGACGAGCAGCTCGAGGGCGACGCGTTGCCGCCCTACTACCACCCGGGGAAGGACTCACCCGAGTACGAGTACATGATGGAGCGGCGGCGCGCGCTCGACGGCTTCCTCCCGCACCGCGTGGATCGTTCGAAGTCGCTGTCGCTGCCGGGCGACGACGCGTACACGGACCTGCTCGCGGGCACGGGCGAGAAGGTGCAGGCGTCCACGACGACCGCGTTCGCACGCCTTGCGCGCAAGCTCATGCAGGACCCGAACGTCGGCGCGCGCGTCGTTCCCATCGTGCCCGACGAAGCGCGCACCTTCGGTCTCGACGCGCTGTTCCGAGACATGCAGATCTACGCGCCGCTGGGCCAGCTCTACGAACCGGTCGACGCGGGGCTGCTCCTGAGTTACCGCGAGTCGCGCAAGGGACGAATCCTCGAGGAGGGCATCACGGAAGCCGGCGCGATGGCCTCGTTCACGGCGGCGGGTACGTCGTACGCCACGTGGGGCCAGCGGATCATCCCGTTCTTCATCTTCTATTCGATGTTCGGGTTCCAGCGCGTCGGCGACCTCATCTGGAGCTTCGGCGACCAGCGGGGACGCGGGTTCATGCTCGGCGCCACTGCGGGGCGCACGACGCTCACGGGCGAGGGTTTGCAACATGCGGACGGCCACAGCCACGTGCTCGCGACCGCGGTGCCCAACTGCCGCGCGTACGACCCGGCGTTCGCGTACGAGATGGCGGTGATCATCCGCGACGGGATCCGGCGGATGTACGGGCCCGAGCCCGAGGACTGCTTCTACTACCTGACGCTGTACAACGAGAACTACCCGATGCCGCCGATGCCCGACGGCGTCGAGCAAGGCATCGTGCGCGGTCTCTATTGCGCTCGCAGGTCACCCGAGGAACGGGAGCTGCGGGCCACGATCCTCGGGAGCGGCACCATGTTGCGCCAGGCGCTCGAGGCCCAGCGGCTGTTGCTGGAGGAGCACGACGTCGCCGCCGACGTCTGGAGTGCGACGAGCTACAAGCTCCTGCGCGAAGACGCGCTGTCGGTGGAGCGATGGAACCGACTGCACCCCATGGAGCCGCCCCGCACCCCGTATGTCACCGAGCAGCTGGCGGGCACGGACGCACCGATCGTTGCGGTGACCGACTTCATGAAGTCGGTGCCCGACCAGGTGGCCCGGTTCGTGCCGGAGCCCTTCATCAGCCTCGGCACCGACGGCTACGGCTTCTCCGACACCCGTGACGCGCTCCGCCGTCACTTCGAGGTGGACGCCACCCACATCGTGGTGGCCGCCCTCGACGGCCTCGCCATGCGGGGGCGGGTGAGCGGCGACGTGGTGGAGAAGGCGATCCGGCGTTACGGGCTCGATCCCGACGCCCCGGATCCGAGGGTCACCTGACCGGGAGCGTCGACCGGGATCGCCGCTACTTGCGGCCCCAGTCACGCTGTTCACGCTGGGCGTCGGGGTCCCAGGGCTCCTGCTCGGCGAGATCGTCGTCCTCCTCGTCGAGGTAGCGCGGGGCTTGATCGTCTTCCAGATCGGCCAGCGTGCCGCTCCCCTCGCGGAACAGCCCGTCGTCGTACCCCTGCTTCAGCTCGCGAGCCTCGCGAAAGCGCCGTGCTCGTCCTTTTCTGGGCACGTCGTCACCTACCTCGAACGTTCGAGTGAACCTCCATGATGCCGCAAGCCGGGGCCTCCGTGCGCGACTGAAGAAGGATTACCGCGCGTCCGAGAGCGAATCACGGGTGAGGCCCGAGCCGGCTGCGGACCTGATGAACGGCCGGTTCCCGAAACGGTCCACGTGGACGACCTCGGCCGCAGGCCGGCGGGTGGTCGGCCCGTACGCGCTCTCGGGCCAACCGAGGGGGATGACCGCGCACGGTGTGATCCAGTGGGGAAGACCGAGGGTGCGCCGCACCAGCGCGGTCGACCACAGGCTGAGGGTGGTCAGGGTTGCCCCGAGACCGAGCGCGCGGGCCGCGAGCAGCAGGTTCTGCACCGCGGGATAGATCGACGCGTGGAACCGGGCGCTCGCCATCGGCAGCAGCGGGCGGCTGCCGCGCAGGCATGCCACCACGATCACGGGCGTCTCTTCGAAGTGGTCGGCCTGCCACTGGATCGCGTCGCGCATCCGGTCGGTGCTGAGCGGGTGGGGTTGCCGGCGCCCAGTTCGCTTCGACACCGACCACGCCTGCCGGTTGAGCCGGGCGAGCTGGTGCTTCACGTCGGGGTCGCGCACGACGACCCACTCCCACGCCTGCCGGTTGTCGGCCGTGGGCGCCTTCATGGCGAGCTCGATACAGCGCAGCACGGTGGCGTCGTCGACCGGATCGGCGCGCAGCCGGCGCAGCGCGCGCTGGGACTCCATGGCCTCCACCAGCGGCATCTGCAGCCCGGCCGCGACTTCCTCGAAGCTCGGCATCGGCCTCCTTTCGGGGCCGAAGGCTACCGCCGCGACCTCGGCGCTCCGCGCCGTTCGCGCGGGTGAAGGTGTACACCACGCTCCGGCCTTCCCGGCGCTGACCGGCGGGGACGGGTCCGGTAGCCTCGCGCCACCCGGGCGATTAGCTCAGCGGGAGAGCGCTGCCTTCACACGGCAGAGGTCACTGGTTCGAAACCAGTATCGCCCACGACGAGACGCCTGGTCAGAAGCCCGCCCGCCGTTAGCTGCGCCGCTTGTAACGAGCACCTCCAGCGGGTGCCGCCGCTTACCGGGGCCGAAACGCGGAGAGCACGGCGGAGCCACCGGCGAAGAGTGTGCCGTCGACGGCGCTTTCCGCGGTCACGCCGCCGAGCAGCGCAACCGGCTTCCCGCTGGCGGTGTCGAAGCCGACCGTTCCCCCGTTCACGCTCGCGAACACAACGTCATTGCCGATCACGGGCTCAGGATTCGTGACCGAAAATTGCGGAGTGCCGGTGCTGACTCCGTTCGACCAATGCACTGCGCCCGTGACGCCGTCAAAGCTCACGAAGTCCGCACTGCCTGCTGTTGTGCCTGGGCGCTCGGCGAACACCGTGGTGCCGCCTGTCGCGAAGTCCGAGCCGAAGGTCGGGCAGAACGGCCAGTTCGCGACGAACGTCCCATCACTCGCCTTGTAGGTCGCACCGGCCCAGAACACGTATCCATGGGAAACCACCGGCCCCGTTATCTGGCAGCCAGGTCGCAGCGAAATCGACCAGCGCTCGTGGCCGTCGGCGAGATCAACGGCGTGCAGTGAGGGGTCGGCCGGGGTAGGCGGAGCCGGAACTTGAACGAAGTAACCGACACCGTTCGCAACCGCCGGAGGAGTGTGGTCGTCCGTGTCGTAGAACGTCCACAATTCGCGGTGCGTCGAAGCATCCCACACCTGAATTTCTGGGAAGTAGTAGCCGCGGGGAGCCTCGGCGCCGCGAACCAACACCTTGCCATCCGTCGCGCCGACGACGGAAAAACCCGACGTGGTGGCTGACCACAGCAGCTGCCCATTGCCGATCGACGCGGCCGTGAGTCCGTTGGGTCCGACGCCGTAGGCAACGTTCCCGTCGACCGCACCAAAGACGACATCCGATGTCCATCGCACGCTGCCGTCCGAAACGTTCAGTGCGCGTGTAGTGAACACGCCACCGAGAGTCGAAGCCGGCAGGACGACGCCATTCGCTACGAGCGCGACTCCGGGGTTGCCCGATGTCGACCACAGCTGCCGCAACGTCGAAACGTTGCTCGCTGACAGTCCCGAGAGGGGATTGTTCGCGGTGCGGGCCGGGTCCATGCGGGGCTGAAGCCAATCGCAGCTGCTGAGCACGAGAAGCACCGCGACGACGACAACACCCCGAACGCCATACCGTCGCCGCACGTCATGACACCCTTCGTCGGATACGCGTGGGTATAGCCCATTGTCCGCGGGCTGGCAATCGCAAACATCGGGCGATCTGCCAAAGCGCGACCGACTCTCGCCAATCGAACGCCAAACCCTCCAACGGGGGCGCGGCGCGGAGCCGTGCGTTGTTACGTTCCGTGCGTGCGTGGCAGCGCCATAGGAATCGCGGTGCTCTTCGCGGCCGTGTTTGCCGCTTGCGGTGGAAGCAGCAGTAGCGGGTCGCCCTCGACCACTGCGCAAACCGCCGGTCGTTTCGAGGTGCGGCCGGTCATCGGTCAGAATCCGCAGCCGTGTCGTGTGGGACAGCTACTGCTTGCTCCGGTGCACCAGAGTGCGGTTTGCCTCACGCTCGGCGCGACCGCCTTGAACGGCGCGGACGTCGCATCCGTGAGCGTGTCATCGCAGTCGACCGACGGAGCCGGAATCGACATGCGACTCACCACGGACGGGCTGACGCGCTTCAACGCGCTGGCGCGGCGCCTGTACGGCGCTCCGTCGCCAATGGACGAGGCGGCATTGTTGGTCGACGGTCGCGTGTTCAGTGCGCCGCGTTTCAACATTGACCATTTCGACGCCACCGGAATACGCATTTCCGGTTCGTTCGCGAGCGAGGCGGACGCGCGCCATGTCGCGAGCGCCATCGGCCCAGTCACAGCATCGCCAACATCGCGGTAG
>JAMXLJ010000087.1 GCA_024281095.1 Acidimicrobiia bacterium | reverse complement strand
ACGCGCTCCCCGGCACGGGCACCGTGCGTGCCAACCACCCCGTTAGGCTCGTACGGTGACCAAGCGCCTTCTCGGTGACGTGGGCGCCGACGAACAGCCGTTCGAGGAGACGACCCCGGCGAAGCGGCTGACAGTCACGTGGTCGGCGCGCACCGCCGGCTTCGTGAAGCTCGCCTTGTTCGTTGCGCCGCTCATGATCCTCGCCGTGGCGGCTTGGAAGTACCGATGGATGTCGGACGACGCGTTCATCAACTTGCGGGTGGTGAAGCAGCTCGTAGGCGGGCACGGTCCGGTGTTCAATCCCGGCGAGCGCGTCGAGGCGTCTACGAGCCCACTGTGGACGTACCTCCTTGCCGCCGCCGACCTCGTCACGCCTTTGCGCTTGGAATGGATCGCGGTCATCCTCGGCATCGGGCTGACGCTGGCCGGCGTCGCGATGGCGATGGCGGGTTCGGCGGTCTTGTGCCGCGGGGAAGTGCTCGCACCCGTCGGCGCCATCGTCCTCGTGGTGCTGGCCCCGATGTGGAAGTTCGCGTCGGGAGGACTCGAGACCGGGCTGTCGTTTGCGTGGCTCGGAGCATCGCTCTGGATCCTCGCGTCGTGGTCGCGTCGTCATGACCCGATCGCGCCGTGGGGTGCCGTTGTGCTGGGTCTCGGTCCGCTGATCCGTCCCGACCTGGCCCTCTTCAGCGTCGGGTTCGTCGGTCTCGTGGTCGTGTCGGAGTGGTCGGGTGGGTGGCGGACCATCATGCGGGCGCTGCTCTACGCGGCCGCGCTGCCCGTCGCCTACCAGGTGTTCCGCATGGGCTACTACGCGAGCCTCGCGCCGAATCCTGCGATCGCGAAGGAAGCGGCGAGGTCGTACTGGTCGCCGGGCTGGACCTACCTGCGGAAGACCGTCATGCCGTACGGTCTCTGGCTGCCGCTCGGAATTCTGGGTGCCGCCGCGTACGTGCCCTTGGTCGTGCAGTTGCGACGCGACATTCGTCGACGTGCGCTGGCCACGGTGCTCGTATTCGGCGTCGGCGGGCTCATCCACGCCCTCTACATCGTGCGCGTCGGGGGCGACTTCATGAATGCACGCCTGCTGATGCCGTCGCTCTTCGCGGTGGTCGCGCCCGTCGCGGTCGTACCGGTGCGCAAGCAATTTCTCGGCGCATTGCTGGTCGTGCCTTGGGCAGTGCTCGCGCTCGTCGCGCTGCGCTCGGTCGACGACCAACCGCGAGCCTTCGACAAGAGCACGACGAACGCGGTCACGCTGGCCCAATTCGGGTGGGGACCCAACGGCCGTTACCGTGCCCAGTTCGCGCGCCCCGGCGTCTACTTCACCGGTAACTTGTTGCCCGCTCGCGCCAAGGCCGGTGAGCCTTCACTCGTCGTTGCCGGCTACGGCATCGGCGAGGTCGGTTATGCGTTTCGCGACGCGTACGTGCTCGACCTCCTCGGTCTCGCCGATCCGTTCACCGCCCACCTCCAACTGAAGCACCGCGGGATCGTCGCGCACGAGAAGCCCCTGCCGGCGCCTTGGATCGTCGCGCGGCTCACGGCATCCGAGCCGGCGCTACAGGCAAGCGACTTCCCGCCGCAAGGGTTCGCGTTGGCCATCGACGAGCCGGGCGGTGTCCCGTTCGCCGATCGCGTGGCTTCGGCGCGGAGCGCGCTCGACTGCGGGACGCTGCGCGACTTCTTCGCTGAATATCGTTCGCCGCTGACCGTCGGTCGCTTCCTCGGCAACCTGGGTGCGTCGTTCTCGAACTGGAACTTCCGGATCCCCCCGGAGCCGCGAACCGCTCATGAGAGACTCTGCCGCCGGTGAGCCGTCGCGTGGGAACTGACCTCGACAGCCGCCCTGCAGAGCAGAGCGTCCGCCCGAACGTCGGCGTCACGGTTGCCCGCACCTGGAGGAGCCGGTTTCCGTCGCTTCCCGCCGCGGTCGTGCTCGGGCTCGGCGCCCTCGCCGCCTACGAGCTCGTGCGTGTCGCGCGTCTCATCACCAGCCGTCTCGCCAACGAGGACACCTCGATCATCTGGGTCGCGGCGCGCGACCTCCTGTCGGGACATCTTCGACAACCGAACTACTACGGGCAGTCGTACGGGAGCACGCTCGAGGCCGTCCCGATCGGCGTCGTGCACGCGCTCGGCGCCTCATGGGGACCGGCCACGTCCTTTGTGCTCGCCGCCGTCGAGTGGGCGGGCTGGGCCCTGCTGGCCTGGGCGGCCTGGCGTCGGGGCCGCCGAATCGTGGCCGCGCTCGCGGTTGCGACACCGGTGCTGCTGACCGCCTACCACACCGTCTACGTCACGATCGAGCTCCAGGCGCCGGGGCCGCGTTTGCTCGTCATCGCGGCGGCCGCGCTGCTTATCGCCGCGTCGACGCGACCTGTGGCGCTCGCGGTCGCGGTGCTGCTGCTGGGCGTGGGCCTGCAGTTCGACGCCGCCAGCGCGCTGCTTGGCGTCCCGGTCGCCGTGTGGTTCGGCATCTCCTATCTGCGCTCACGCCGGCAGCTGTACGCCATCGCCGTAGGCGGGGTGATCCCGGCGGTGCAGTTCGCCTACACGAAGCTGTTCTATCAACGCCATCCCGACTACGCCTTCCATGGAAGTCCGTCTCTCCGGCCGAGCGCCAGCACACTCTCGGAGAGTGGCGGACATCTGCGCGAGTTCTTCGCGCTGTACGCACCGGAGCTGTGGCGATCGTGGCTCGTACCCGTGGCGGCACTCGCGGTGCTGACGGCCCTGCTCATCGCGACACGCAGGATGAGATACGCGTTGCCGGCCGTGCTTGCGGCCGTGATCGTGCCGTACGCAATGTCGACGTCCCGTGCACGGCCGGAATGGTCGCTCGGCCCGTTGCTGCCTCGGGGCCGTATTCTGCTCGCGCTGCCCGCGACGATCTGGTTCCTCTTCTTCCTCGTCGCCGAGTCGGGCATCTTCGCGACGGTCAGCACCCGGATTGGCGCTCGCAAGCTCCTCACCGGGGTCGTCGTCGTCTGCCTCGCCTCGACGGCCGTGCGAGTCGGCGCCTTCGATTCACGTTTGGCCTCTTGGTACCGCCGGTCGATTGCATTCGCATCGCAGGGCCTGTACGCGTTTACCGCGAATGTCGTCGTCGACCGGCAGTGTGATGAAGCGGTTGCGCTGGCCCGTCGGTATGGCGTCCGACTGATCGTCTACCAGGCCCAGCACCAGGCGTACAGCTGCGCGGCGCGCGCGCCGTCGGGCATCGCGACGCTCGTAGCCGGCTTCGACCGGCGGACATGGGCGCTGTACGACGAGGTCCGCAATACCCGCTCCGGGCTGCTTCTCGCCGACCCTGCAGCAAGGATCTGTGACGTCGCACGCCAACGGGCGGCATGCACTCGCCAAGGCAGCTACGTGATCCTGAAGTTCGGTTCCCAACCTGCTCTACCGTTCCTCACGGCGATTGGCTTCGAGTATCGAGGCTTCGGTCCGCACTGCCACCCCACTGGCACCTTCGCGTCTTGTCGCGACGGTCGCGGCGGCGCGGATCTCACCCGCCGACCCTTCGCACGACCGCCCGTGGATCAGCTTCAGGCTCGTGCGGCGATCACGAGCTCGTACGAGTCGATGTTCCAGCTCGCAGCGAACGGCGCGGGCTTTCCCAATGTCGAGCTGGGCGATCGGCTCGCCGGCGTGACAACCCAATTTTCCGGCGCCCGACAAGGCCCCGACACGACGGCGGTCCTCGACGTGCGATTCCTCGACGATCATGAAGCGGCTGTTCGTTTCCGGCTCGGGCCCAGGATCGCGACCGGTGAGGCGGTATTCGAAGGCGGGCGGTGGCGGGTTGCGCTCCCGACGTTTTGTTCCGCCGCATCCTCGAGCGCCTCGAGCGAGATGGCGAGACTCGCGAAGGTGGACTCCTGTTACCGTGCGGCCGTCGCGTAGCAGGAAGCGACGTGCGTCGGGAGAGAAGCTGTCGCCGGGTGGCCACGGTCACCGCCGGAGGGCACTCGAGCCTTATGCTCCCGGGCGTGAGCTCCGGCGACTCGGCCCACCAGCCGTCCACGGTTCGCGCCGCCGGCGCTTCGGCTATGTCGTCGCGTCGCTTCTGGGCGCCGCTCGCGCTCATCGTGCTCGGCGCGGTCGGGCTGCGGCTCACGTACGTGCTCGGCGACCGGGTCGGCAAGGGCGTACAGGGCGACGCGCTGTACTACAGCCTGCAAGCCGACGCGATTGCGGACGGTCGCGGGTTCACATGCCCAATCGTGCTGCCCGGCATCTGCCCGAAGCCCGTTGCCGTCGCTGATCACCCGCCGATGACTGCGTTGGTGTTGGTTCCGGCCGCATGGGCGTTCCCCGGGGACCGGGCGAAGCTTCTCACGATGGCGTTCTTCGGAACGATCGCGGTCGTCGTCATCGGGCTGCTCGGCCGTCGGGTCGGCGGTCCACGAACGGGCCTGTTCGCCGCAGGCATTGCCGCCCTGTATCCGAATATTTGGATCAACGACGGGCTGATGATGTCCGAGACGCTCGCAACGCTGAGCGTCGCGTTGGCGTTGCTTCTCGTCTATCGCGTGCGCGAACGGCCCACCGTGGTGCTCGGCATACTCCTCGGCATCACATGCGGGCTCATGATGCTGACGCGTGCCGAGTTGGGCTTGTTCGTACCGCTGGTCGCGCTGCCGGCAGTGCTGTTGGTGCGGGTACTTTCCGTGTGGCGGCGCGCGCTGATTGCCGGAGTCCTGGTCGTCGTCACAGTCGCAACCGTCTCGCCCTGGGTGATCCGCAACATGAACCGGTTCGAGAAGCCGGTGTACCTCTCGACGAACGACGGGATCACGCTCGCCGGTGCGAACTGCCCTGCCGTGTACTCGGGCAAGGTGCTGGGTCTCTGGACGCTCTGCCTGGGGCAACCGCCGCCGGGCGATCAATCAGTGGTGGACGCATACCTGCGTCACCGCGGCCTCAAGTACGCCCGCGATCACCTGTCACGCCTGCCCGTCGTGCTCGCGGCCCGGGAAGGCCTCGTGTGGAGCGCGTTCCGGCCGTCGACCGTCGTCCGGTACAACCGCGGCGAGGGCCGCGAGTCCTGGGCCTCGTGGCTCGGCTTCGCGACGTACTGGATCCTCCTTCCGGTGTCGGTCGCCGGCGTCTTCGTGCTCCGCCGCAGGGTCGCGGTCTGGCCGCTGCTCATGCAGTTCGTGATCGTGACGATCACGGCGGCGGCGTTCTACGGTCTGATCCGGTTCCGCATACCGGCGGAGGTCGCCATCGTGGTGCTCGCCGCGGCCGCGCTCGATGCGCTGTTCCACCGGCGGGCCGCGCCGCGAGCAGACACGCCGATCCCGCTCGTCGCGGTCGGTCCGTCGGCTGAGATTGCCTGACGGATGACACTCCCGGACACCGACGAGCGAGCGGTCCAGGAGACCGCCCCGGCCTTGCGCCCGAGCACGGCTCCTCGCATCCTCGTTTGGCTGCTCGTGGCGCTCTCCGCCCAGTTCCTCCTCCTCGGTCTCGTCGAGGCGTGGAAGGACGCGCCGACCTTCGATGAGGGGTTCTACGTCTCGGGTGGTGTGACCGCGCTGACGCGACACCAGCTCCGCCTGACGCCCGAGCACGGCATCCTGCCCAAGATCATGGCCGCGTTGCCCGCGCTGGCCGCGCGGCCCGTCATCCCGCGAGGGACGAGCTGGAACGAAGGCAACCAGAACAACTACTACTTCGACTTCATGCGCGCGCAGCAACAGGCAGGCAAGTTGCGCGGTGTGTTCTTCCTCGCACGTCTGCCGTCGCTCGCCATGGGCATCGCGATCGGATGGGCGTTGTACGCGCTCGCCGCCAGCCTCTTCGGGCGCACGGCGGGCTTCATCGCCGCGGCCGCGTGGCTCACGACGTCGTACTCATTGGCGTTCGCCCACATCGCCGGCAGCGATCTACCGTTCGCGCTCGCATTGGTGCTCGCGGCGCTTGCGCTCGAACGGTGGTCGGCTCAGCAGACGACCGGCCGCCTCGTCGTGCTCGGGATTGCGTGCGTCGGGCTGCTGCTGACGCGATTCACGGGGCTCGTGATCGTGCCGATCCTCGCGTTCGGTGTCGTGGTGCTCGCGAAGAACACCCGGATCCGAGACCGCCTCCTGATGGCCACGGGTGTGCTCGTCATTGCGTGGGCCGGCGTGTGGGTCGTGTTCCGAGCCATCTCGCCGCTTCCCCGGTATCGCTCTGCACGCGCGTACGCGTCTGCGCTCCCCGTGGGTGCGTTCTGGCGCTCGGCCAGCAAGCTTCCATGGCCAAAGGAGTACGTCGAAGGCATCCTCCTCACCGGGCGCCTCGCCCATGCGTCGACCGCGACGTTCCTGTTCGGCCGGCCCGGCGACGGTGTGAGGTGGCTCTACTGGCCGGGCGCAATGCTGGTGAAGCTGCCCGCGAGTGCGCTGGTTCTCGTCGCTGCTGCGCTGCTGTGCTGGTTCGCAACCTCTCGGTCCAGCCGCGCGGTGGTTGCGTGCGCGGTCGTGCTGCCGCTCCTAGTGCTGATCGGCGGGACCGTGACGTATAGGCGTCCGAGCCTGCGCTATTTCCTCCCCGGAATCGTGCTCCTGTTTCTCCTCGGCGCCGGCGTCCTCGCTCTAGCGCTCCGGTCGATGGCGGGGCGTGTGGCCGTCGGCGTACTGGCGTTGGTTCAAGTCGCGATGTTGTGGAACGCGGCGCCCCACTCGCTTGCGTGGACGGAACCGCCGTTCCGCCCCGGCTACCGCTACATCGGCGATACGAGCGACTGGGGTCAGGACTACACGCTCTTGAAGCAATGGTCGGCCGGCAGGGACGCGTTCGTTGACTATTTCGGGCCGCCGGTGCAGCTTCCCGGCACTCGCTCCCTGTTCGGCACCGATCCGCACGAGATTCGGGGCTGGGCCGCCGTGAGCGCGTCGTACCTGACCTACCAGGCGCTGCTGCAACCACCCGGGACGTCGTGGTTACGCGCATACTGCCCCGTCGGCACCATCGCCGGGACCATCCTCATCTACCGCTTCCGCGATCCTCCCGACCCTAGGAGAGGTCCCGTCGCGCCGGTGGGTCCGTGCCCGGGCGCGTACAGCCATCGCGTCGACCGCGGTCGCTGAGGCGGTGCGCTGAGGCGGTGCGCTGAGAGTCGCAGGACACGCGTGAGCCGCCACGGCCCCTTTAGACTCTCGAGGCGTGAGCCTCCTTGCTGCGCCGTCGTCGGACGGATGACGGGTTCGCTGGCGGACGCGCTAACCCCGGGGATGCGGAGCACACTCGCTTCGAGCTGCGACAGGCGTGCCGCGGCAGACGTCTGCCGGCCGAGCCGGCCTTCTGATTTCTCGTACGTCCGGCGATGAAGATCGGCCGGGGGGCCCCCCGTGAACCCGAGGCCTTGAGCGGCGGTTTCCTTGCTTGCGTGGGCCTCATCTCCGTCGCAGGCGTGGCGATCCGGATGCTCGACGTACGGCTCGCGCACTGGAACATCCCGACGGGAAGCGACGACGCGGGGTACTACTACCTGCAAGCCGACTTGATCACCAGGGGTCGCTGGTTCATCGACCCCTTCTTGTTCGCGTTCAGCTACGGGCACACGGTTCGCCCGTCGGCTGCCCATCCCCCGTTGTTCACGATGTTGCTCGTGGTCGCGCGCGCGGCGCATCTCAGCACCTTCAACGCGACTCGCTTGTTCTGTGCGGCCCTCGGTGGTGTCGGAGTGTTTGTGGTGGGGCTCCTGGGGCACGAGGTCGCCGGTCGCCGGGCCGGTCTTCTCGCCACGGGTATCGCTGCGATCTACCCGGTGTGGTGGATGACCGACGGCCTCATCCTGTCCGAGGTCGTCTATGTCCCGATCGTTGCCGGCTTGCTGCTTCTCGCGTATCGCATCTGGCGCCGGCCGCGTGTGAGAACAGCAGTCGCACTGGGTGCGGTCGGTGGCCTGGCTGCGCTTACGCGCAGCGAAGGGCTGCTGCTCTTCATCATGGTTGCGGGCGCGGTGCTCGTCTTCGGCCGCAACCCGGACCTCACGACCGGCCGTCGATGGCAGCTTCTCGGCGTCACGGTTCTCGCGGCGCTGGTGGTCACGGGTCCTTGGACAGGGTTCAACGCGGCCCGTTTCCAACATCCCGTCTACATGTCGACAAATGCAGGTGCCACGCTCATCGACTCGAACTGTCGGCAAACGTACTCCGGCGCTCACATCGGCGGCTGGGTCCTCGCCTGCCACACCGAGAAGGTGACGGTGAAGGGCGACGAGTCCGACGGGGCGATCAAAGGTGTCTCGGCGGGCTTGCGCTACGCGCGGTCGCACGCCGGGCGGGTGCCGGTCGTCGTCCTGGCGCGGGTGGGACGCGTGTGGGGGGTGTTCCGTCCTGTACAGACCATCGACTTCGATGCGTTCGGCAAGTGGTCACACGACGACTCGGTGGCAATGGCGATCTCGTATGGGGTGGTCGCGCTGGTGGCGCTCGCCGGCCTGGCGGCGCTTCGTCGCCGTCACGTGACGATCTTGCCCTTCGTCGCGATCATCGTTTCCGTCACGCTGACTGCCGCTGCCTTTTACGGGATCATCCGCTTCCGCGTTCCCGGTGACGTCGCCTTCGTCGCGCTCGCCGCGGTGGCGCTCGACGCGCTGATCGCACGCGCCGTCCGCACGTGAACGAGGCGACGCGCGCTATCCCGATTCACCACGGGGCGAGTTCGCAACCGAGGCCGTCGTAGCTCGAGGGCGGGCCCGACCCTCAGCTGCCCGCCTTACGTGCTAGGTGCAACTACAGAGAGGGACACTCCTGTCAACGCCGGCCGAAAACTGACTGCGAGTCTCGGGTCCGCCAGTTGAGTGACGCCGGCATTGAGGCTGGCGATCATCCGCGTGCCCTCCCCCCGGGCCGCGAGGTCGACGAAGTCGGTCATCTCCACGACCTCGGCACCCTGGCGTTCTTCGCTGCCATCCGGAGGACCCCCAGTTCATCGAGAAGGTCCGCGACGCCGTCGGGTTGTATCTGAATCCGCCCGACGCGTATGCACCGTGCCGCGCTGCGCGGGAATGTCGTGATGGATCCGCAACCCCGGGAGGACGCATGTAGAAGGCGTCGATCGTCGTCGGCGTGGTGGTTGGGGTAGTGCTGCTCAAGCGGTTCGGCCTGAGCGTCGACTGGGAGCAGCGGATCGCCGCGATGCCCGACATGCACCCCCGAAACGGTTCTTCCAGAACATCAAGGCGATCCGCGAGAGAGCAGCTTGTCCGCGACCGGGTCGCCCGCCTTGTTGCCGAAGATGAGCTGCGCTGACTCCTCGCAATACACCCACACGGCGAGCGCGGCGACCAATGCTCGCGCTCGATGATGTGCGATCCGTCGAGCAGCGCGTAGGTGGCGCTGAGCCGGAGCATGTGCGCGTCAGTGCGGGCGATGATGGCTCCGATGAGACCGTCGGTGACGGGTTCTTTCGTCTGGCGACGATGTTTCTCGGACGGTTACGTGCTCGGCGGTGTCATCGGCGCGCCGGGAATCATCGTGGTCGGACGCGGCACACACATCACCGTGTTGCGGTCGTCCACCGGCGAGAGCCTGTTCGACTATTTGGGCACGTCCGTATTCTTCGGGCCGCCTTCCATTGCCAACGGCGTGCTGCACGAGGGC
>JAMXLJ010000086.1 GCA_024281095.1 Acidimicrobiia bacterium | reverse complement strand
GGTGCGGGCGGGAGGAGCGCTGATGGCGATCGCGTCGGGTGAGCGGGCTCGTGTCATATCGGCAAAGCTCCGCGCGGTGGTCGGGCGGGCAGGAGCCGAACACGACCACCATCGACAGACACCGACGGGCAATGCCTCGGGTTGGGTGTCGCGGTTGCGCTCGGACCGGCGCGGCGGCCGGTACCGGCCGCCGGAAGCACGCGTCGGCCCGGTCGAGAGCGCGCCGAAGGGTGCGCACCGCGAGCGCGAGGTCAAGCTCGAAGCTCGCCCCGAGCTCGGCCTTCCGCGTTTCGACGGCATCGCCGGCCTCCGCCTGCAATCCGACGACGAACTGAAGCTCGACGCCCGCTACTTCGATACCGAGGACCTCCGCTTGACACGAGCGGGTTTCAGTCTGCGGTATCGCAGTGACGACGGCTGGACCGTCAAGGTCCCGGTCGGCGGGAGCTCGAAAGAACTGGATCGGGTCGAGCACACGATCGCCGGTGATCGCGGGGCGCCGCCGGAAGCGGCGAAAGATCTCGTGCGAGCGTGGACGCGGTCGGCACCGCTGCGTCTCGTCGGACGGCTTCAATCGCGACGCCGCCGCTTGCGCTTCGGGCGCGGTGTCCGTGCCCACTTGGAAGTAGTGGACGACCGCGTGGTCGCGTCCGTACCAGGCAGGAAGCGTTCGAGGTTCCGTGAGATCGAGGTCGAGCTCGTCGACGCGGCGGACAAGGCGGCCCGCAAGGCGCGCAAGCTCGTCGTCTCCCGGTTGCGCGCCGCGGGTGCACAGCGGGCTCAGAACATCACGAAGATCGCTCGAGCCCTGGGGCCTCGCGCCTTGAAGCCGCCCGACGTCACGGCGCCCGTGGAGCTGCGGAGGCGCGCGACCGTGAGCGATGCGGTCCAAGCCGCGATCGGATCGTCGCTCCACCGCCTCGTCGTCAACGACGCCGGCGTTCGTCTGGGCCGCGATCCGGAAGCGGTGCATCAGGCGCGAGTTGCCACGAGGCGGCTGCGATCCGACCTGCGCACGTTCCGGCCGATCGCCGACCGTGCGGTCACCGATCCACTCCGCGATGAGCTGCGGTGGCTCGGCAACAAGCTCGGCGCGGTGCGCGATGCCGACGTGCTGTCCGATCTGTGGCGCGGCGAGCTGGAGGTGCTCGGCACGCCCGATCGAGAGGCGGTCGATGCGCTGCTTGGCCTTCTGGCGCAACAACGCGATGCCGCGCACCGGGCACTGCAGGACGCGATGCGTAGCCCGCGCTACGACAATTTGCTCGACCAACTCGTGAGCACAACTCGCCGGCCACCGGTCAAACGCAAGGCGGGAAAGCGGCGGGCAGCCAAAGTGCTGCCAAGGTTGGCGCGTCGTCCGTGGAGGCAGCTCCAGAATGCCGTTCGGGCGCTTCCGCCGAATCCCACCGATCCACAGCTCCACGAGGTGCGAAAACGCGCCAAGCAGGCTCGCTACGCGAGCGAAGCTGCCGCGGCAGTCATCGGTGATCCCGCGTATCGCTTCGCCAAAGGGCTTGCACGGCTCCAGGATGTCCTCGGCTCCCACCAGGACGCTGTGGTTGCCCGCACGTGGCTCGAGAACGCGAGGCCTGCCGGTGACGACCGCCGCCTCAGCTTTCTGGCTGGGGAACTTGCGGGTCTCGCGTCGTGCAAGCGTCAGGAGCACCGCAACGCATGGCGGTCCGTGTGGCGTCGTACACGGCGCAAGCGGCTCCGCAAGTGGATGTAGCAAGGCGAAGGGCTTCTGCGCTTAGCATCGGATCGTGTTGGGTCTGCCGGACGTCATCCGCGCGTGCCTCTTCGATCTCGACGGTGTGTTGACAGATACCGCCAAGATCCACGCCGCGGCGTGGAAAGAGATGTTCGACGAGTATCTGCAGGAGCGATCGCGTCGTCGCGGGGAACCGTTTGTTCCGTTCGATGCCGTCGACGACTACGACCGGTATGTCGACGGGAAGCCCCGAGCCGACGGCACGCGGGCGTTCTTCCAGTCGCGCCACATCGCGCTGCCCGAGGGCACGCCGGATGATCCACCCGGCGCGGAGACGATTCAAGGTCTCGGCAAACGGAAGAACGAGATCGTCTTGCGGATGATCCGGGAGCGCGGCGTGCAGCCGTACGAGGGCTCGGTCCGGTACGTGCGGGCAGTCCGAGATGCGGGGTTGAGTCGCGCCGTGGTGTCCTCGAGCACGAATTGTCACGACGTGCTCGTGGCGGCGGGAATCGAGGACCTGTTCGACGCGCGCATCGACGGGGTCGTCGCGGAGCGCGAGCACCTCCGTGGGAAGCCCGCGCCCGACACGTTCCTTGCCGGAGCACGTGCACTCGGCGTCGCGCCGGGCGAAGCGGCGGTGTTCGAAGACGCCCTGGCAGGCGTGGCCGCGGGTCGCGCCGGAGCGTTCGGGTTCGTCGTCGGCGTCGACCGCGTCGGGCAAGCGGACGCCCTCCGGGCCCACGGCGCCGACATCGTCGTCACGGATCTCGCGGAGCTCCTGGACGCTTCGTGATCCGGCATCCTTTCTTCTCGGTCGAACCGTGGTCGCTCCGTGAGACCGGGCTGGACCTCGACACCCTCGCACACACGGAATCTCTCTTCGCCCTGTCGAATGGGCACATCGGGTGGCGGGCCAATCTCGACGAAGGCGAGCCGTACGGGTTGCCGGGGTCATACCTCAATGGTGTGTACGAGCTGCGTCCGTTGCCCTACGCGGAGGCCGGCTACGGCAATCCGGAGTCTGGTGAGACCGTCATCAACGTGACGAACGGCAAGATCGTCCGGCTCCTCGTGGACGACGAGCCGTTCGACGTGCGCTACGGCACGCTGCACGCGCACGAGCGCGTTCTCGACTTCCGAAGTGGAACGCTCTCACGCGGCGCGGAGTGGTCCTCGCCGGCACGGCGACGAGTTCGCGTCTCCTCGACTCGCTTGGTGTCGCTCACGCAGCGCGCCATCGCCGCGATCCGTTACGAGGTCACGCCCGTCGACGAGCCGGTCCGGATCGTCATCCAATCGGAGCTGGTGGCAAACGAGACCCTCCCACCGTCCGACGGCGACCCACGCGCTGCGGCGGTGCTCGAGTCGCCCTTGGTATCGGAGCAATTCGCGTCGTCGAACACCGCGGCCGTGCTGGTGCACCGAACCGGCCTGAGCCGCATTCGCGTCGGCGCGGCGATGGACCACGTGATCGAAGCCGGGAACGTGAGCCTTGCGTCGGAGAGCTTCACCGATGCCGCGCGCGTCATCATGACCACGTCCCTCGAGCCCGGCGAACGACTCTGCGTCACGAAGCTCGTCGCGTACGGATGGTCCGCGGTGCGCTCGTTGCCCGCGGTACGGGACCAGGTGGCGGCCGCGCTCGAGGCGGCCCGCCAGACCGGATGGGAGGGGCTTTTGGCGGAGCAGCGGGGCTACCTCGACGAGTTCTGGGACCATGCCGATGTCGAAGTCGATGGGGACCCCGACATCCAACAGGCGTCCCGGTTCGCGCTGTTCCACGTGCTCCAGGCCGGCGCTCGCGCCGAAGCGCGCGCCATCCCGGCCAAAGGGCTGACCGGCTCGGGGTACGACGGTCATGCATTCTGGGACACCGAGACGTTCGTCCTTCCGCTGCTCACGTACACGGCGCCCGACACCGCGGCCGACGCGTTGCGGTGGCGCCACAGCACGCTGCCGCTGGCGCTGGATCGGGCCTCCCAGCTCGGGCTACGCGGCGCTGCCTTTCCATGGCGCACGATCGCCGGAGCAGAGTGCTCCGGCTATTGGCCCGCTGGTACGGCTGCCTTCCACGTCGGAGCCGATATCGCCGATGCGGTACTCCGCTACCTCGCGGCGACGGAAGACGAGTCCTTCGCGAACAGCGTCGGCGTGGAGTTGCTCGTGCAGACGGCGCGGCTGTGGCGCTCGCTCGGTCACCATGATGCCGCCGGCGCGTTCCGCATCGACGGCGTCACGGGACCCGACGAGTACAGCGCGATTGCAGACAACAACGTCTACACGAACCTCATGGCCCAGCGGAATCTCCGGGCTGCCGCCGAAGCGGCGTCGCGCTTCCCGGATCGAGCACGAGAGCTCGCTGTAGGCCCCGAAGAGACTGCGCAGTGGCGGGACGCGGCCGACGCGATGTTCATCCCGTACGACGCCGCGCTCGGCGTGCACCAACAGGCCGAAGGTTTCACGAACCACCAGATGTGGGACTTCGAAAGCACCCGGCCGGATCAGTACCCGCTACTGCTTCACTTCCCGTACTTCGACCTGTACCGCAAGCAGGTCGTGAAGCAAGCCGACCTCGTGCTCGCAATGCAGCTGCGCGGCGACGCGTTCACCGACGACGAGAAGATCCGGAACTTCGCGTATTACGAACGAATCACGGTTCGCGACTCGTCGCTGTCCGCCAGTACGCAGGCGGTGATCGCGGCCGAGACCGGGCATGTGGAGCTCGCCTACGACTACCTGGCCGAGACGGCCCTCGTCGATCTCGATGACGTCAACCACAACACGAGCGAGGGCGTGCACCTCGCCGCACTTGCCGGTATCTGGATCGCGCTCGTGAACGGCTTCGGCGGGATGCGCAACCACGATCACGCGCTGAGCTTCGCGCCACGGTTGCCGAGCCGGATCGGCCGGCTCGCGTTCACCATCTGTTGCCGTCGCCGGCAGTTGCGCGTCGAGGCAACGCACACGACCGCGACGTATTCGCTGGTCACTGGTGATCCCATCGAGATCGCTCACTACGGAGAGCCGTTCACCCTCGCGAGGGACGCCCCCGTCGTGCGTCCGGTACCGAAGCGACGGGCCCGCCGTGAACCGACGCAGCCTCCCGGCCGGGCTCCGGCTCGGCGATCCATGACGCCTCGGTCCGGCCGTGGGTGAAGGACGGGGGACGAGCCGTGGCCCTGCTCGGAAGATTCGAGGCGATCTAGCGTGGCGATCGTGGCCGAGCACGAACACCGTGAGCAGCGGTCCGGGCCGGAGGTGCAGGCTTCCGAGTGGGATGCACGGTACTGCGAGCGCGATGGGTCGATGTGGAGCGGACGGCCGAACGGAAGGCTCGTCGCCGAGGTCGCGGACATCGTTCCCGGCCGCGTGCTCGACGTCGGCTGTGGGGAAGGCGCGGACGCGGTCTGGCTCGCTCAACGCGGCTGGACGGTCACTGCGATCGACATCTCCGACGTCGCCGTGCGCCGGGCCCGCGCAGCCGCCGAGTCGGCCGGCGCGACGGTCGAGTGGATCTGCGGTGATGCGCTGCAGACGCGATTCCCGGCCCGATCGTTCGACCTCGTGTCGATGCAGTACCCGGCCCTGCCCAAGGCCGCGGGTGACCGCGCCCTGCGCAGCTTGCTCGACGCGGTGCGCCGTGGCGGGTTACTCCTCGCGGTGTACCACGACCTCGACGACGAACACCGCGAGCACATGCGGTCGCAGGGCTTCGACCCGGCGGACTACGTCGGTGCCGACGACCTTGGCGAACTCCTCGGACATGAGTTCACGGTCGAGTTGCACGCGGTCGAGCCGCGCGTCAACCCGCCACCCGGCAACCCGCACATCGCAGACGTCGTCGTACGCGCCCGCCGCTGCTGACCGCGCGGCGGGCACAGAGCGGTACTGCGAAGTTGCTCAGGCCCGCGCGGGTCACGCCTCGCGCGGGCCGGGGCCACGGGATCCGTCGCGAAGGACCTTGCTCCGCACACGAAAGGTCGCGACGAGGACATTCGCATGCCGGGCCGTCCGCACGTCGTACCGGCACACCGCCGGGCGTCCATCGATCGTCCCGTCGCCGAGGGCATTGCGCGCCTCGAACACTTCGCCGGAGCGAAACGTGTTCGCGTATCGGCCAATGAGGTCGTGAGCGCGGTAGCGCTGCAGCCACCGCTGACCGACCAGGCCGGAGATCTGCCGCTCGTCCAGATCGACGGCCGCCGCGTTCGCGTACACGATCCGAAAGTCGGTGATCTCGTTTGCGGTCCACAGCGGTTCCAGCACCACGACACCGTCGAACAGGCCGTCGAACATCGTGAAGTCCGTCTGGGACTCGAGCCGCGCCGCGAGCTCCGCCCGCGACGAGATGTTGAGTTTCCGGTACGCCTGGCGCAGGTGATAGTCGACCGTGTGACGCGACAGCGCGAGCTGTTCGCCGATCGCTCGATTGGTCATTCCGGCGGCAACCAACGCAGCCACGAGACGCTCCATGGGTGTGAGATCCCGAACGGGACCCGTCATCGTTCGTCTCCCGACCGGGCGGTGTCACTCCACCGTGCCGTTCGCAGCGGTGTTCCCGCAACCGGATCACTCGATCGGGGGTCGCTCCAGGAGCGCCCACGCCGCCACCGCCTCGGCGTGGGCCCATGCGTCGGGGTCGGCGTCCGCGGCTCGGAAGATCTCCTCTGCGACCTGCGCCACGGTCTTTCCGATCCTGCGACACTCCTCCCGAAAGGACATCGCGTCCTGATCGAGCTCGGCGATGAAGCAGGGATCCGCGATCCCGGCGCGGATCTCATGGGCCCTCTCGTACACGTCCACCCGCCGTCGGTTCCCCCGTCGCACCGTGGCCGGCCCGCGCGAGAACCTGGTCTCGAGCGGCGCCGCCTCTGCTCGTCGATGTCGGCTCGCGGGCCCCGCCTGTGGCGGGTACCCGAACGGCCGCCGCCGACCCTACGCGATCGCGTAATTTTCGTGCTAGCCCGTGCCGCCGCCGGGGGTCAAGCGCTGCGGTCGATCGGATCCGGTGTCGGCGCGGTGACCTCACGCAGGACCGTGACGACTTCGTCGGCGAGCTCGGGCCCCTGATCGGCGACTCGTGGTGCGACCTTCACCCGCGCCACGATCGTCTCGCCCTCGAGCTCCTCGATCACGATGTCGGGCTGCTCGCGCACGGGTGTGCGCAACGCCTCGTGGAGCCGGGCCTGCAGTTCGGTCGGGCTGGTCTCCGGGCGCAGCTTCACCCGCACGTCGATCCCCGCCGGCTCGCGCAGCGGCACGACCGCGGCGTTCAGCACGACGCTGTTGGGGATGAGCATTCGGTCCTCGCCGTTCGTGAGGGTCGTGTAGAGCAGGCCCTGCCCTGTCACGAGCCCTTCCGCCTTCCCGGCGATGCCACCGGCCTGGAATCGGACGCGGTCCATGACCTGGAACGGACGCGCGCTGAGCAACACGATCCCCGCGAAGAGGTTGCCGAGCGTCTGTTGGGCGGCAAGACCGAGCACGATCGCGGTGACGGCGCTCCCCGCCGCGAGGGTGCGCGGATCCAAACCGACGACGCGCAATGCCACAACGAGCGCGACACCAAGTGTCAGAAGACGGATCAGGAAGCCGGCCGGTCCGCCGAGGCTGATGTTGCGCTTCGACAACGCGGGCTCGGCAGCGCGACCTGCGGCGCGCGCCACGCCCCAACCGAGCATCAACAACGCGAGACCAGCCGCGATCCGCACGGGTGTGTCCGTGCCGAAGAGCCGGCGGCGATACGCGTACACCGCGAGCACACCGCCGACGACCGGGACGAGGACGGCGAGCTCGCGCCACGCGCGTCGAGCGCGTTGTGTGGCGCGCTCGCGCAGGTCGGGATTCGTCAGCGAGCGCAAGACCGACTCACGGTCCGACATGCGTGGCCGGAACGGACTCAACGGGAACCTCCACCGAAGCGATAGCGAAGTCCGCGCCAAGCTATCCGTGTCGCGACCGGGTGCTTGTCACGCTGCACGCAGCGCGTTCATGTTCAGAGCGTTTGACCTGCGCCCACGCCGACGTGTGACTTCAGGCACAACGGTATGCGCGTTGCGTAGCCCGCGACGCGCCGGACGAGTTCTGACCCGGTCAGGCCGCGATACGCGACGCGTCCGCGAACGCGAGCAGCGCGTCGCGGTCTGCCCGCAACACGAAGCCACGCCCGATCACCCTGTCCGTCGCGTCTTCGTAGCGCTCGGTGTACGCGTCGCGTGACGCGTACAGCTGTCCGAGGCGGGCCACGGAAAGCGGCTTGGTCGACCCGAGTAGCAGGCAGATCACCGACGGGTTCGGTCCCGGCGCGCCCGAGAGCACGGCGACGGGCACGTCGAGCGGCGGCGTACGGATGCCGCCGAGTGCGATGCCGTCGGCGTCACGGACGATCTGCTTCGTCGCGGGGTCGACGTCGATACGGGATGCGTGAGGTGGTGCGTCGCCGGTGGTGAGCCACCGCACGAGCGCGCGCAATGCAGCCTTCGCGACGACGTGCAAGGGCCCGTTGTTGATCGGCACGCCGCAGTCGATGTACTTCGCGCTCGCTCCGAGCAGATGGGCGTCCGCGTGTGCCGTGCCGGGTACCTCCCACAGCCGGAAGTGTTCGTTGTCGGGTTGGCGCGCCGCGTACGAGTTGAGAATGCTCGTCACGTCGGTCTCGGTCTGCACGTCGAGCACCGGCTCGTCCTGATCCGTGCGGAGGATCGTGGCCGTGCCGCTGATCGCGCTCGCGATGTCGGCGAACTTGCCCGGCCCCACGAGCGGGAGCCCGACCGCGCCGCGGCTGTGCACGAAGAAGCCGTCGAACGCGTGTGCGAGCGGGTGCACGCCGTTGAAGTAGGTGACGAGCGCGAATGCCGATTGCGATTCGCCGGCCGCGATGATGCGTCGCGGGTGCAGATCGCCCATGCCACTACCGGCGCGGATCGCGCGCGCGACCTGGGTGAAGATGTCGAACGAGAAGCCGTCGCCGGGGTGTTGCAGCGAGCCGTACCGCGCGGGATCGATGTGCTTCAGACCCTTGCCGGCGGCCTCGCCGCCCGGGACGTTGACCTTCACGAGGACAGGGCCGCCCTCCACCCCGATCAGCTGAGCCGAGACGCCGACCCACACGTCGCCGCGGCGCAGGAGCTCCTCGTGGAGGGTCGTGTAGTCCGGGTCGGCGTCGACTCCGCCGCTGACGTTGAGCCACTCGACGACGACGTTGCCGCTGAAGTGCGCTTCGTCGGCCGGGCGCCGAACCAGCACCCGGGTGCGGTACGGCGCGGTGCCGTCGGTCGCGAAGGTCCACCGGCCGTCGGACGACAAGGGGCTCGTCGCGCGATAGGACGAGGCCGTACCGGCGGCGACGTACTCGTGTTGCACGTAGCCCGTACCGGACAAGCTCACGGGCGTTGCCTCGCCCATGAACACGCCGTTGCCCCCGGTGAGCTCCCGGGACAGATCCGCGGCCGGGCCCGCGGGGCGAGGCGTTCCTCGTCGCTCGTCGCGCTGATCCCCGCGCGTGTGGCGCTCGTCCTTCCCGCCACGGTCGGCAAATGCGGCGCCGCTGCCGAGCATCGTGAACACAACGACCATTGCGGTGACACCCGCGAACGCGCGCCTCATCCCCATCGCACCCCTCCTCGTCCGATCAACTGCCTACCCCGCCACGGCGATCCAGGCAATTGCGATGGTCGTGGCCCGTCCGGGTCGACCCGTGCTCCAATCTGTGATGAAGGTGTCGACCGCGAGGAGGAACGGTGAATCGCGACACGTTGCGCTCGGCGCAGGCGCCGCTCAAGGAGCGCTACCGGTCGGAGCCGGCGGCGGGGCTCGTGACGCTCCGAGCGGAGGGGTCGCTCGCCGACAACGACGTCGCCTGTTCGGTCGACACCGGACGTGCGCTCGTCGAGGCGGGGTTGCATCCGGCGACCGGTGGCGACGGCTCGCAGGCGTGCTCGGGTGACATGCTGCTGCAAGCGCTCGTCGCGTGCGCAGGCGTGACGCTGCGCTCGGTCGCGGTGAACCGGGGTCTCGACGTGTCCGGCACGGTCCGCGCCGAGGGGGACCTCGACTTCCGGGGCACGCTCGGTGTCGATCGCGACACCCCGGTGGGGTTCCGCGAGATCCGGCTGCGATTCGATCTCGAGTCGGACGCGTCCGAGCAAGACCTGGAGGGGCTCATCGCCACGACCGAGCGCTACTGCGTCGTGCTGCAGACGCTCGCGCATGCACCGGCACTGTCGGTGCGGCGCGAGTGACCCGAACCGCTACTCGTCAGCCGGCCGCCGCAACCCCGCCCCCGCTCGCGGGAACGATCGATTTCAGCTCCGTGTACTCCTCGAGCCCTTCCTTGCCGAACTCACGACCGATGCCGCTGCCCTTGAAGCCGCCGAACGGGGCGACGAAGTCCATCGTGTACTGGTTCACCCCGTAGGTGCCGGTGCGCACACGCCGGGCGATGTCCATGCCGCGGTCGGCGTCGGCGGTCCAAACCGAGCCGGCGAGGCCGTAGTCGCTGTCGTTCGCGATGCGAACGGCGTCGTCGACGTCGGAGAACGGGATCACCGTCAGCACCGGGCCGAAGATCTCCTCGCGAGCGATGCGCATGTCGTTCGTCGCGTCGGCGAACACAGTGGGTTGCACGTACCAGCCGTGCTCGATCCCGGTGGGCCGGCCGTTGCCGCCGACGACGAGCCGTGCCCCTTCCTCCTGGCCCAGCGCGATGTACTTCTCGACCCGTTCCTGCTGTCGCTGCGCGACCAGCGGGCCGACCTCGGTGTCCGCGTCGGCCGGGTTGCCGACCTTCAGTGCCGAGACCATCGACGCAAGCGCGTCGACGACGTCGTCGTAGCGATCACGGCTGGCGAGGATCCGGGTCTGGGCCACGCAGGCCTGGCCGTTGTTCATCAGCGACGCGAACTGCAGCCCCGCGACGGTCTGCTCGAGATCGGCGTCGTCGAGCACGATCGCCGCGGACTTCCCGCCGAGCTCGAGACTCACGCGCTTCAGCTGTTCGCCGCAGATGGCTGCGATGCGGCGGCCCGCCGCGGTGGAACCGGTGAACGCCACCTTGTCGACGCCGGGGTGACGCACGAGATGCTCGCCGACTTCCCGCCCGGCCGGGAGGATCGACACCACACCTTTCGGGATGCCGGCTTCGTCGAGGAGGTCGGCGAGGAGGAGCGCGTCGAGCGGCGTCTCGGGAGCGGGCTTCACGACGATCGTGCAGCCCGTGAGCAACGCGGGAGCGAGTTTCGACATGGTGACGAACTGCGGCACGTTCCACGGGACGATCGCGGCAACGACACCGGTCGGTTCGCGCCGGACGATCACCTCGCCACTCAACACGCCGGTGCGCGACTCCTCCCAGGGGAATGCCTCGGCGACGTCGATGAAGCTGTTGAGCATCATCCACGGCGCCGGCGACTGCGCGAGGTTCGAGAACGTGATGGGGGAGCCCATCTCCTCGGTGATGACGGCAGCCATGTCGGCAAGCCGGGCCGCGTAGCCGTCGCTGAAGCGCCGGAGCGCGGCGACCCGTTCGGCGACGGGCAGGCGCGGCCAGTCGCCGGTATCGAACGCCTCACGCGCCGTCGCGACGGCACGTTCGACGTCGTCGGTCGACGCTTCCGCAACTCGGGCGATCACGTCCTCGGTGTGCGGCGAGATGACCTCGATGCGACGGTCGGTCGCAGGTGCGGTCCACTCTCCACCGATGTACAGCTTGTCGTAATCGCTCATGTGTCCTCCTCGACGGCGGCGCCAGGCTAGTCAGATCGAGCCGCATCGAGCGGGTTCGTCACGACGCGGCGGGCATGTCGACCATGATCATCCACGGCGTGCCAAAGCGGTCGATGCACATGCCGAAGGCCGGCGAGAAGAACGTTTCGCTCATGGGCATCTGGACCTGGCCGCCTTCGGCCAAAGCGTCGAAGACTCGCTTCGCATCGGCGGCGTCGGGCCTCGGGGCGTTGACGCACATACCCTTGACCGTCCCGTCGAAGTTGCCCATCGGGTCGTCGGCGCCCATGAGCAATCCGTCCTCGGTCATCAACGCGGCGTGCATGACGGCGTCCGTCTTCGCGCCGGGAGGCGGGGGCCCGGCATCTGCCGGTGCGTCGGCCATGGTCAGCACCACGAGCTCGCCGCCGAAGATCTCCTGGTAACGAGTGAATGCCTCGCGGCAGTTGCCGGCGAAGGCGAGATAGGGGCGAAAGGCCATGGCCGCGTCTCCTTGAGCGTGTGGTGTCCGCGTTCGATGTGGAGACTGCCCGCGGATCGAGAAGTCATCGCCGGTGTCGGCTCAGATCTTCACGAGCACGTCGGCAAGCTCCGCCGGACGCGAGTAGAAGGGCGAGTGGCTGCCCGGGAGCTCGATCAGATCGGCGTGGATGCGTTGGCGGACGACACGCCGACTCCACTCCTGGCCGACGGCTCGATCGTCCTTCATGAGGATGTACGTCGACGGCACGTCGGGCCACTGGTCGATCGGGCACATCTCGGTGAAGACGGTCAACGACGTCGGGCGCAGGCGTTCGTAGGCGCGACGCGCCGTCTCCTCGTCGACGTCATGGAAGAAATTGTGCCGCGCCGCCTCCCACGACAGGCCGGACGCGCCCGGAGTGCCGCCGACCGACCCGTCGAAGGTGACTGCGTCGGGGTTCTCGGCGAGATACTCCGAGTACACGCGTCCCGGTACCGGAACCATGGCGCCGAGGAAGACCATGCGCCGTACCGGCCGCAGCGTCGCGATCACCGGAAGGCACATGCCGGCCAGCGAGTGCCCGACGATGACGACGTCCTCGGAGCCCGCGCCGCCCGCGGCACCGATCGCTTCGATGACCGTTCGGGCCCACGCCCGCGCGCCGGCTCCCTCGTCGAACGGGAGATCGGGCGCGACCGTGTCGTGCCCGCGTGATTCGAGCTCGGGAACGAGACGTTCCCAGCACCAACCTCCGTGAGCGCCCCCATGGATCAACGCGAAGAGGCTCATGGCGCGTGACCCTATGCGGCCTCGATCAGACCGGCCACCAGGGCTACGTTCTGGATCGATGGGCACGACCTCGGCGCTCGAAACCGACTATCTCGTCGTCGGAGCCGGCGCGCTCGGGATGGGATTCGTCGACACCCTGATCGACCACTCCGACGCCGACGTCGTGATGATCGACCGTCGGCACCGCCCGGGCGGTCACTGGCTCGACTCGTATCCCTTCGTCCAGCTCCATCAGCCGTCGATGAACTACGGCGTGAACTCGACCCGGCTCGGTCTCGACCGGCGCGAGCACGGCGGAAGAGACGAAGGCTTCTACGAGCGAGCCACCGGCGCGGAGATCTGCGGGTACTTCGACGAGGTGATGCGACACCGCTTCCTTGCGTCCGGTCAGGTGCGTTTCTTCCCGATGAGCGACTACCTCGGCGACCATCGGTTCCGTTCCCGATTGACCGGCGACGAGACCGATGTGTCGGTACGGCGCAGCGTCGTCGACGCCACGTATACGGCGTCTCGTGTTCCTGCAACCGACGCGCCGCCGTTCGAGGTCGCCGAGGGCGTCAGGTGTATCCCCGTCGGTGCACTGACGCGGGTCTCCGATCCTCCGGCGGGCTATGTCGTCATCGGCGCCGGCAAGACCGCGATGGACGCGGTGTGCTGGTTGCTCGATCAAGGGACGCGACCTCACGACATCACCTGGGTCCGGCCACGTGATTCATGGATCCTCAATCGCGAGTTCTTCCAGCCCGCTGACGGCGTCGTACGGACGTTCGAGGGAGTCGTGCTCGAGCTCGAAGGTGTCGCTACGTCCGGGTCGATCGACGACGTGTACGACCGGCTCGAACAACACGATGTCGTGTTCCGCATCGACCCGTCTGTGCGACCGTCGATGCTGAAAGGGGCGACCTGCAGCCGGGGCGAAGTGGAACAGCTGCGACGGGTCGAGAACGTCGTGCGGCTGGGCCACGTCCGGCGCATCGACGGCGACGTGATCACACTCGACGACGGCTCCGTCCCGACGAGCAGAGCCAACGTGCACGTCCATTGCGCGTCGCCCGGGCTCGCGGACAACCCGCCCGTACCGATCTTCGGCGACGGCGCCATCACGCTTCAGAACATCACCCGCATCAGCTTCAGCCTCTCGGCCGGGTTGACCGGGTTCGTCGAGGCTTCGGCACGCACGACCGCGGAGAAGAACCGGCTGTGCCAGCCGAACGGCGCGCTCGACACGCCGTTCGACTTCACACGCTCGGTTTTGACGGGGATGCGAACCGAGATGGAATGGCGCGACGCCCCCGACGTGCAGGAGTGGGTGGAGGCATCGCGCCTCAACCTGATGAAGGGCCTCGATCGTGGCCCCGACCACAGTGCCGTCGCCGACCTGCAAGGTCGTTTCATGACCGCGTTGTTCCCCGCCCTGGAGAACCTGGACAAGTTCGCGTCATCGGCCGCGGCCGCCGAGCGCGCCCGGATCTTCGAGCCCGCCGTCTGACGCAGCCGCAATTCCGGCGTCACTTCACGCGAACATGCGCGGTGAAGTGACGCCAACTCGTGCGCTGTCTCCACGGACGCGCGCCGAAAGTACTGGTCAGAAAGGGCGATCGATGACAGGCTGACAACAGTCGGAACATTGCCAGTCTTCCTGTGGCAATTGTTCGACCGGCTTGGGTGGGTATTCACGGCGACCGGAGCGAGGTGCTGCCGTGGGTAAGCGGACATTGTTACGCCGGTCGCGCTATGTCGTGACCGGGAGCGTGGTGTTGGCGGCGTTCGCGGCGGGGGTCGGATCGCTCATGCCTGCGCGCGCCGCCTCGGTGATCGCATCCGACAGTTTCAACCGGACGGTCGCGAGCGGATGGGGCACGGCGGACCAGGGCGGCGCGTGGACGGTTGTGGACTCGCCGTCGAACTGGAGTGTGACGCCGTCGCTCGGAGCCGTCAACGTCGCGGCCGGCGCGCAGGAGCGTGGCGTCCTGAGCGGCGTGTCGGTTCAGGACGTCGACGTGGTCACGAAGGTCGTGCTCCCGAGTTGTGCGGGAAGCACCAACTGTGATGCCTACGTCCTGGGCCGCTATGTCGGCGGCAGCTCACCGACGTACTACCGAGTTGGCGCGGTGGAAGGCGCGAGCCGCGGGACGGTGTTCCTTCGCGCGCAACGAAGTGACGGCTCGAACATCGGCAGTGACCTCGACACGGGAATTGTCGCCCGTGACGGGGTGGCGCTGTGGATGCGTGTCGACTTCGCCGGCGCGAGCCCGACGACGATCACCGCCCGGATCTGGGCCGACGGTACGCCGGAGCCGTCGTCGTGGTTGCTCAACACCACCGACAACACGAGTGCGGAGCAGCGGGCGGGAGCGATCGGCGTCAGGGCGCGCAACGAGGACTGGGGCGCGCGCCACACCTTCATGTACGGCAGCTACGTCGCCACCGCCCTGAGCGGACCCCCGCCGACGTCGTCGAGCTCCACGACGTCGTCCTCGTCGACCACGACATCCAGCACGACCACCACCACGACCACGGCCGGGCCACCGCCGTCGGGAGCGGCCGCCGCAGACGCGTTCCAACGCACGCTCGGCAGTGGTTGGGGTAGTGCCGACAGCGGCGGCTGGTGGACGGTCGTGGGCTCGCCGTGGGCGTGGACCGTCTCACCCGGTGCGGGCACGGTGTCGGTGGCCCCGAACGCACAGGAGCTCGCGTACCTGTCGCAGTTCACCGTGCAGAACACCGACGTCGTCGCGCGAATCGTCCTGCCGCGTTGCACGGCGAGCGGCACGAATTGCGACGCCTTCGTGATGGGCCGCTACACGCCGGCGTACAACCCCACCTACTACCGGGTCGGGTTGGCACAGGGAGCGGGCAGCCCGGACATCCTTCTTCGTTCGCAGCGCAGTGACGGCTCGAACCTGACCGGCGACCTCGACACCCATCTCCTCGCGCGCGATGGTGCGGCTGTTCTCGTCCGCGTCGAGTTCGCCGGCACCAACCCGACCGCGGTCCGAGCCCGGGCCTGGCTCGACGGCACGGCGGAACCGGCGACATGGCTGCTGAACACGACCGACGCGACCGCGGCCGAGCAGAAGCCCGGCATGGTCGGTGTGCGGCTCCGCAACGAGGATACCGCCGTAACGCACACGTTCCAGGTGACGAGCTACCAGGTGACCGGGGTCGCGACGCAAGTGAGTTACACGGCCAACCCGAGCTCGACCGCGCACTGGCTCTACGTCGTCGTCGACGGCCAGGTGTCGGTGTACGACATCGACAACAACCACGCGTTGGTCAAGCAGTTCGCCATTCCCGAAGCAGGCAAGCGCGGCGTTGCGGTCGCGCCCCAACAGGGTCTGCTGTACATCAGCGAGTGCGGCACGGGCGCGTGCGCGGGCAAGAACGGCAGTCTCCTCGCGTATGACCTGACGCGCGACGTGGTCGCGTGGATCGCGAACTACCCGTTCGGTGCCGACCAGTTCGCAGTGACCCCCGACGGGTCCACCATCTACTGGCCGCACGGCGACGGCGCGTCGGACGGCACGCATTCGGTGCTCGACGCGAGCAGCGGAAGGCCGATCGGTTCGATCCAGACCGGTACGAACGGGCACAACACGGTGAGCTCGCTCGACGGCACGCAGGTCTACCTCGGTGGCTTCACCGGCACGAACACGACGTATTTGCACGTGGTCAGCACGGCCACAAACCAGGTGATCCTCAACGCCGGGCCGACCGTGAACGGCATACGCCCGTTCACCGTCAACGGAAAGCACACCCTGGCCTTCACGACTTCCACCAGCACGTGCGGCTTCCAGGCGCTGAGCCTGACGACCGGTCAGGTGGTCGCAACGGTGACGTTCGCGGGGTCATGCTCGTGGAGCGCCTCGAACGCGCCGAGCCACGGCATCTCCCTGTCGCCCGACGAACGGCGCGTCTATGTGATGGACGCGGCGGTCGACCAGTTGGAGGTCTACGACGTCAGCGGGCTGCCGGCCACGCAACCGTCGTTCGTCGGCACCGTTCCGCTGAGCTCGATCAGCGGGTACTCGAGCCCGTGCCAGACCAACTGCGAGCGCGAGGGCTGGGTGCTGAACGATCTCTCCGGCCGCTTCGTGTACGTGGGCGACACCGGTGATGTCGTCGACACGGGCGCCCTGAAGGTGATCGCCACGTTGCCGGCGCTGCACAACACGCGCATCCTCGCCGAAGTCGACTGGAGCAACGGCGCACCGTCGGCCACCAGCACCCACTTCGGCATCGGCCGGGTCACGAACTGACCTTGGGTCGGTGCTGCGCCGGTGACGGCGTGTCATCGCGGTGTGACGTCTTCGACTGATCGCGCCCGTCGCCGCGAGCACTCCGTTCTCGATGGGTACGAGCGCGGCTCGAACTCACCGAGGAGGACGAGTGCGTCAGCGGTGGACGAGTCTCGCTGGAATCGGCGCGATTTCCGCGCTGATCGCAGGTGCAGTCGTGCTACCCGTCACGCCCTCGGCCGCGCTGGCGAAGAGCGACGACGTCGCCCCGTGGCGATCGCGCCTCGGCGAAGCTCGTGCGCACGCGTTCGCGTCGACAAGTCCGTTCCAGGTCACGAACCTCACTTGCACGGGCGCGCCGCAGACGTACGTCGTCCCGGCCGGGGTCCACACGATCAACGTCCGGATCGCCGGTGGCGACGGCGGGAGCGGAAGCACGAACGTGGGAGGTCTTGCCGCGTTTGTGAGCTCCGCGCTCGCGGTCACCCCGGGTGAATCGCTCACGGTCGACGTCGGCTGCGTGGGAGGGACGCCGGCGCCGAGCGGGACGACGGGTGGCGCGGGCGGATGGGGCTATGGCATCGGCGGCGCCGGCGGCAACGCGACGACGGCCGGCGCGGCCGGTGCCGGTGGTGGTGGCGCGTCCGCGGTGTTGCGCGCGGCCACACCGCTCGTGATCGCAGCCGGTGGTGGCGGCGCGGGCGCCGGTTCCGCGGGAGCGGGGCTCGGCGGTGATGCCGAGACCCCTGGTGGAAACGGCGCCGTCGCCGTCACGGGCGGCGGCGGGGCGAGCTCGGCCGGCGTCGGTCAGGCCGGAGCCCCTGGAGGCACACCGGGCAACGGCAGGGCCGGCGGCGCCGGTGGCGCGGCCGGCTCGAGTGGTCAGACCGGTGGCGGTGGTGGCGGCGCGGGCTTCTTCGGCGGTGGTGGCGGCGGTGTCGGCAGCGGTGGATCCGACGGCGCGGGCGGTGGCGGCGGGTCGTCGATGGTCGACCCGCACTCCAACGAGTTCGCGGCGGGCGGAACCGGCGACGGATCGCAGAGCGACGGGAGCGTGAGCATCTCGGTGCTGAGTCCGGTCACCAGTGCCGGCTACTGGCAAGGGTGGGACATCGCGCGTGGTGCAGCGGGCGCGTTCGACACGTCGTCGAACCCGTTGCCGGGTGGTTACGTCGTGGACGGGTGGGGCGGCGTTCATCCATTTGGGCAAGGCGGCCTGGCCGCGCCGCCTGCCCCGTCAGGTACGCCCTACTGGCAGGGGTGGGACATCGTGCGCGGGATCGCGACGATGCCCGACGGCAGCGGCGGCTTCATTCTCGATGGGTGGGGCGGCCTGCATCCGTTCGGGCTCAACGGCAAGAACCCTCCGGCCGTGAGCACCGGCCCGTACTGGAAGGGCTGGGACATCGCCCGCGGCGTGACGATCCTTCCTGACGGCAGCGGCGGCTACGTCGTCGACGGGTGGGGCGGTCTGCATCCGTTCGGAGTCGGTGCCGGGGCGGCTCCGGCCGTGCCCGCGGCCACGCCGTACTGGACCGGCTGGGACATCGTGCGCGGTGTGAGCGCGCCGTACTGGAACGGCGGCACCGGGCCGACCGGTGCGGGCGGCTACGTCGTGGACGGCTGGGGTGGCACGCACCCGTTCGGCACCGTCGCCGCGAAGCCGGTGACTGCACCGCTTGGTGCGCCGTACTGGCCCGGGTGGCCCATCGCGCGCGGCGTCGTGTCGTTCGCGCAGGGGAGCGGCTTGGTGCTCGACGGCTTCGGCGGGCTGCACCCGTTCTCGTCGGCCGGACTGCCGGGATGACCACGCGCTCGCGCGTTCCGTGGAATCACGAGGAGGCAAGGTGATGGTGCCGAACATTCGGCGAACGCGAAGGCTGAACCGCGACGAGCGCCTGCGACGTCGCGCGGTCTTGGTCGGTGTGGCGGCACTGGCCGTGTTCGCCGGCGCGCCCGCGTTGGCTTCGGTCCCCGACGCGAACAGCACGTATCACGCGTGTCGCTCGACCAGCACGGGCGTGGTGCGCATCATCGACCCGTCTGCGGGCCAATCGTGCCGGTCGAACGAGACACCGTTCACGTTCAGCAGCTCCGGACCGACCGGGCCGAGCGGTGTTGTGGGCCCCTCGGGTCCTGTGGGCCCGTCTGGACCGAGCGGTGCGACGGGTGTGACAGGTGAAACCGGCCCCGTCGGCCCGACGGGTGCGACGGGTGTGACCGGCGAGACGGGGCCGACCGGACCGTCGGGCCCGGTGGGTCCAACCGGTGCAACGGGTGTGACAGGTGAAACCGGCCCCGTCGGTCCGACGGGTGCGACGGGTGTGACAGGTGAAACTGGGCCGACGGGACCGTCGGGCCCGACCGGTCCCATCGGTCCGAGCGGTCCCATCGGTCCGACCGGTCCCATCGGTCCGACCGGACCCACCGGTCCGACGGGACTCACTGGTCCGACGGGACCGACCGGCGTGGCGGGCCCATCGGGTGCGACCGGGGCCACCGGTCCGTCGGGTCCGTCCGGGCCGACCGGACCGACCGGGCCGACCGGCGTGACCGTGGCCGATCAGGCTTGGTATTACGGGGGAGCCTCCGCGTTCTCCGCGTCGGGCTTTAGCCCTTCAGTGGCATTCACGGCTTCGCGAGCCGAGAGAATCTTCTTGCAGGCATCTATGAACAGCGTGCCCGTAACGACCGGCGGCCTCCTGAGTTGCAAAATGGTTGTCGACGGCACGGCCAGCACGAAGTCCGCGAGCGCCAACCGCACGACCACCGATACTGAGCCGATGGAGTGGGCGGACGTGTTCAACGTCGCTGCCGGCAGCCACACAGTCGGGTTTGCGTGTTCCGTCGACACGGGCGCGTGGAACCTCGAATATCCGCTGCTTCAGGCGTGGGGCGTCGGTTGACCTCTCACGCCGAGCACAGCCCGGAGATCGCCGTTGAGAGTGTCGTCCCCGCGCGTCCGGGACGACACCACTCGGGCCGTCGCGCATTCCGGCGTCACTTCTCGCGGATACTCGCGCTGAAGTGACGCCAGATCGGGTGCGCGGCCGCTCGGTCAGCCGATGTTCAACGGGATCATGGCGGTCTGCGCGTTCGCGCTGGGGCGATACAGCAGCCGCATGTTCGACGTTGCCGCGGCCGGTAC
>JAMXLJ010000085.1 GCA_024281095.1 Acidimicrobiia bacterium | reverse complement strand
ACACCGTCCCGGCGGGAGGCCGGTGCCGGCGGGAGCCACCGCGTACCCTGGCCGGCGTGTTCGCGGAGCTCCTCCAGATGCCCGGGGTCGTCGAGGAGGTCCAGCTCCGGTCGCATGTGGGCTTCATGGCGATCCACGGGGGCAGCCTCGAGCGGCGCACCGCGGAGCTGGCGACCATGGCCGCCGAGCAGGCGGGCGCGTCCCTGTACGCCATCCGGCAGCCCGAGGACCTTCGCTGGCATCTGCCTTCGCACCTCGTCGATCCAGCCGCCTCACCGGTGCTGCGGCGGTTCCTCGGCCACGTCGACGTGGTGTTCTCGCTTCACGGCTACGGCCGGGCCGGCTACTGGACGACGCTCCTCGTCGGCGGCGCGAACCGCGCGGTCGCGGCCACGACCGCGAGCGTGCTGCGTGCCGCGCTGCCGGAGTACTCGATCGTCGACGACGTCACCTCGATCCCGCCGGGCCTCCGCGGCCTCCATCCGATGAACCCCGTGAACCTGCCCCGCCGCGCGGGCGTGCAGCTCGAGCTGCCGCCGCGTGTACGGGGCCTGGGGCCGCACTGGGAGGCCGTCCCCGACGGCGTGCTCCCGCCGCCGGCATGCGCGCTCGTGGAGGCCCTGGCGGCGCTCGCGGTCGCGGGGTGAACCACCGGCGTTTCACCTCGGAAGCCACGGTCCGGCTCGGCGACGTCGGTCGTGACGGTCGAATCCGTCTCGCCGCGCTCGCCCGTCACCTCCAGGACGTCGCGTACGACGACGTGCACGACGCGGGCATCGGTCGGAGCGGCAACTGGGTCGTGCGCCGGGTGGAGCTCGACGTCACGCGGCTGCCGAAGTTCGGGGAACAGCTCGATCTCGAGACCGTGTGCACCGGCGTGGGGCCCCGCTGGGCGGAGCGGCTCACGCACGTGGGGACCGAGAAAGGCTCCCGTGACGGCATCACGGCGCGAGCGCTGTGGGTGTTCGTGGACGACGATGGCCGGCCGCGGCAGCTGCCCGCGGAGTTCTACGAGCTGTATCCGGTGCCGGCCGATCGGACGCGCATCAGCCCGAAGCTGCGCCACCCCTTGCCGCCGCCGTCAGCGGCGCGGACGGATTGGCCGGTGCGCGCGGCCGATTTCGACCTCCTCGGTCACATGAACAACGCCGCGTACTGGGATCCGGTCGACGAGGACCTCACGGCACATCCCGGTGCACCGCTGCGCCGTGCGGAGATGGAGTACCGCGGCGGCATCGATCCCGGGGAGGCGGTCGTCGTGGCGATCGAGCGCACGGGGGCCGCGGGCGTGGCGTTCTGGCTCGAGGTCGACGGCGGTGTGCGGGGATCGGCGCGAGTGTGGCGGGGCAACGGCACGACGGTGCCGGACGAACCGGCGTGAGCGCGCCGGTCACTCCTCCTCGTCGACCTCGACCTGTGCGCCTTCCTCGGAACGGCCCTCTTCCATGAGCTCCAGCTCGTAGGCCTCGCGGCGCGTGGTCTCGTCGGGGTTCTCCTCGCGACTCTCCTCGACGAGCTCCTCGATCGGTTCCTCGCCGTCGCCGCCCGGGTGAGTGCGCGGGTCGCGGTCCGGGTTGGCCATTGATCCTCCTGTCACGCGATGCCGTCCCAGAGGCGACGCTCGTCGCCGGCGGGGTCGTGGACGACTCGGCTACCCGACCCGTCGAACACCATGACGGGCCGCCTCTCGGTGTCGTAGCGCGGCCAGTCGGGATCACCCGTGCGCGCGAACGCAATCCACCGTTGGTGCATGTCACGCGCGAGCCCGAGGCGCTCGGGGCCATCGCCGGTGAACACGTTGACGCCACCCTTGTCGAGGGCGTCCCACACGAACGGCAACTCGAGCGCGTGGCACGAGCGCAGCACACCGCCGAATGCGGGCGTCTCCCACGCGAACAGATAGACGTACGCGGCGCGTCCGTGCCGTACTTCCGCTTCGGCGAGGCGCACAGCCGGAATGCGGAAGAACCGGTCGGTCTCGAGCGCGACGAGCACGTTGCTGACCGGTGTGCGTCCGTGGTTGCGCACATACGTGCGCAATGCGGCATCCCCACGGTCGCCGAAGACCTCCTGCATGCGTTGCGCGACCGCGGCCTCGTCGAGGTTGCCCAGGGCGGGATCCAACACGAGGAACAGCGTCATCTCGTGCGCCGTCGTGCCGATGAGGAGCGGGACGTCGCCGGTGCGGCCGGACGCGACGGCATCGAGTGGGTGCTGCGGGAGGTACACGCCGTCGATCACCGGTTGGAACGGCAGCTGCAGGCGCCACTCCTGGTCGAAGACGGCCGTCTGTGCATCGAGGATCTGCTCGGGTGGAAGTTCGGAGATCTTGTCCACGGTGGCGGGTGACAGCCCGAGGTGCGCGAGCACGCGTTCGGCGACGTCGGTGGCCGCATCAGCGCTCGACACCATCGACGCCGAACCGCTCTGCACGATCGCGCGGTGGAAGAGGCCCTGTGCACCGGGCATGCCCAGCAGCGTGCCGACGCTCATGCCGCCGGCCGACTCTCCGAAGATCGTCACCTGAGCGGGGTCGCCGCCGAATGCGTGAATGTTGTCGCGCACCCACTCCAGCGCCGCGATCTGGTCGAGGATGCCGGCGTTCGCAGCCCCCGTGAACCGATCATCGAACGGTGCGACGTGAAGAAAGCCGAATGCGCCGAGCCGGTAGTTGATCGTCACGACGACCACGTCACCGTGCGCGGCGAACCGGGTGCCGTCGTACCACGGGGTCGAGCCGCTCCCGTTCACGAACGCGCCGCCGTGGATCCACACCATGACCGGGCGGCGGGCGTCGTCGAGCGCGGGCGTCCAGATGTTGAGGCTCAGGCAGTCCTCGTCCCATGTGGGGGCGGCTTCGCCGAACAGCGCATCGAGCGGCGACGGCGGCTGCGGCGCGATCGGCCCCGCGTGGGCCGCGTCGCGCACTCCCGTCCACGGCTCGGGTGGTTGCGGGGGGAGGAAGCGGCGCACGCCGGTGGGCGCAGCCGCGAACGGCACGCCGCGGAACACGTGGACGCCGTCGCGCTGTGTGCCCCGCAGCATGCCGGACCGGGTCTCGACGGTGCGTTCGTTCATGTGGAGGGCCTCGTTGCAACGTGGGCCCGGGTCTCGTGGACCGCGAGCGCGGCGCCGACGATACCGGCGTCGTTGAGCAGTGCTGCCGGCACGACGCGTGCCCGCGTCGAGAGCAGTGGGATGAACCGGTCGCTCTTCTTGCTGACGCCGCCGCCCAGGATGAACAGGTCCGGGCTGAGCAACGCCTCCAGACGGCCGAGCACTTCATCCAGGCGCTCGGCCCACTCCTGCCACCCGAGACCGCGTTCTTCGCGAGCGCGGTCGGACGCCCGATGCTCCGCGCTCTTGCCGCGGATCTCGAGATGGCCGAACTCGGTGTTGGGCACGAGCTTCCCGTCGAGGAACAACGCCGAACCGATACCCGTGCCGAGGGTCAGCATCACCACGACGCCCTCGTGATCCTTGCCGGCACCGAATCGCATCTCGGCGAGGCCGGCCGCGTCGGCGTCGTTGATCACGACCACGTCACGGTGGGTGGTGTGACCGAACAGCGAGTGCGCGTCGGTGCCGATCCACGCGGAATCGACGTTTGCCGCGGTGCGGGCGACCCCGTCGACGATCACGGCGGGGAACGTGCAACCGACCGTGCCCTCCGTGTCGAACGAGCCGACGACCTCGGCCACGACCTCGGCGACCGGCAACGGGGCTGCGCCCTCCGGCGTCGGGATGCGCACCCGGTCGGCCGTCAGCCGCCCCGTTTCCACATCGACCGGCGCGCCCTTGATACCGCTGCCGCCGATGTCGACCCCCATGACCGATCCCATCACGTTCAGTCTGTCGCGTGCCCGGGCCCCGATGTGCGAACCGAGGGCCAATAGGCTCGCCCCCGTGGACGTGTCGGGACGGACCGCGATCGTCGGGATCGCCGAGACCGACTACATGCGCGGCTCCGACATGCTCCCGGTGGAGCTCATGCTGCAGGCGGCCACCGACGCGATCGCCGACGCGGGGCTGGCCCCGGGCGACATCGACGGCATCATCCCGCCCCCGGGTTACACATCGTGCGAGGAGCTGGCCGCGAACCTCGGCAGCGAGCACGTTGCGTACTCGACGACGGTGCACATGGGCGGCGCGAGCCCGACTGCGGCACTTCAGAGCGCAGCCCTCGCGGTCGCGTCCGGCATCGCGCGCAATGTGCTCGTCGTCGTGGGCTGGAACGGCTACTCCGCGTTCCGGCCGTCGCGCGGCCCGCGGCCTCGACGTGGGATGGACGCGAACGCGGTCGGTGACGCGGTGCTCGACTTCTACATGCCATACGGTGCACGCTCGGCGGCGCAGTTCTACGCGTGGATCTGCACACGTCACAAGCAGCTCTACGGGACCCGCGACACCGACACCGGAGAGATCGCGCTGCTGTCGCGCGAGCACGCGCAGCTGAACCCGCGCGCCGCGATGCGGGGGCGCACGCTCACGATGGACGACTACCTCGGGGCGCGCTGGGTGTCGGAGCCGTTCCGGCTCTACGACTGCTGCCTCGAAACCGACTGCGCGGCCGCGGTGGTGGTCACCACGGCGGAACGGGCGCGCGACCTCGCCCGTCCGCCCGTGGCAATCCTGGGTGTTGCCGAAGGGCATCCGTATCCGGCCGACGACATCGCGAACCGGCCCGACCCGTTCCGCATCGGCCTCACCGATGCCGCGCCACGCGCGCTCCGGATGGCCGGTGTCGGCATCGACGACGTCGACTTCCTCGAGATCTACGACTGCTTCACCTACGTCGTGCTGCTGCAACTCGAAGCGCTGGGTCTGTGCGGGCGGGGCGAGGCCGGTGCGTTCGTCCGAGACGGAAAGCTTCGTCTCGGCGGAGCGCTCCCGACGAACACGCACGGCGGTCTCCTGTCACAGGGGCACATGTGGGGGATGAACCATGTCGTCGAAGCGGTCCGTCAACTTCGCCACGACGCCGGCGCCGCGCAGGTCCCCGCGGCGGAGATCGGCGTGGTCACCGGTTGGGGTGACTTCGGCGACGGCAGCATCGCGGTGCTCGCCCGACACGGGGGAGCGGCGTCGGGATGAACGACGAGGCGCGCGCGGCGCGCACCGCACCTCATGCCGCCGGGCTCAACGCCGAGTTCTACGAGCACGCAGCGCGGGCCGGGCTGCACCTGCAGCGGTGTCAGGCGTGTGAGACGTGGCGGCATCCGCCCCGCTTCGTCTGCGCGACGTGCGGCTCGGGTGAGTGGCGCTGGGAACCCGCCTCGGGTCGCGGTCGGGTGTACAGCTGGACGATCACCCACCGTGCCGTCGACCCCGCGTTCGCGGCCGCCGTGCCCTACGCGGTCGTCGTGGTGGAGCTCGATGAAGGGGTGCGCCTCGTCGGCAACATCGCCGGCGACGAGAACGGTGTGCTCGACATCGGCCGTCGCGTGGTCGTCGATCTCGACCGGCGTTCCGACACCGTCGCGCTCGTCGACTTCCGCGCTGTGTGACCCTCGGATCGTGCGGTTCACCGCGCTCGCGGCACGGAACCACACAAGGTGACGTTTGCGCGAGTATCCGCCCATGGTTGCTGACCCGCTGGATGCCACGGCCGGTGTTCCCTACGACGTGCTCGCCGATCTGCGAGGTGGATGCCCCGTCTCACGGACTGGATCGGGCGCCTACTTCCTCGCCCGTTTCGACGATGTTCTTGCCGCCACGAAGAACGTGGCCGTCTTCCAGGCCAGCTTCCGCGCCCCGGGCGTGGTGGTGCCGCCGGAGGAACAGCTCATCAGCGAGATCCCGGAGCCGCGCCACGGCAAGATCCGTCGCATCATCAATTCCGCGATCGCGCAGCATCGCATCGGTCGGGTCGAGCCCTTCGTCCGTCAGTTGTGCAACGACCTGCTCGACGGCCTCATCGCTCGCGGTCGTGGTGATCTCGTGGCGGAGTACGTGACACCGATCCCGGCGTCGGTCATCGCTCATCTCCTGGGCGTCGACCCCGCGGACCACGGACGTTTCGCCGAATGGTCCGACGTCGTCGTGCAGTCGTCGTACGCGACACTGAACCGCCGTGAAGGGGGCGCGGAAGGTGAGGGCCTCGCCGGTGTCGCGCCCGACTTCGCCGCCTACATCGACGCGATGATCGCCGAACGGAAGGCGTCGCCCGACCCTCCCGACGATTTCGTCACGCGCCTCCTCAACACCACTGTCGACGGCCAGCGGTTGACCGATCTCGAGATGCGCACACAACTCGCGTTCCTGCTCGTGTCGGGCAACGAGACGACGCGGCACCTGATCGGGAACATGCTCGAGACCGTCTGCAGCGACGTCAGTCTCTTCGAGCGCTTGCGTGGCGACCGCAGCCTGGTGCCGATCGTGGTCGAGGAGTCGCTGCGCCACGATCCGCCTATCCACGTGCTGATGCGCGATTGCCTGAAGGACGTCGAGATCGAGGGCGTCACGATCCCCGCGGGCGCGAAGGTCGCGTTCGGTCTCGCGTCGGCAAACCGCGACACGGACACCTACGACGACCCCGACGACTTCCGGCTCGACCGTCCGAGCGCCAGAGACCATCTCGCGTTTGGCGGCGGCCCGCACGTGTGCCCGGGAGCATCATTGGCGCGACTCGAGGGGCGTCTCGCGCTCGAGGTGTTCGTGGAGCGCGTCGCGGAGGCTCACGTCGACGACGGCTACCGACGCGAACCGGTTCCCGTGTTCTGGGCCAATGGTCCGCAGCATCTCCCCGTCACGCTGACCGGCGCGGCGTGAGCAAGGCTTCCAGACCGCCTCAGCGCAGCTTGTCCCAGACCATCGGGCTGTCGGCGTCCGCAACGGACACCGCGTCGAGGAGCTCGGCGGGACTGTGCTTGTTGATGTGACCGATGAGCCCGTTGTAGACGCTGTAACCGCACAGCTGGCGCAGCCGAGGTGAAAAGCGGGCCGCGACCTCACGGGGAACGCCGAGTTGCTGGTTCTCCTGCTGGCGGATGAAGCCGGCGCAGTAGTTCATCGCGATGCCCACGCGCCGCTCGTCGGTGGCGTTGGCGCCGCCGCCGTGCCACAGGCTGCCGTGCCACACGAGCACCGAGCCCTTCGACATCTCCGCGGGCACGCTCTCGTAGGGATGCCCGTAGTCGGGCGAGCAGTCCGCGAGATGCGAGCCGGGCACCACGCGGGTCGCGCCGTTCGCCTCCGTGAAGTCGGTGAGGGCCCACATCGTGTTGCACACCGTCGCGACGTGTGGCTTCGCGAGCGGGATCAACTGGTCGTCGGCGTGGATCGGCTGCGCAGTCTCGCCCGGGCAGATCGTGATCGACGACAGCGACGACACGAGGCACCCCGGGTCGAGCACCTGCTCGACGACCGGCAGCACGTTCGGATGCACAGGAATGCGCTCGTAGAGCTCACCGAACGCGAGCAGGTTGTAGATGCGGATGGTGCGCTCGCCCTCGAAGCTGTTGCGCGCCGGCTCGACGTCGTAGAAGCGCTCGAGTCGTTCGAGGTCGTCGTTCAGCGCGTCGACGAGATCGGGCTCGATGGCGTCGTCGAGGATCGTGTAACCGTCTCGGGCGATCCGGTCGGCGTGGAGCTTCACCGTGTCGGAGTCGAGCGCCAGCACGCCCTGCAGGCTACCGGGGGACGGGTCAGGATCGCTTGCGGCCCCACACCTGGTAGACGCGGGGCAGCCCGACGATGCTGGTGCGCTCGTGGCCGAGGCCCTCGAGCGCGGTGGTGAGCACGTCGACGGTGCCGGCATCAGTGAGACCGTGCGCCACGACTTCGGGCCCGACATGGGCCATGGTGAGCGCAGGGAGCAGCTTTCCTTCGCCGCTGCGGAACGCAGGCTGCTCGACTCCGAGGCCCACGTCGGTGATGCCCGCCTCCTCGACGAGGTCCGCCAGAAGCGGCCCGAGCTCGGGGTTGCCGCCGCGGGCCCGGATTGCCGCGCCGTACAGGTCGCTGTACTGCGTGAACGCCACGTCCGCCGGGCGGCAGAACTGGCTGCTGACTTCCTCGTCCTCGACCACGAGCAGCCCGCCGGGCCGGAGTGCCCGGGTCATGCGGCTGAGTGCGTCGCGCGGGTCGGCCACGCGGCTGAGGAGCAGACGGGCGAAGACCACGTCGTAGCGTTCAGCCGCCTGCAACTCCCGCACGTCCGCGGTGCAGAACGTCGCCTGGTGGACGGACTGCCGCTTGGCCGCGTCGAGCGCCCAGCGCAGCACCGTCTTGTTGTGGTCGAAGCCGACGACGCGCCCACTGGGACCGACCATCCGTGCCATCGCCAGTGTCACCGAGCCCGAACCGCACCCGACGTCGAGGCACTGCATCCCGTTGCTCACACCGAGCCGGCGCAGCAGGGCCATCGTCGCCGCCCACTTCACGCGACCCAGGACGGCCAGGCGTGCCGCACCGTGGTCCGACTGCGGGAGGATGATCGGCTCAGGTGCGGTGACGGTCGTCACAGTCATGTTGTCGGCATCGGCGCGAGTCACTTGAGCCACGGTACGACGAACATCGCGCAACTGGGTGTCATGACCTGAACCGGCTGTCAGCGACATAACGTGAACGCCCATGGCCATCTACGCACTTGGTGACGTCGAGCCCTCCATCGACCCGACCGCCTTCGTCCATCCGGACGCGACGGTCATCGGCGCCGTCACCATCGGGCCGGAGACCACGATCTGGGCCCAGACGGTGTTGCGGGGCGACGTCGGGCGCATCACGATCGGCGCCCGCACGTCGGTGCAGGACGGCGCGGTCGTACATGCCACGACGGAGCTGTGGACCGACATCGGCGACGACTGCGTCGTGGGTCATCTCGCCCACCTCGAGGGATGTGTCGTCGAGTCGGGCGCCCTCGTCGGGTCGGGCTCCACCGTGCTCCACCGGGCCCGTGTGTGCGCCGGCGCGCTCGTCGGTGCGGGCGCGCTCGTGCCGAACGGCATGGAGGTGCCCAGCGGCGCCATGGCGTTGGGCGTGCCCGCGAAGCTGCGTCACGACGCGGTCGACGCGGAGGCCATGATTCTGTCCAACGCCCGTTCCTACGTGGAGAACGGACGGCGGTACCTGAAGGAGCTCCGACGAGTCTCGTAGGAACGTTGCGATGAACGCGATCCGGTCGAACGACGCCTGCTGGTGCGGGTCGGGCCGCAAGTTCAAGCGCTGTCACGGCGCGCCCGAGGCCCGCGTCCGGAAAGGGTCCGTCAGCCCGCCGCGCGGCGTGCCGGAGTCGATCGCCCGGCCGGACTACGTGCGCACCGGCACACTGGTGCGCCGGCCGGAGCCGATCGTGAAGAGCCCGGACACGATCGAGCGCATGCGTCGAGCGGGCCGCGCCGCAGCCGAAGTGCTGGAGACCGTGGGAACGAAGGTCGCGCCGGGCGTGACGACCGACGAGCTCGACGCGATCGGTCACGAGAAGTACATCGAGCTCGGCGGCTATCCGAGCCCGCTCAGCTACCGCGGCTACCCGAAATCGTTGTGCACGTCGGTGAACGAGGTGATCTGTCACGGGATCCCCGACGATCGCCCGCTCGCGAATGGCGACATCGTGAACGTGGACGTGACGATCTTCCTCGACGGCGTGCACGGCGACACCAACGCCACCTTCCTCGTAGGCGACGTCGACGCGACGTCGAGACGGCTCGTGCGCGTCACGGAGGAGTGTCTCGGCGCCGGCATCGCCGCGGTGCGTCCGGGCGTGCCGCTCAACGCGATCGGCCGGGCGATCGAGACCCACGCGCACGCGCACCGGTTCGGCGTCGTCCGCACGTTCGTGGGGCACGGCATCGGCGAGCAGTTCCACACCGAGCCGTCGGTGCCGCACTACTTCGAGCCGCGCGCGACGCTGATCCTCGAGCCGGGCATGGTGTTCACCATCGAGCCGATGATCACGATGGGAAGCCCGCGTGAACAGGTCTGGGACGACGGCTGGACCGCGGTCACGAGCGACGGCGCGCGGACCGCGCAGTTCGAGCACACGGTGCTCGTGACCGAGTCCGGTGTCGACGTGCTGACGCGCGTGTAACCGTTTCCGCGGCGGTCCGCTACCGCTCGTTACTGTCACACCGCCCGTTCATACTTCAAGTGTGATCGGAGTGGCGGAGATTCGGGTCGAGCTGACGGCGCGCGTACGCGCGCTCGAGCCCGACGCGGTTCCGCTTCCGGAGGTTGTGTCCTTGTGGGACGACTTCGACGCGATCGAGCGGCAGGCCGCAGCCGCGAAGACCCTGCTGGCCCGGCGGCTCGAGGAGTCACGCACATGGCAGCGGGCCGGGCACCGCAGCGCGGCGGAGTTCATCGCCAAGCGTTCCGGCAGCTCGGTCGGCGCCGCGCGTACGCAGTTGGAGTTGTCGCGCAAGGTCGAGGAACGCCCCACGATCGAGAAGCGGTTGCGCGACGGCCGGTTGTCCGCCGCCCAGGCGGCACTCGTGGTCGAGGGTACGAGCGTGAACCCGGATGCCGAGGCTCATCTGTTGGAGCAGGCCGAGCGCGGCTCGCTCAAGGAGCTACGCGACGAGGTGCTGCGCGCCCGCGCCGCCGCGGATGCAGACCGCGAGGCGACCCACCGCCGCATCCACGCCGCGCGCCGGCTTCGTACGTGGACCGACGCCGAGGGTGCATGGAACCTCGCCGCGCGCGGCACGGTCGCCGACGGCGCCCGGATCGAAGCCGCGCTCGCACCGTTGCTCGACACCCAGTTCCATCTGGCCCGTACCGAGGATCGGCGCGAGGAACGGCAGGCGTACGCGTTCGACGCGTTGGTCACGCTCGCGAAGAGCGGCGCCGACGCCGGAGGGAACCGCCCGAATCTGCGACACCTCGCGCTGCTGCGTGTCGACGTCGATGTCCTACGACGTGGCGAGGTCGCGTGCGACGACGAGATGTGCGAGATCACCGGCATCGGCCCGGTCCCGGCGTCGACCGCGCGAGATCTGCTGGGTGAGAGCATCCTGAAGCTCGTGATCACGAAGGGCGTCGACGTGCTCAACGTCACCCACCTCGGTCGCGGGCCCACGGCGGCGCAGAAGATTGCGTTGTTGTGGTCGTCGCCGACGTGCACGGTCGAAGGCTGCGCCCACGCTGCACGCGAGATCGACCATCGCGAACCGTTCGCACAGAATCCTCGGACCCGGCTCGAGAACCTCGACCGGCTCTGCGGGCACCATCACGATCTCAAGACGTATGACGGCTGGGCTCTGGTCGAAGGCGCCGGTAAACGCCCCATGGTGCCTCCCGACGACCCGCGCCACCCGAAGAACAGGCCGAAGCGCGACACGGGCCGACGGAGTCAGCCGTCTTCGACGGGTTCCTCAGAAGCGGGCGCGCGGTACAGGTCGGGCTCGATGTAGATGACGGTCGCATCCGGCACCGCGGTGCGTACGCGCACTTCGATGCGGTCGATGGCCTCGGCAAGGTCTCGGATCGACGACGCGCGGATGTCGAGCTTGGCTCCCACGAACACCTCTTCCGGGCCGATCTGCACCGTGCGCAGGTGGATGACCCGCCGCACCTCGGGGCTCGACTCCATCGCCTGTCGGATGCGCTGCTCGATGCCGGCGCCGGCCGACTCGCCGATCAGGAAGCTCTTCATCTCCCGCGCCAGCACCAACGCGACCGCCCCGAGGAGCACACCGATCGCGATGCTGCCGCCGGCGTCGAAACGGTCGTCGCCGGTGACCCATGCCAGCACGATCCCGGCGAGGGCGAACGCGAGTCCCATGAGCGCGGCGGTGTCCTCGAGGACGACGACGGTGATCTCCGGGTTCTTCGACTGGCGGATGAACTGGGGCCACGTCTCGCCCTCGGTGCGCAGCTTGTTCGCCTCACTCGTGCCGGTGCGGAACGACAGCGCCTCGAGCACCACGGCGACGACGAGGGTCGCGAGCGCCCATCCCGGTTGGCTCACCGCCTGCGGATGCAGCATGCGGTCGATGCCCTCGTACAGCGCGAACAGCCCGCCGAGCGTGAAGAGCATCACGGCGACGACGAACGCCCAGAAGTACCGCTCGCGGCCGAAGCCGAACGGATGCTCGCGCGTCGGCGCCCGTCGTGCGCGTCTGCCGCCGACGAAGAGCAGAGCCTGGTTCGCGGTGTCGGCGAACGAATGGATCGCCTCGGCGAGGATCGACGCCGCGCCGGTGACGAAGAACACGAGCAGCTTCGACGCGGCGATGCCGAGGTTGGCGGCGAACGCGGCGAAGACGGCACGGCGGCTGCCTTCGTGCATGAGCCGTCGAGGCTACTGGTGCGGCGCGTCCTGCGGTACCGGGCGGTGTGCGGCGGGCGCGCGCTCGGGCCGGCCTGCACCGAAGACGTCGAGCAGGTCGTCCACATTCGAGACCCGCCGTGCGTCCCACACCGACGTCGCGGGCACGACGAGAAGCTCGGACTGGTACCGCAGGCGGACCTTCGACCGGTTGCGACCCCACGCCTCGAAGACGCCGCGGGTGCACGTGGTGGTGATGTTGCCGGCGCCGGCGACCTCGTGGTGGTGGACGTCGATGATGCGGCCCCGACCGATATGGAGCCGCTCGTCCCAGGCGTAGCGCAGGCGCCCGTCGGGATCGGTGTGCGGAGGGCGGCCGACGTGGACGCGGTGCTGCGCGTAGTTCGCCGCCAGCGCCTCGCCGCGTTGACCGCCGCCGAACTCGTTGGTCGCGTCGAGCAGCAACCGGGCGAACGTGCGGCCGTGGTTCGGGAGGTCGTCCTCTTCGGCAAGGGCCCAATGGCACAGCTCGTGGAGCACGACCCCGGTGGTGCGGTACCGGCGGGGCAGCGTGATCGTGGGGCCGTCCTCGTCGAGCCGGAAGAAGGCGTGCCGCGCGCCCTGGCCCGGACGGAACCGGGGCATCTCAGCGAGGCCGTGGGCCGGGAAACGCGCCTGCCACCACAGGCTGCCGACGACCTGGTCCGCGAAGGCCGCACAGTCGGGCAACAGCGGGAGGCGCCGCCCGCCGAGTGGCGTCTCGGCCAGATACACCCGGCGCCGTTGCGCGTCGCGTGGCGGCCGCTTGTAACTCATGGCTCCCTACGCTCCCGCTCGGGACGGCTGCGCCGAGCGGAGCTCCGCTCCGTCCGCACGGTTGGAACTCATGGGAAGCGGGGGAGCGCCGCGGCGAACACGGACGCGGTCGCGGCGGCGCCTTCGGTGTTGACCGTCATCGCGTCGGTGTAGTGCGACGCCTCACGACCCGCGGCGCGGTCGGCAGCCTGCGCGGCATGCAGATCGACGAGCGTGGCACCTTCCGCGCGCGCGACCCGTGCGATCGCCGCGTTGAGGGCGTCGGTGCGCGCGTCGAGCGCCGCGGGCTGCGGTGGCGGAGTGGAGAGCGCGCACTGTGCACCGGTGGCGGAAGGCGAGATGCAGGCGCGGTATCCGGGACGTTGATCGAACAGCCCGATGTTGGCGACGAGCACGCGCGTCATGCCGTCGCCGCGCAACTCGTGCACCGCGCCCTGCAATGTCCGCTCGAACGTTGCCACGGGAGTGCTGTCGAAGAGGTCGTCGAACAGTTGGATCGTCACGAGGCCGGGATGGACTGCTGAAGCAAGTGGTACCTGACGGTTGGCAAGGTCGTCGACGGTCGCGCCGTTGGACGCGAAGTTCACGAACGTCGCGCTTCGGGGCAGCGCTGTTCGGAACAGTACCTGCGGCCACGCGTCGCGGAGTGCATCCTCCGTGCCGTCGCCGAGCACCTCGCCGCCTCCGAGCGCGACGTACGAGAGCGGCGCCCCGGCGCGGGTCTTGGGCAGTGTCCGCGGCGCACCCGTGCACCCGGCCGCGAGCACGGTGGCCAGCATCGCGGCAAGCCACCCGGCGACGCGTCTCACGTCTCTCCCATCGCCTGGCGGGCCGGGAGACGGGCGGCACGTTGCGCGGGCACGGTGCCTGCGACGAGGGCCAGCACTGCCGAGCCGGCGACGCCGCCCACGAGCACCGCCACCGGTGCACCGACGTGCACGGCCGCGAGGCCCTGCTGGCGCAGATAGTGGTTCACGATCGCGCCCATCAGCTCCGAGATCCCGAAGCCGGCCGCGGTTCCGAGCGCGCCGCCCCACAAACCGAGCAGGGTGGCCTCGATGAGGAAGATCCGGCGCACGTCGCGATCTCGTGCGCCGATCGCCTTCAAGACGCCGATCTCGTTGCGCCGCTCCCGCACTGCGGCCAGCAGCGCGTTGGTGATGCCGAGCGCGGCGATCACGAGTGCGATGAGGCCGATGCCGCTCAACACGATCTCGACGACATGCAGATAACGCTGCACGGTCGCGACCAGGTTTTCGGGTGCGCTCGTGGAGTAGCCCACCTGGGTGATCGCGGCTCGGACCTCGCCGACGCGGCTGATGCCCTTGGCGATGACGAACAGCCCGCTGTAGGGCGAAGCGGTGTCGCCGGTCGGGTCGCCGGCCGCCGTCCACGCCTGGGCGGTGCGCACCTGTTCGATGGGCGCGATGACGTCACCCGACGCGACGCCCTGCGCGACCACGCCCACGATGATTGCGCGCGTCCATCGTCCGCGGACACGATCGTCACCGGTGAAGAGGCGTGGTGCACCGAGCTCCACCTCGGTGCCGACGACTCGCGATGCCTGCTGCTTCGGTAGTTGCAGATGACGCAGATACGACTCGGTGACCGCGACCTCGACGAGCGAGTGCGGCGCCGGCAGGCGACCCGACACCACCGTGATCGGCAACTGCCCGCTCTTCGCCGTGTCGACGCCCGTCATCTGCTGGGTGAACGGATCGGGTGGCGTGCCGGACGGCGCGCCCCTGAGCGGCGGGTCGGGCGGCAGGACCCGGACCGGCGTCGAGATGAGCGCAACCACCGATCGCACGCCGGTGAGCGCGCGGATGCGTTGCCGCGCGGCTTCGTCGAGCACGCGCGGTTGGCCGGGACGCGGGTTGTCGGTGTCGACCTGGCCCGGGTCGGGTGCGGCCGCGACGACCTGGATCCCTGCGAGCGGCCCACCCTTGGAGAGCTGGCTCAGCACACGCGTGCGGGCGGTCCCGGCCACGATCAGCAGGGCCGACAAGAGCGCGGCCGCGAGCGTGACCGCGAGGACCGTGAGGACGGCACGGCCCAGACGACGGCCGATGCTCCGTGTCGCCATGCGGCAGGCATCGCGCCAACTCACGGGACCGCGACCAACCTCCCGTGCTCGAGGAGACAACGCCGCGCGGCGCGCGCCGCGACGACGTGGTTGTGGGTGACGACCACGAGCGTGCAGCCGAGCTGCGCGGGAAGGGAGGCGAGAAGGTCCAGCACGTGCGCGGTGTTCTCGTCGTCGAGGTTGCCGGTCGGCTCGTCGGCCAGGACGAGGCGGGGTTGGTTCGCGAGCGCGCGGGCGATTGCGACGCGCTGGGCCTCGCCACCGCTCAGCGCGTTGGGTCGGTGGTCGGCCCGTTCGGCGAGCCCGACCGCGTCGAGCAGCTCGCGAGCCCGGCGCCGGCGCGGCCCGGTGCGCAGGCCCGTGAAGGTCATCGCGAGCTCGATGTTCTCGAGGGCGGTGAGGTTCCCGAGGAGGCCGTAGTGCTGGAACACGAAACCGACGAGGTCCCGCCGGTACGCAGCGAGCTCGTCGCCGTCGAGCCGCGCGAGATCGACGTCGCCCACCAGGACGCTTCCGGACTGTGGACGCTCCAGGCCGCCGAGCACCGCGAGCAGCGTGCTCTTTCCCGCGCCGGAGCGGCCGGTGACGGCGAGGTGCTCTGCGGGCCGGAGCGCCAGGTCGAGCTGATCGAGAACCACGAGGGGGTTGCCGTGCTCGGCGTAGATGTGGGTGAGGCCCTGCACGGAGACGCCGAGCCCCGTCGCCTCGGAGAGCACCCGCATCCACCGCACGGTACCGGAACCACTCCTGCCGTTATGGTCGGGCGTGGCCGGGATCGTGGAGCGCTACCTGCATACCTTGACCGCGCACGACTGGCAGGGCTTCGCCGCGTGCCTCGCCGACGACGTGGTCCGCACCGGCCCGTACGGCGACACGTACGCGACGAAGCCGGTCTACGTCGCGTACCTCGAAGAGCTGATGCCGACGCTCCGGGGGTATTCGATGGAAGTCGGCCGGATCCGCTACAGCGCCGACGGGCGCAGCGCGGTCGCCGAGCTCAGCGAGACGGTCGAGATCGACGGCACCCCGAAGCTCACACCGGAGGCGCTCGTCTTCGACCTCACACCCGACGGTCTCATCAGCCGCATCCGGATCTACATCCAGGAGTTGTCGTGGGGCGGATGATCGACGGGCTTCAAGCACCGCGCTCGAGCGCAGATTCCCGCACGAACGCAGTGGACGGCACGTGGGCGCGCCCCGCACGTGACGGCATGATGCCGTGCTCAGCGCGCAGCGCAGCCATCCCCGCGTTGTGGCCCGTGTACTCCGGTGGCCGGCCCACCATCCACACGATCCCCTCCGCCGCCACCTCGGGCGGCTCCCAGTCGGCGTGGTCGACGTCGGGCATCGCGGCGAGGAACCCCTCGGACGCGACCGGCACGTCGATGCGGAACGTGTTGACGGCGACGCCGTACGACCGCATCTGGGCCGCGGCCGACACCGTGAGGTGCTCGAGCGCGGCCTTCGCCATCCCGTAGACCATCTGGGTGGGGAAGTAGTTCAGCGCCGCGAGCGACGACACGTTGACGATCGAGCCCTCGCCGCGCTCGCACATGCCGGGCGCGGCGGCGCGGATCGCGAGCAGCGGCGCCCGCAAATCGACCGCCATGATGAGGTCGTAGCGCTTCATCGCGATCGACAGATCGCCGGGAAATGTGATCGCCGCGTTGTTGACGAGCACGTCGAGCCGGCCGAAGTGCGCGATGGTGCGTGACACCATCGCCTCGACCTCGTGTTCGACCGCGAGGTTCGTCGGCACCGCGAGTGCTTCACCGCCGGCCGACGTGATGGTTCGGACGGTCTCGTCGATCGTCCCGGGCAGCGCGACCGGGGCGGCATCGGTGGCGCGCGCCGCGCACGCGACGCGTGCGCCCGCGTCGGCGAGTGCGACGGCGGTTGCGCGTCCCACGCCGCGGCTCGCTCCGGTGACGAGCGCAACCTTTCCCGCGATGTCCACGAGGCCGGAGGCTAAACCACTGCGGTCACGACGTGCCCGAGAACGACGGGAGCGACTGCACCATCGTCAGGTTCGGCTCGTACAGGTCTCCGTGCTCCTGCACCCGGCGCAACACGTCGGACGCTTCGAACGTGAGCCGCTCGGCGTCGCGCGCGTCGAGCGTCTCCTCGATCTCGTGCCACGACACCGGCGTGGACACCGTCGGCCGGGGCGCGATGCGCAATGAGTACGGTGCGATTGTCGTCTTGTGCTCGTCGTTCTGGCTCCAGTCGACGAACACCCGGCCCTGTCGAAGCTCCTTGCGCATCTCCGTGACGACGCGCTTGGGGTCGCGCGTCGCGAGCATCCGTCCGAGAGCCAGCGCGACGGCCTTCGTGTGGTCGGCGGTGGTCGCGGTGTGCAGCGGCACCGACAGGTGCAGTCCTTTGGATCCCGAGGTCTTCACGACCGCCTGCAACCCGAGCTCGGCGAGCAGGTCGCGAAGCTCGAGCGCCACCCGACAGCAGTCGAGCACGCCGGCGGGCGGGCCCGGGTCGAGGTCGAACACGATGGCCGTCGGCCGCCCGGGCTCGCTGAACCGGGCCTGCAGGGTGTGCAGCTCGAGCGCGGCGAGGTTCGCGAGCCACACCATTGCGGAGAGGTCACGGGCTTCGCACGAGTGCAGCTCGCCCACCTCGGGGATCCAGTCGGGGTGGTGCGGGGGGCAGCGCTTCTCGAAGAACCGTTCGCCGTCCACCCCGTTCGGGCAGCGCACGAGCGTCAGGGCCCGGCCCTCCAGATGGGGGAGCATGAACGGTGCGATCCGGGCGTAGTAGTCGATGACCTGCGCCTTGACGAAGCCGCTCTCGGGGTACAGCACCTTGTCGAGGTTCGTGAGGCTGAGGCGACGACCGTCGACCTCGATCTCGGCCGACGTCATCGCAGCCGCTCGCACACCGGCCCCACGACCTGCGAACCTAGTAGGAACGAGTTGAACCAGAGACGAAGCGAAGGCCTGGGCGGATGCCCGGGAGGCCGCAGCGGAGTCGACCAGACGAAACATCGAACGATTGGTTTGCGGGGCCCGGACGGTCTGAACGACGAGGGTGTCCCGACGGGAGGTTTTCAGTGCCGAGCTCAGTGTGGAGCGGCTCGATCAGCTTCGGGCTGGTGTCGGTGCCGGTGAAGCTGACGACGGCGACGCGTTCGCGTGACGTCAGCTTCAACCAGCTCGAGGAGGGCAGCGGCGCCCGGATCCGGTACAAGCGCGTGTCGGAGGCGACGGGCGAAGAGGTGCCCTACGAGAAGATCGTGAAGGGCTACGAGATCCGCAAGGGGAACTACGTCGTCATCGAGCCCGACGAGCTCAAGGCGTTCGCGCCCACCGCGACCCACACCATCGAGATCGAGGACTTCGTCGACCTGGCCGACATCGACCCGCTGTTCTTCGAGCAGCCGTACTACGTCATCCCCGACAAGAACGCGGCGAAGCCGTACCGGCTGCTCGTCGAGGCGATGACCGGCCTGCAGAAGGTCGCCATCGGCCGCATCGTCATCCGTTCGAAGGAACACCTCGTCGCCATCCGGCCCGTCGACGGCGTGTTGTGCGTGGAGACGATGCGCTACGCGGACGAGGTCGTCGACGCCGGCAGCCTCGAAGGGGTGCCGGGCGACGACGTCGCCGTCAACGATCGTGAGTTGCAGATGGCCCGGCAGTTGATCGAGGCCCTGTCCGGCGAGTTCGAGCCCGAGAAGTACCACGACGAGTACCGCGAACAACTCATGGACCTCATCGAGCGCAAGGCGGCCGGCGAGGAGATCCTGGCCGAGCCTGCCACGGAGGCGCCGGCCAAGGTGCTCGACCTCATGGCCGCGCTCGAGGCGAGCCTCGCGAAGGCGGGCAGCGGGGCCTCGGGCAACGGTGACGCAGGAGCCGAGCCCGCGCCCGCCAAGCGGGCGCCGGCGAAGAAGCAGTCCGTCGGCTCGAAGAAGGCGACCCCGACCAAGAAGGCCGCGGCGGCGAAGAAGTCGACCCGGTCGCGCCGCTCCGCCTGAGCGCCGCTCGTCCGCGGCCGGGCGCTACGAAGCCCGGCGCTCGACCCGGCGTGGCGCGGGGAATCGGGCCACCACCGCCACGGCGTGCACCTCGTGGTCGTCGTCGAGCCAGCCGCACGCCGCGCAGCAGCCGGGAGACGCCTCGTCGTACTCGTAGACGGTGCAGGGTTCGAAGCGGACGGACGGTGCCGATTCGGCCAGTGCGGAGATGTTCGTGGATTCGGGCATCGGGACCTCCCGGAGAATCACATGCGTGAAACTACACGCTTGGGATCTGTCCCTTCCAGCATCACACGGGGGTGTGACAGTTTCCGCCCCGCCGCAGCCGCCCGCTCGGTCACGTTCCTGTCAGATTCGGCCCTGGGCCCGACCGATCTCCATCGCCTCTTCGAGGAGCGTGTCGGGGTCCTTGGGCCACCACGGCGGTGAGGCGGCGGCCTCGATCGTCGCCGGATCGACCGGGGCGCGCGTGTTGGATGCCTCGTACACGGCGAAGCAGAGCTGGAGCACGCGGATCGCCATGTCGCCCGTCATGTCGGGCACGCTGCCGTCGAGCAGCGAGTCGACGAAGTGCTTCGAGGAGTCGACGAAGCCGCGCAGCCAGTTCGCGTCGAGGTTGCCGAACCCGACGGTCGATCCATCCGGCCGGTAGAGCATCACGGGCGGTAGGTCGAGCATCTCCCCGGTCGCCCGCGTCACCCAGATGAATCCGTCGGTGCCCTGGATCTCGAAGAACTCGTCGGCCCCGTAGTACCGGCTGCGGATCATCTGATTCGGCGCGTAGCTGACCTCCATCATCCCGAGCAGGTCGTCGCGCTCGTACTCCCAGATCGCCGCGGTCGGCGCCTCGAAGAACAACGGGCCGCGACGCACGACCGCCTGCACACTCCGCACGTGCTCGGGCACGAGCCAGAGCGCGGTCGCGTACTTGTGCACGACGTCGTCGAACAGATGACCGCCCGGGCTGTGCTCGTCGAACCGCCAGATGTATCCCTCCGGCTCGAGTGAGGCCTGGAACGTCGTGTCCGTGTTCGCGACGACGGTCTTGATCCTGATGACGGTCGGGCGCCCGATCGCGCCCTCCTCGATGAGCTCGCGTGCCTTCATGAGCGGCGGATAGTGGAAGAAGCACTCGCTGATCCGGAAGACCACACCGGCCTCCTCGACGGCCGCGAGCATGGCGCGTGCTTCGGCAACGGAGTTCGCCATCGGCTTCTGGCACGAGATGTGCTTGCCGGCGCGCGCCGCCGCGATCACGTGATCGTGGTGCAGGTTCGTGGGCGTGAGGATCTCCACCGCGTCGATGCCGCCGTCGGCCAGCAGCTCCTCGAGGTCGGTGTAGACCGTCGGCACGTTCCACTCCCGCGCCATGCGCTCTGCCTTCTCACGGCGCGGGTCGCACAGCGCGACGACGTCGCACTGCTCGTGCTCGAGGTACCCCGCGACGTTGAGGGGCGCGATGTTTCCGATACCGACGATCCCCAAGCGCACCCGGTCCACGGTCCCCTCCGAACGTCGAGGTGCAGACCCTTGCATGACGGCGGTGTCAGTCACAACCCCGTGGTGTGGCGCTGAGCGGCACGTTTGTCCACAGACGAGTTGGGTATCCCAACGGGGACCAACGTTCCGGAGAGGGATCATGGACGCGATCACGTTGCTGAAGAACGACCACCGCACCGTCGAGGAGCTCTTCAAGCGCTTCGAGAACACCGGGCCGCGCGGCAAGAGGTCCAAGCGTTCCGTCGCGGACAAGATCATCCGCGAGCTGTCGGTCCACGCCGTGATCGAGGAGCAGATCTTCTATCCGAGCGTTCGCAGCTGGGACCCCGACGAGACGTCGGAGGTGCTCGAAGCGCTCGAGGAGCACAACGTCGTGAAGTGGCTTCTCGCGGACCTCGAGCACATGTCGCCCGACGACGAGCGTTTCGACGCCAAGATGACCGTGATGATGGAGAACGTGCGTCACCACGTAAAGGAAGAAGAGCGGGAGATGTTCCCGAAGGTGCGCAAGGCGATGCCCCGCAGCGCACTCAACGAGCTCGGCGAACGGCTCGCCGCGGGCAAGAAAGTGGCGCCGACCCGTCCGCACCCGCGTTCACCCGACCAGCCGCCGGGCAACATCCTCGCCGGTGCCGCCGCCGGCGTGCTCGATCGAGCGCGCGACGTCGGCAAGCAGGCGGTCGGCCGGGTTCGCGCCAACGTCTGAAAAGGGCGCGCGGAAGAGACCGTGAGTCGCTCAGCCGGTGCTCCGGCTATTCGGCGACCTGTACGGTGCGGCCGTCGCGCCACTCGCGCAGCACGAGGTAGCGCCCCTTCAGCGCAGCATGGTCGTAGTTGCCGAAGCCCATGGTCGTGCCCTCGACGCCGCTCGTTGCCGGAAGCTGTTTCACCCGTTCGAGGCCTTCCTTGACGCCGGCGCGCGTGAGGTGATGGGCACGGGCGATGCCCTCGGCGAGTAGACGGCCCATGTCGTACGCCCCACACCCGACCGGCCCGGCCGCGGCCCGCTTCGACTGCTCGGCGAGCGCGGCACGCATCCGGTTGTCGTCGGCGATGCCGTCGATGTACTCCCAACCCTTCCAGCCGTCACGCCAGTCGGGGCGCGCGTATCCGAACATGAGTGACGAGTTCGCGACGACGGGCACGTTCCAGTCCAGTTCCTGCAGCGCGAGCGCGACCGCCCGCGATGCGACCCCGAGCCCGAAGTACACGAGCGCGGCCGGGTCGGTGTCGCGGAGGCGTGCGGCGACCGCGGTGACGTCCTCCGACAATGGCGAGATCGCGCTGGTCCCGGTCACTTCGATGCCGAGGGCCGCGCGGGCGTCGTCGAAGCACTCGGCGTAACGACGCCCCACGGGTGAGTTGTCGAAGATCACCGCGGCGCGCTCGAGGCCCCGCTGGTGCAGCCGCGCCGCGAGGATCGCGGGCTCCTCCTCCAACGACCCGATCTGGTAGTGGTACATCCACTCGCTGCGCGTGCGTTCACCGCCGGTGTAGTTGATGCACGCGATCCCGGCTTCGTCGGCGAGCGGTGCGGCAATCAGGCCGTTGTCGGAGATCGACGGGCCGAGGATCGCGAGGACGCCCGCCTCGTCGAGCTCGCGGAAGCCCTGCTGCACCGCCAGTTCCGTACCGAGCGGCAGGCCGGGCACGTGACGGTGCACGAACTCGACCGGACGGTCGATGCGCGCCTCACCGATCGAGTCGAACCCGAGACGGACCGCTTCCTCGAAGCTCGTCCCCCCGTCGGCCTGCGGAAAGTCGAACAGGAACCCGATGAGGATGGGGTGCGGCGCGCGCTGCATGGCGCAGGAGTGTCGTCACACGACGCGGCACGCGTCAACCGCGTGCTCGACCGTCACACGCTGCCACACTTGTCGAGGCCGTAATCGGTGACGCCCTTCTGCGCCGCGTCGAGCTTGTCGCCGCCCTTCTTCAGATGGTCGCGGAACGACGCCTGGTTGCCGTTGTGCGCCTGGTTCGCCGCGGTGGTGAGCTCCTTCGTGCCGCTGTCGGACTCGTCGTAGAGCTTCGAGAGCTTCGAGGCGTCGCCCGCGGGCGCGCCGAGGTCCCGCAGCTTCCCGATGAGGCGGTTCTGGATCGGGATGGCCTTGTCGAGGTAGTCGCCGATCTCCTTCAGCTGCGCCTTCGTGAGATCCGACTGCGGGTCGGCGTCGGGCGACTTCAGCTTGTCGACATCGGTCTTCGCCGTGGCGCACAGATCGTTCCCCTTGCGCAGGAACTCGGCCTTGGAGACGGTCTTGCCTCCACTGGACCCGCACGCGGCGAGCGCGAGGGCGGCCGAGACGAGGCCGGCGACGACCAGGCGCGTGTGCATTGGCTGATCCCCCTTCGGAACCGGCGCTCGAGCTGACCCCGGGCGAGCGTGACCGGCGCAGGCGACGTTAGCCGGGCCCGCGCCACTACGCTGACATCCGCGTCATGTCGCGTGTCGAGCCGGTCGAAGGGGGGCCGCCATGCGGGCCGAGGACATGGTTCTCATCAGCGTCGACGATCACGTCGTCGAACCTCCCGGCATGTTCGACGGCCGCGTACCCAAGCGATACGCGCATGTCGCGCCGCGCCTCGTGCGCAAGGACGACGGCACCGACGTGTGGATGTACGACGGCAAGGAGATCCCGAACATCGGTCTCAACGCGGTAGCAGGGCGGCCGCTGGAGGAGTACGGCATGGAGCCGACGTCCTTCGACGAGATCCGTGAAGGCTGCTACGACGTGCATCAGCGCGTGAGAGACATGAACGTCAACGGCGTGCTGGCGTCGATGTGCTTCTCGTCGTTCCCGAACCTGTGCGGGCAGTTGTTCGCGCGCTCGTCGGATCTCGACGCGGGGCTCGCGATCCTCCAGGCCTACAACGACTGGCACGTCGACGAGTGGTGCGGCTCCTATCCGGGTCGCTTCATCCCGCTCGGCCTCGTGCCGATCTGGGACCCGGACCAGATGGCCCGCGAGGTACGGCGCCTGGCCGAGAAGGGCTGCCACGCGGTGTCGTTCTCGGAGAACCCGGCACGGCTGCGGCTGCCGAGCTTCCACTCCGAGCACTGGGATCCGTTCTGGACGGCGTGCGTCGACGCGGGGACGATCGTGTGCCTGCACATCGGGTCGAGCTCGACCCTGGTCGTCACCGCGGAGGACGCACCGATCGACGTGCTCATCAGTCTGCAGCCGATGAACATCGTCCAGGCGGCGGCCGACCTGTTGTGGTCGCCGGTGCTGCGCAAGTTCCGCGACCTCCGGGTCGCCCTGTCGGAAGGCGGGATCGGCTGGATCCCGTACTTCTTCGATCGGGTCGACTGGATCTACACGCGCCATCATCGCTGGACGGGCCAGGACTTCGGTGACCAGCTCCCGAGCCAGTTCTTCCGCGAACGCTTCGTCACCTGCTTCATCGACGATCCGTCGGGCATTCCGAACCGTCATCGGGTCGGGATCGACACGATCACGTGGGAATGCGACTACCCGCACTCCGACACGACGTGGCCGACCTCGCCGGAGTACCTGATGAAGACCTTCGACGGCGTGCCCGACGACGAGATCGACAAGATCACCCATGAGAACGCGGCTCGTCATTTCCGATTCGACCCGTTCGCCCGGCGGGCGAAGCAGGACTGCACCGTCGGTGCACTGCGGGCCCAGGCCACCGACGTCGACATCACACCGAAGAGCTTCGGGAAGCGCCCGGCGATGACGAAGGCCAGTGACCTGCTCGGCGCAGGCGCGCGCCGGGCCAAGCGCTGAAGGCGGCCCGCACGCGCGTCGGTCTGCTGCACCCGGGCGCGATGGGCGCGGCCGTCGGCGCCGCGCTCACGGCACGCGACGTCGCGGTGGAGTGGCTCCCCGCCGGTCGGAGCGAGGCGACGCGCGCACGCGCCGCGTTCGCATCGCTGACTCCCGCGCCCGATCTTCGCAGTCTCGCGGCGTCGAGCGATGTCGTGGTGTCGGTGGTGCCGCCGGAGGCCGCCGTGGAGACGGCGCGCGACGTCGTCGGCGCGGGGTTCACTGGCACGTACCTGGACGCGAACGCGATCGCGCCCGCGACGGCTCGCGCGATCGACCGCATGGTGGCCGACGCCGGCGGCGAGTTCGTCGACGGTGGGATCGTCGGCGGTCCGCCCCGAGCGCGAGGAGAGACGCGCCTGTTCCTGAGCGGCGCGCGGGCCAGCGCCGTTGCCGAGCTCTTCGACGACTCCACGTTCGAGGTCGTGTGCCTCGGCGACACGATCGGTGCGGCTTCCGCGATGAAGGCCGCGTACGCGGCGTACACCAAAGGCGGTGGCGCGCTCTTGATGGCGGTGCGCGCCTATGCGCGCACGGAAGGGGTCGAGGCGCAGTTGTTGGCGGAGTGGGCCCGTTCGCAACCGGGGCTCGAAGCGCGTTCCGAAATCGTGGCCCGCCTCCACGCGCCCAAGGGATGGCGGTTCGCCGCCGAGCTGCGCGAGATCGAGGCCGCGTTCGACGATGCCGGGGTGCCGGGCGGGTTCTTCGGCGCCGCGGCCGCGGTGTCCACGAGGCTGCGCGCGTTCAAGGACGCGGCCGAGATCGACCCCGACGAGGTCTTTGATGCGCTGCGTCAGGCTCCGCCGGGCCACTGAGGCCGCTCGACACCCGACCTGCGCCTGCGTGACGCGCGCAGGGAGGGGGTACAGGTCGCGCGGGAGAGGCCGCGCCACCCCCCGTCGCGTCCCTCCTGTGTGAGGGTCCGCCCCGCCGTCCCCGCCGCCCGGCGCGGTGGCGGGGCGGATCCGCCGTCACCGGGTCCCGGGTCCGCCGGTCACAGCGGCGGGTAGATTCCGGCTGTGGGGCCCGTCTCCCTGTTCGGAGCAACGATCTTCGCCGCGGCCGTGTTCGCCGTCCGCCGGGCCGAGGAGCCGATGGATCCCGGGTGGCCGAACATCCTCACCGCGCTGGTGCTCGGCGTCGTGCTCGGTTCCGCGGCGGTGGCCTTCGTCGTGTTGCGCCGCGCTCGGGCGTCGCTGTCGGACGGCCGGCGCCGGCGCCAGTAGTCCGGCGCGGGGGATCCGCGTCCGGCGGGCTGCAGCCGGAGGGCGTTACTGTCCGTCGGATGGCAGATGCGGACCGCGCACTCGATCCATTGCGCCTCGCGGCCGGCGAGGCGATCCGCCGGCTGTGGGACCAGGCCGTGCGGCTCGGCGCGATCGGCCCGCGCAGCCGGCGGGGACGGCGCTTCGGCCGGCTCGGGCCGGGCAGCGCGATCTGCTTTCCCGTCGCCGCGCTGTTCGGTGAGCAGTACATCCACATCGGCGCGGGCTGCATGATCGGCCCCTACTCGAGCCTGTCCGCGGGCGTCGCGCCCGGGCACGTGCCCGATCGCAACCCGGTGATCGAGATCGGCGACCGCACCGTCATCGGCAAGGGGAGCGGCATCGTCGGCCACCGCGAGATCGTGATCGGCGACGACGTGTGGACGGGACACCACGTCTACGTCACCGACGCGAACCACGGATACGAGGACGTGCACACGCCGATCGGAAAGCAATTCTCCGCACCGCGTCCGGTGCACATCGGCTCCGGTTCGTGGCTCGGCCACGGCGCGCTCGTGTTGCCGGGTGCGCGCGTCGGCCGTCACGTCGTCGTGGGCGCGGGCGCAGTGGTCACCGGGGAGCTGCCCGACTTCAGCGTCGCGGTGGGCAATCCGGCCCGCGTGATCCGCCGCTATGTGCTCGGGGAAGGGTGGGTCCCCGTCGACGCCGACGGCACCGCGCTGCCCCGCGTCGAGAACGGCTGACACCCCTGCGTCGTCGAGACCGCCCCGGGATCTCGCGGCGTCATCCTCCCAACTGGCGGTGAGGGCCGGTGGGTCAGGGGTGTGGTGGCGCGGGGTACGACGGTGGGACGTCCGCCGCGGGCAACGTGTTGAACACGGTGACAGAGGTCGCGGGGTTGAACACGTCCGCGTTGCCGGCCGGCCACTGCCCGGGCAGATACCGCTGGCCCATGTGTGAGTACTGATACATGCCCTTGTCGACATAGCCGAGCTCGTCCGGGCCCGACGCGTTCGGATCCCACCAGATCAGCGCGGCGTCGTCGCTGCCGAAGTAGTCGGTCGTGGGCCAGATGCCGTGGTGGCCCCACGAGAAGTGCACGTGCGCGGGCCCGGTCGGTGCCGGCGTGTAGCGGAACATCCCGTCGCGGAACGTTTCCGGCGTCAGGTGCGGCCCGGCCAGGTGCACGCCGGTGAACAGGATGAGCGGCGCCTGCACCAGCAGCTTGTACGTCTTCGCGGGCGGCGGCTTGCCCGTCTGCCAGGTGAGGATGTTGGCGAGGTCGTCGGTGCCGGTGACGCCGCGCACGGGTACGAACGACACCCCGAACGCGTGGGCCCACTGCTTCTGGTCGTAGTTGCGGCCGAACAGCGTCGTGTCGGTGAAGACCGTGCCGAGCACGATCCATTCGGGGAAGTAGTTCTGCTTCGTGGCCTCCGCGGTGAAGAACGTCGGCATCACAGGGTCGGCGGCGAGCAGCACGCTCGAGATGTTCGCCGCCTTGAGCTGCGCGATCACCGTGCGCGCCTCCTCGGCCGCGCGGTTCAGGTCGAACGCGTACGACACGTCCGCGCTGATCGGGACCTTGTCGGCGTGGAGGCGGTCCTCGACGTTCTTCACCGTGCTCGCGAACGTGCCCTGACCGTCGTCGTAGCGCAGCACGCCGAACCGGCGGGGCTTCGACTGCAACGCCGGGTCGCCCGCGTGATCGGCGTTGCGGCCGGCGAGCTCCTTGGAGATGAACTCGGCCCAGTGCACGCCGTCCTGCTCGAACGACGGCTCGGTCGGCCAGAGATACGGCGCGCGGGTGTCGACGAAGTTCTGAGGCTGCGCGAGCAGGCAGTCGGCCAGGCACAACACATGCCGGGCGGCGAGCTCGTCGGCGTACGCCGACGTCATCGCGGGACCGCCGAACGAAGCGAACGCGTGGATCTGCGTCGCGACCTTGATGGCGTCGGCCTTCGCCGCGTTGTCGTCGCCGTCGCCGCCGCTCGCTTTGACGAACACGAGCTTCACTTTGCGGCCGTAGGTCTCGTAGTGCGACTGGAAGAAGTCGACGTAGGCCTGCTGGGTGGCCTCCTCCTTCTTCACGTCCTCGTCGGCGCGGCTCTGCTCGAAGAACGCCTGCTGCAGCGGGTCGGGTTGGGTCTCGTACACCGCGACCGTGATCGTGTCGGGGGTGACGCCCGGCGCCGTCGCGCCTCCGTTGTCACCGCTGAACAACGGGACGCACGGCGGCGCGTAGAGCAGTGGCACCGCGACCCGGCCGGTGCGTGTGTCGCAGTTCGGGCCCCAGTCGGTCTTCGTATGGGCCTGGAACAGCGGCGGCTCGCCGTTGGCGAGTGGCTTCGTCGTGATGTTCGTCTTGCCGCCGCCTCCACCCCGCGTGCTGAGCACGACCGCGACGATCGCCACCACCACGACGACGGCGAGGATCGGTGCATACCGGCGCAGCAGGGGGCGTTGCGGACGTCGTTCCGGCGCGCTCGGCAGCATGGGCGACAACCGTAGAGGACGCGACCGCGGGTCCCCCGATCATGCCGGCCGCGGCGGCGGTGGGTACGAGGGCGGCCGGTCCGACGGCGGCAGGTCCTGGAAGATCGTCACCGACGTGGCCGGGCTGAAAAACCCGTCGCCGGTCGGGAACTGACCCGGCCGGTACCGCTTGCCCTCGTTGACGTACTCGTAGAGGCCCTTGCCGTTGTTGCCGATCTCGTCGGTACCTGTCGCGTCGGCGTTCCACCACACCGCGGTCGCGTCGTCGATGCCGCCGTAGTCGACACCCGGCCAGATGTCGTGCTGTCCGCGCGAGATCGTCGGCGTGGTCGGGCCGCCGCCGGTCACGGGGTAGCGGAAGAGGCCGGCCTGGAACGTCTCGGGCGTGAGGATCGGCCCTGCGAGGTGCACGCCGATGGAGAAGAGCGAGGGGTCGAAGTTCGTGACGGAGTAGATGTTGCTCGGAGGCTTGTGGCCGTACTGCCACACGTAGAGGTTGTACGCGTCCTGCGTCACCTGTACGCCGCGCGCCGGAACGTACGACACGCCGAACGCGTGCGCCCACTGCTGTTGGTCGTACGTGCGGCCGAAGACCGTCGTGTCGACGAACAGGGTTGGCCCGATGATCCACTCCGGGAACCAGCCCTGCCGGGTGGCCTCCTTCGTGAAGTACGCGGGCATGATCGGGTCGCCGTTGATGATCACGCTCGTCACCCCGGCGCTCTTGAGCTTCGCGATCGCGGTGCGGGCGAGCTCCGCGGCGCGGGTGAGGTCGAGCGGGTACGCCACGTCGCTCGCCACCTTCACCTTGTACTTCGCCAGCGCATTCTGGAAGCTCGTGAACATGGACGCGTACTGGCCGTCGGGCGTGTCGTAGTGGAGGACACCGAAGACCCGGGGCTTGTCCTTCACGTCATTGCCCCCGTGGTTCGCGGGTTTGCCCGCGAGCTGCTTGCCGATGAGCTCGGCCGCAAGTGCCGTCGACTGGCTCGTGACCGGGCCGGTCTGCCAAATGTACGGCTCACGCGGCCGGGTGAAGCTCTCGGGGAACGTGCCCGCGCACACGCCGATGCACAGGATCTTGCGTGCCGTCAGCTCGTCGGCGAACGCGCTGGTCTGCAGCGGACCGCCGAAGACGGCGAACGGCTTGATGTCGGTGGCGATCTTGATCGCGTCCGCCTTGGCCGCGGTCTCGTCACTCGGACCGCCGTTCGCGTGGTACTTCACGATGTTGACCTTGCGCCCGTAGAGCTCGAAGTGCGCGGCGTAGATCTTGGCGTAATCGATGACCTGGTCCGCGTTCGTCTCCGGCGTCACGTTCGCGCCCGCGCTCGCGGCGAATGCCTGCTGCAGCGGGTCGTTCTGGGTCACGTAGAGCGCGACCGTGATGGAGTCGGCGGTGACGCCCGGCGACGTCGCGCCGCCGTTGTCGCCGTGGAACGGAGCGACGCACGGCGGTGCGTAGATCGACGGGATCGCGACCCGGCCCGTGCGGGTGTCGCAGTTGGGGCCCCAGTCGATCTTGGCGCTGCGGCTGAACACAGTCGGCGGCGTGCCGACGGTGCCGGACGACACCGCGGTCTTCTTGCCGTTGTCGCCGCCGCCGCCGCTCGTAGCCGCGACGATCACCGCGACGATCGCCACGACGAGGAGCACGCCGATGATCGGCCCGTAGCGCCGAAGGTTGCCGGGACGCCGGGGGAGATGAGTCGGTTGCATGTCAGTCCTCTGGTGTCGATGACGTCGGACGGGCTCCCGAGCGCGCGACCGCGGCCTCCATGGTGCCGAGATACGACGCGACCACGCGCGGCTCGTGCACGACCTCGGCCGGCGGCCCCGCGGCGATCACCTCGCCGAGGTCGAGGGCGATCATGCGGTCCGCGATCGACGACAGCAGCGGCAGGTCGTGCTCGATCACGAGCAGGCTCGTGCCGAGCGCGTCACGGATGCGCAGGAGCAACGGGCCGAGCGCCTCGGCTTCGCGCTGCGCGATGCCCGACGACGGCTCGTCGAGCAACAGCACCGAGGGGCCGTGCGCGACGACGCACGCGAGATCGACGATGCGACGGCTCCCTGTCGACAGCTCACGCACGAACTTGTCGCGGAATGCGCCGAGGCCCATGAGCTCGATGAGCTCTTCCACCCGCGTGGCGACGGCGTGCTCGGAGTCGACGACCGCGGGAAGGTTCAACGCGGCCGCCACGGGGTCGCGCACCTCGACGTGGGTCTCGAGCGCGACCGCGATCGTCTCGGCGACCGTCAGGGCGGGGAACAGCCGTCCGTCCTGGAACGACCGGCCCAAGCCGTGGCGGGCCCGGTATTGCGGTGAGCGGCGGCTGATGTCACGCGTCTCGCCCGCGTGTGACACCAGGATGCTGCCCGTGTCCGGGTCGAGGAACCCCGAGATCACGTCGAAGAGGGTCGTCTTGCCCGCTCCGTTGGGCCCGATGAACCCGAGCAGCTCGCCGGCCTGCACGTCGAAGCTGACCGAGGAGAGCGCGTGGATACCGCCGAAGGCCTTGGTGACGTCGCGCACCTGCATGCGCACGTCGTGCCGGGCGGCAGCGCCGTCACGTCGACCGTCGTGGTCGCGCTCCGGAGCCGGCGCCCGCGCCGGTGCGGCCGGCGTCGCCGGGACACGCACACGCGGCGACGCGCCCGACTCGCCGTTCGCGACCGAGGCCGCCCCCTCGAGAAACACGGATCGCAGCACGTCGGGCCGTTCGAGCAGCTCCGCGGTCGGGCCGTGGAAGCGGATCTCGCCCTTCTCCATGAAGTACGCGGTCTCGGCCACCGTGAGGGCGACGTTGACGGACTGTTCGACGAGGATGATGGTCGTGCCACGCTCGCGCAGGTCGCGCACGATCGTCAGCAGCTGCTCGACCACGGTCGGTGCGAGGCCCAGTGAGAGCTCGTCGATCATCAGCAGCCGCGGTCGTTCGATGAACGCCATCCCGAGCGTCAACATCTGTTGCTGACCGCCCGACAAGTTGCCGGCGACGTCGTCGAGCCGCTCGCGCAGCACGGGGAAGATCTCGAGGACGCGCTCCGTCGACGCGCGCAGGTACTCCGGGTCCCGGCGGCGAAGCCATCCGGCGAGGTGCAGGTTCTCGGCGACGGTGAGCGACGGGAACACGCCCTGTCCACCGGGCACCTGCGTGACACCGCGTCTCGCGATCTCGTCGGGAGGCGTGTGCGTCATGTCGCGGCCGTCGAAGACGATCGCGCCGCCACTCGCCTGCACCAGACCGGAGATCGCCTTCAGCAGCGTCGACTTTCCGGCACCGTTCGTGCCGAGCAGCGCGACGATCTCGCCCTCGTCGATCTCGAAGTCGACGCCGAAGAGCACCTGCACGCCGTCGTAGTGCACGTCGACGCTCCGCACGAGGAGGAGCTTCACCCGGCCCTGCCGCCGCTCGTACAACACCTCGGCCTGGGCCGCGGCCGCGGCCCACACCCGGCGGATGTCCGCGTTCACCTCGCTGCCGGCCGAGGCGATGATCAGCGCGCCGATGAGGAACACCGGCACCATGAGCATGAGCCCCGGGCGGATTCCCCACGAGTCGGCCGCGCCGCCGATGATCGGCAGGAGCAGCAAGCCCGGCAGGATCCACAAACCGGCCACGGAGAACCCGAACGAGCGGATCTTGGGCGGGATCGCCAGCGACAGCACCGCGAAGATGCCGGGGATCAGGATCACGACGACCGACGACACGATGACGTTCATCGTGATCGCGAGCGGCAGCCACGGGCTCAGGGCGAAGCCGATCCACGCGACGGCTACGACGACCGCGACGAGCGCGAGGAACCGCAGCACCAGTGCCGCGTCGCGTGCGAGGAGGCGGGTCGCGATCGGGATGCCGGCGAACAGACCGACGAGCTGTCCCGGTTCGACGGCGGCCGCGATGTAGCCGCGCGTGCGCGCGTCGAGATGGAAGACCTCGGAGTAGTACAGCGACGACAGGCTGACCAGGCCCAGGAATGCGACCGCGAGGAACGGCAGCGCGTAGAAGACGCGGCGCAACGTGCCGACGCTCCACACGATCCGCCACGACTCCGCGATGGACGGCGGGACGTCCTCGGTGCCTTGCACATCTTCGCTCGCACCCATCGCGGCGCGCTCGAAATGACCACGCCCCGGCTCGCGGAGCCGAAGCGCGAGCACGACGAACACCAGCGTCGGGATCGCGTACACGATGAACGGCGTGCGCCATCCGAACGAGTACGCGAGCAGGCCCGCGAACAACGGCCCGACGCACGCGCCCACGGCGTAGGCGGCCCGGTGTGCGGCGTAGATGTTCGCCCGATCGGGGATGTCGTAGTAGTCGGATAGCAGCGAGTTGTGGGTCGGGACGATGGTTGCGCCACCGAGACCCGAGCCGGCCCGGGCCAGAGCGAGGACCCACAACGCGGGCGCGAGCCCGGTCAGCACCGAGAACACGCCCCATGCGAGCGCGCCGAAAGTCGCGATGCGAACCCTCGAGGCGCGGTCGGCGTAGAAGCCGATCGGCACCGCGATCACGAGTGCGGCGGCGCCCGTGAGCCCCACGACCGCGAGGATGGCCTGCGTGTCGAGGCCGAAGTGATCGCGGATGTTCGGCAACAAGACGTCGAATGCCCGTTGGTCGAACTGCTCGACCGCGGTGAGCCCGAACAGCACGAACAACGGGAACAGTGACGCACCGCCGCCGAGCTCGCGGAACCAGCGCCGGATGAAGGTCACGAGAACGTTCCGGGAACGACCGCGTCCGCCGCCTCGCCGGCTTCCGCGACCGCGGCCTCGGGAACCGGGACGGGTTCGGGCGTGCGGGCGTCGGCGACGAGGCTCGGCACGACGACACGCCGACGGCCGGCGACCTTTCGTAGGTACCAGTCCCGCACGTCGTAGAGGACCGCGCCGAGCCCGCCCGGCGTGATCATCAAGACGAGCAACAACCCCGCACCGGTAGCGAGGAACCGGTAATCGGACGGCACGAACCAGTCGACGCCGCGAACGTACGCGGCGCCCAGGAGCGCGCCCGGGACCGACCCGAGGCCGCCGATGACCACCATCGAGAAGACGACGAGGCTCTCCTCGGGCGAGTACGGCGCGGTCCCGAGACCGGTTTGGTGATGCACGAACAACGCCCCCGCGAAGGCGGCGAGGAATCCCGAGAACGCGAAGGCGGCCAACTTCGTGCGCGTCGCGTCCACGCCGTACGCGCGCGCGGCGCGCTCGTTCTCGCGGATGGCGATCAGCACACGCCCGGTACGGCTGCGCCGCACGCCGCGCACCATCGCGAGCGCGATCGCGAGACATACGAGTGTGACGTAGTAGAAGCGGGTCTCCGACGTGATGTCGATGGCACCGAACAGTGCGGGCCGGTCGATGCGAAGGGCCGGCAGCCACCCTCGGAAGAATTGTCGGTTCAGGAAGTACGACGACGCAGCCAGCGCGAAGGCCAGCGTCATCACGGCAAGCGTGAGACCTCCGCGCCGGATCGCGGGAAAGCCGATCACGACCGCGATAGCGGCACCGGCGAGGCCGGCGACGAGCAGCGCGAGGGAGAGATCCCATCCGAGGCGCGATGTCACCGCGCCGCCCACCGCCGCCCCCCCGCCGACGAGGGCCATTTGCCCGAGGCTGACCTGTCCGGCCCAGCCGGTGAGCACGACGAGCGACAGGCCGATGATGCCGAAGATGACGATCGCCGCCGCGAGGTTGACCCGGCTCTCGTCGAGCCAGCCGGGCAACGACACGAGGAACACGATCAGCGCGGCGCCGAAGCCCCACCGCACGAACCGGACCTCCGGCAGGTGCGCGAGCTCCCGCGGCACCGGGCGCACCTCGCGCGCGGCCTGCCAGGTGGACGTGGCATCGGCGTCGAAGCGCGTCGTCGTTCGTGGCCGTCCGATGAGCAACAACGACACGAGGATGATCACGAACAGCGCAGGGTCGATGTACGCGGCCTGGTGCCAGTGCCAGAAAATGTCCTGTTCGATCACGCCGAGGCCGAGCGCGGCCGCCGCGATGGTGGGGCAGCGCTCCATCCGGCCGACAACTGCGGCGGCGAGCGTCCGCAACAGGATCCCGGGGCCGAGCACGCTGCCGATCTGCGGCCCGATCACGCCGGCTCGCAGGAACATCGCGACGAACGCGAGCACCGTCGCGACGACCCACACGATCGTGTGGAGTCGCCGCACGGGGATGCCCAGCGTCGAGGCGCGGTCGGCGCGCTCGGCCGCGGCGCGGATCGCGATGCCGATGCTCGAGCGTCGCAGGAACAGCGCGAGGGCGAGGAACGTCGCGGGGACCACCATGAGCGTCAGCACGTCGTTCGCGTCGAAACGGATCGGCGAGACGGTGAACGACCATGTGAAGGGCGCCTCGAGCCGCGGCCCGATCGCGGAGCTGCTGAACAACCGGGGGAGGAGCAACCCGCATCCCGCGAGAATCTGCGCGATGCCGATCGTCGCCACCGTGAGGATCAAACGGGGCGCGTGGAAGAACCGGCGTATCACGAGGGTTTCCACGAGCACGCCGAGCACGACAGCCGCCGCGAGACCCACGGCGAACCCGAGCAGGTACGGCAGGCCGGTCGCCATGACCAGCAACACCCCGAGCGTGGCCGGCACCGCGCCGAGATCGCCCTGCGCGAAGTTCACGATGCGGTTCGCTCGGTACACGAGCGCGACGCCGAGCGCGACGAGCGACGTCAGGCCGCCGATCACGAGTCCCTGCACCACGACGCCCCACGGGACGGCCCATGCCTGCCGGAGCACGAGGGCGACGACAGGCATGACGAGGAACGCGGCGGCTCGCCCCGCGTCGGACGTGCGGAGCAGCCGGACGACACCCGCGATGGTTGCTCTTCCCCCCGTCATCCGTCCTTCCGTTCCGGCACTGCGTTCCCCCCCGAAGCAGTCGCGGAAACTAGGTCTGCTGCCCGCCTGCTGCGTCGCGACCCACCGCGCGGGTCTCGCCGGGCCGGTCGAGCAGTGCGTGCAGCATCCGGCGCAGGAGGTGACGGGCCTGCGTCACGTCGAGCCCCTCGACCATGCGCAGGCTGTCCCAGGTCGAGGCGCTCCCGATCGTGCCGAGGGCCGCGAGCAGCTCGCGACGCGCCGCGTCGCTGCGCTCGCGCAGCTCGGTGTCGAACACCCGCTCGATCTCGAGCCGGCCCGCCCGGCGGGCCATGTCGATCACGCGTGCGAGCGTGGGCGAGAACGGCGCCTGCACGACGGCTGCCCGTCGTACCGCGGCGCCGGCCTCGAGCACGCGGGCGCGCTGGTCGACGAAGGCGTCGAGGCGCGACTCGAGCGGACCCGTCGTGGGCAGCGGCTGCACCAGCTGCGCGATCTTCTCGAACTCCTGCTCGGCCGCGGACCGGAACAGGTCCTCGAGATCGTCGAAGTGCACGTACACCGACCGGAGCGACACGCCGGCGCGCGCGGCGACGCGCCGCGCCGTGGGACGAAGGTCGCCCTCCTCGATGAGCGCCAGCAGCGCGGCGACGACCGCATGCCGCGTTCGGGTCGCGCGGGCGTTGCGCCCGTCGACCATCACGTTCGGGCTCGTCTCGGTCGCCATCGGGTCAGGGTAGGTGTTGTTTCACAGTGCGTGCAATCGTCGCCACGGGTCGATGGCGCTGCGCCCCGGGGGCCGTCCGGCTGCGCCTCGGCTCCATCTCACGCTCATCCGGTGGAGGGCGGCGGCGGTGCGAGTATGTCGCCATGACAGTCGCCTACGAGCTCACCGACGGCGTCGCGCACGTTCGCATCGACGACGGCAAGGCCAACGTGCTGAACGACGTGTCGGTCGCCGGGCTGGAGGACGCGCTGACCCGGGCCGAGCACGAGCACGCGGGCGCGCTCGTCTTGTGGGGGCGGCCGCGCTGCTTCTCCGGCGGCATCGACCTCGAGCTCGTTCGCGAGCCGGACGCGGCGACCCGGACCGCTTCGTTGCGGCGCATCGCTCGCGGCCTGCTCGCTCTGTGGAATGCACCGTTGCCGACGGTCGCCGCCGTCACCGGGCACGCGGTCGCGGGTGGCGCCGTGCTCGCGCTCGCGTGCGATTGGCGCATCGCCGCGGACGTCGAGGCGAACATCGGGCTCACCGAGACCGCGATCGGCCTCGTCATGCCGACCTGGGCGACGGTGATCGCGCAAGGCGCGCTGGGCACCGTCGGGGCGGAGGAGGCAATCCTCGGCGCAGCGGTGCTGTCGCCACGAGAGGCGGCGGAGAAGGGCTTCGTGCACGAAGTCGTCGCCGGGGAACGGTTCCCGTTGCGGGTCACGGAGTTCGCCACAGAGCTCACCGATCTGCCGACGGCGGTGTACGGAGCCACGAAGCGGCGACTTCACAGTGCCGCGTCGGAGCGCGCCGAGGCATTGGTGGACACGGACATGGGTCCCGACTTCGCGCCGCGAAAGGACCGCTGAGGTTCTAGGCCATCTCCCATACCAGCGCTTCCGCACCGTCGTCGCCGGCGACGAGTGTGAGCGCACCTGCGCGCGTGAGACGAACGGCGTCGCCCGTCGACAGCTCACCCGCACGGTCCATCCGCGCGTTTCCACGGGCAAGGAAGACGTGCACGTGAGTCGCATCGGGAGTGGTCACCGAGTCCCCAGCACCGAGGCGGGCAACCCACAGCACGGCGTCGTGCTGGTGTATGGCGACGGCGCCGTCGTGTCCACGCCCGGATGCAACGGCGACGAGGCGGGGCTCGGTGAGCGCGTCGCCGACGTCGCGTTGCTCGTAGCCCGGTTCGATGCCGCGCACGTCGGGAAGCACCCACATCTGAACGAAATGCACGGGTGCGTCGCCACTGGCGTTCATCTCGGAGTGCGTGATCCCCCGGCCCGCGCTCATTCGCTGTGCCAATCCGGGCCGGATGACTCCGTGATTGCCGGCGCTGTCCGCGTGCTCGAGCTCTCCTTCGAGCACCCACGTGACGATCTCCATGTCGCGATGTGAGTGGGCGCTGAACCCCGCGCCCGGTGCCACGGTGTCGTCGTTGCTCACGAGCAACAACCCGTGTCCCGTGTTGGCCGGGTCGTAGTGGCCGCCGAAGCTGAACGAGTGCCAGGAGTCGAGCCACCCGAGAGCCGTATGGAAGCGGTCGGCGGCGCGACGCACGTCGACTGTCGTGTCTGCGTCTGCGTCTGCCGGTGTCGCCATCGCCGTCCTCCAGTGGTCGAGCCGCGCCGGGTGCATCATGGACGACAGGAACGACTCGCGGTACGGCGGATCTGCTGCGGCCCGGAGGCGATGCCGGAACCGCAGTTACGATCGACCCGATGGGACGGGTCGACGACGAGCGGCTTGCCGTGTGGGAGCAGTTCCTTCGCGCCCACGCCGCGGTCACGCACGCGCTGGAGACCGAGCTCGTGCAAGCGCAGGATCTGCCGCTCGCCTGGTACGACGTGCTCGTGAATCTGAACGGGGCGACGCAGGGCCGGCTCCGTATGCAGGAGCTGGCCCGCCGCGTCATGTTCAGCCGCAGCGGCCTCACCCGGCTCGTCGACCGCATGGTGGAGGCCGGGCTGGTCAGCCGCGAGCCGTGCCCCGGCGACCGCCGCGGCATGTTCGCGGTCATCAGCGCCGAGGGCCGCAAGCGCCTGCGCGAGGCAAGTGGCGTGCATCTCCGTGGCGTCTACGAACATTTCGCGCGGCATCTCGACGACCGTGATGTGTCGATGCTCCGGACGGCGCTCGGCCATGTGCTCGATGGTGAAGTCGTGGATCCGGTGCCGGCGTCCCGGGCATGAGCCAGCCTTCCGAGCCGCGGCACGGCATCGTTGTCCACCCTCCCCGGGAAGGTGTGGCGCGCATCGTCCTCGACGATCCCGAACGGAGGAATGCGCTCTCGGTAGACGTACGGGACGCACTTTCCGGCGCGCTCGACTCGTTCTCCGGCGACGACGCGGTCAAGGTGGTGGTGGTCACCGGGGCGGGGTCGACGTTCTGCTCGGGCTTCGATCTGCGCGAGTTCGATCGGGCGGCGTCCGATCCGGCGTTCGAGACGACCCTGTGGCAGTCGAGCGATCGGTTCCATCGCGCGTGCCTGGAGTTCCCGCTCCCGCTCGTCGCGGCCGTGAACGGGCCCGCCGTGGCCGGCGGTTTCGACCTCGCGGTCATGTGCGACATCCGTATCGCCGCGGACACCGCTCGCTTCTCGCACCCCGAGATCGCCTTCGGCGACGTCGTCTACGGCCCGCTCCACGATGCGATCGGCGGTGCCCGGGCGCGGGAGCTCTGTCTCACCGGTCGGCCCGTCGACGCCGCCGAAGCCCTGCGGTTCGGCCTCGTGTCGAGTGTCGTTCCGCTCGGAGAGCTCGGCGCGGAGGTTGCGCGCGCCACCGATTGGATCGTCCGCGCTCCTCGCGATGTGTTGATGCGTACGAAGGCGAAGGCGATACGTCGCGCCGCGGTTGTCGGCGCGACGCTCGATCTCTGATTGCGAAGCTTCCGATTCAACTTCGTGTGGGACGGGTACGCACGCGGGGATCGAGAGCCGGCGCGACGCGTCGCGCCCTGACTGGTCATGATGCCGAACGAGGAGGCCGTCCGTGCGACCCGACGAAGGATCGGAGAACAGCGACAGTCGGATTGAACAGTTCGGGGAACGGATCGGTGAGCTCGCAGAGGCCGCCGGCGAACGCGTCGGCCGCATGGCGAGTTCGTTGCCCGTGCCGCCGCTGCCGTTGTTGGCCCCCGGGGAAGAGGAATCGCGTGGTCGCGGCGGGGCGAAGCGCGCCGGACGCAAGGCCTCGGGCCGCAAGACCGCGAAACGAGGCGGCACGAAGCGCACCGGTGCGAAGAAGGCCGGTGGGCGCAAAGCCGGTGCCAAGAAGGCCGGCGCTCGCAAGACGACGGCTCGCAAGACAGGCGTGAAGCGGGCGGGTGCGAAGAAGACGACCGCGCGGAAGACGACGGGCCGCAAGACGACTGGCCGGAAGACCACGGGCCGCAAGACGACGGCTCGCAAGACGGCGGCTCGCAAGACGACGGCGAAGCGCACGGGTGCGAAGAAGACGGGCGTCCGCAAGACGACTGGCCGCAAGACGACGGGCCGCAAGTCGACGGGCCGCAAGACGACCGCCCGGAAGTCCACCGCCAAGCGGGCGGGTGCGAAGAAGACGACGGCCCGGAAGACGACGGCCCGGAAGACGGCGGCGAAGCGCACGGGTGCGAAGAGGACCGGCGTGCGCAAGACGACCGCCCGGAAGTCCACCGCCCGGAAGACGACCGCCCGGAAGTCCACCGCCCGCAAGTCGACGACCCGCAAGTCGACGGGAAAGCGCGCCGCGCGCTGAGGGTGCCGGCCCCCGCCGGGGGTCAGCGGCTCCGTTGTGGTGCCCGCTCCACCGCCGGCGGGCGCCACTCGGTACGGCGGGCAAGATCGGCGAGCGCCTGTTCCCGCGCCCGCCGTCCGGCCGCGACCTCGAGTCGGTGCACGAGCGTCAACGCCCACGCGCCGCCCACCAAGAGGACGATGCTCGCGATGACCAACGGCGTCATGGTGGCGCGGAGATAGGCCCCCGCGACCTGCGCCCACGGTCCGAAGGCCCACAGCACGACCCTCGGAACCGCGCCGAACAGGATCGTCTCGAACACGCCGATCCCGATCATGCAACGGGCCACACGCGCAACCGCGCGCCGGCGTGGTCTCGCCGTCACGATCGCCACGACGAGCGCCGCGGTCCCGACGAGCAAAGCCAGCATCGCGTTGTCGATGCCGTGCCCGACCGCTTCGAGGTTCGGCACCGACCGCGCATCGATGTCGACATTGAGTTCGACGCCCGGCGGGAGCGCGCCGGCAAGCGCGGGGGCCCGTGCGGTGACCGCGTCCCGGAGGGCGGCCGTCACGGGCGCCTCGGGCAGGAGCACCAGGCCGGGGCGGCCATCGAACACGTGACGTTGCACGCCGACGACGCCGGCGCCGAACGCCGACACGAAGCGCGGATCGCGTTGCACCCGCGTCGCTACGTCGGTGAGCTGCTGGGGCGGCACGGCATCGGTGCCCGGCACCTGGGCGCGCAGCGCGGCGACGATGCGTTCCGTCATCGCTCGTTCCACCGGCGCGGAACGGAGCACCTCGCCTGCGCCGGCTCGAACGCGCCCGGTGTCGAGCACGGCGACATGGAGGGAGAACGCGGCCGACCCGGCGCATGTGGCGACCAGGCCGGCGGTCAACACCAGCGGAGACAGGCGACGCAGCACGCGAGCTTCATCGGCATTTTCGGCGCTCCGGCTGGAGCGCGACGTCGTAATGCGTCGGGCTCAGCGCGGCAGCGCGTCCGCGAGCGTCTCCCATTGCCGGAGCGGCACCGTCTGGCCGTCCGGCGCGACCACCTGAACGGCGACATGGTCTGCGCCGGCGTCGAGGTGGGCACGCACACGGGCAGCGATCGCCGTGGCGTCGCCCCACGCGACGATGCCGTCCACGAGGCGGTCGCTGCCGCCGCCCGCGAGATCTTCGTCCGTGAATCCGAGGCGGCGCAGGTTGTTCACGTAGTTCGGCAACGACAGGTAGATCGCGAGATGAGCCCGGCCGATACGGCGGGCTTCGGCCGGGTCGCTCTCGAGCACCACGGCCTGTTCGGGTGCGAGGATCTTCGCGGCACCGAGCTGCTCGCGCGCGGAAGCGGTGTGCTCCGGGGTCACGTTGTAGGGATGCGCACCGTCTGTCTTTTCCGCCGCGAGGGCGAGCATGCGCGGGCCCAGCGCGGCGAGCACCCGTCGCGACGGCTCCGGGGGCGGCACGCCCATGAACGGCGCCGCGTCCATCCGTTCGAGGTACCCGCGCATCGTGGCGACCGGTGGCGCGTAGTCCCGCTGGAAGAGGCCCTCGACCATCGGCGCGTGGCTGACGCCGAGGCCGAGGACGAAACGGCCCGGGAACGCTTCGCTGAGTGTGCGCCATCCCGCGGTCATCGTCGCCGCGTCACGCCCGTAGATCGACACGATGCCCGTGCCGACGCGCAGCGTCTCGGTCGCCGACAAGAGGAGCGCGGCCTGTACCAGCGGATCGCGTGCGAGCGCATCGGGTATCCAGAGCGTCCCGTACCCGAGCTCCTCGAGCCGGCGCGCCAGCTCGCCGGCGCGTGTCGACGGCACGAGGTTGAGGGCGAACGTCCAGATCCCGACGCGTCCCAGATCGGTTGGACGGCTCACGGGAAGAGGCCTCGGGCCGTCATCGCGTCGGCGACACGCTGGGTCGCAACCGCGTAGGCGGTGCGGCGCAGGTCGGCGTGCAGCGACTGTGACCGCGCCCAGACTTCGGCGAACGCTTTGTGCATGATCCGTTGGAGGAGCCGGCCGCCGACGCCCTGCTCCCACGCGACGCCCTGACGGTTCTGGGCCCACTCGAAGTACGAGTCGATCACGCCGCCCGCGTTGGCGAGGATGTCGGGGACCACGACGACCCCGCGAGCGTCGAGGATGCGATCGGCGTCCGCGGTGATCGGCCCGTTGGCCGCCTCGACCACGACGGGCGCGGCGACCGACGCCGCGATCTTCTCGTCGATCGTGCCCTCGAGCGCGGCGGGCACGGCGAGATCCGACGGCACCGCGAAGAGCTCCGTCGGGTCGAGTGGGTCGCCACCCGGGAACCCGGCCACCGAACCGGTGCGCGCCGCGTGGGCCGACAGGCTCGCGACGTCGAGGCCGCCCGGGTTGTACACGGCGCCGCCGATGTCGCTCACCGCGACCACCCGCAGGCCCGCGGAGTGCAGCAGGAAGGTCAGGGGGGCGCCCACCTTCCCGAAACCCTCCACGACGGCACGGCGCCCGGCCGGCTGCACGCCGAGCTCAGCGAAGACGTCACGCACGACGTGGACCACACCGCTCGCCGTCGAGCCGGCGTGCTCCTCGGTGCCCCCGATGACGGTCGGCTTGCCCGTCACTGAGCTCGCGACGTTCTCGCCGCGTGCGAGCGAGATCGTGTCCATGAGCCAACCCATGACACGCCCGTCGGTGTTGACGTCGGGCGCCGGGACGTCCTTGTCGGGGCCGAGCAGCGTGATGATCTCCCAGGTGTAGCGGCGGGTCAGGCGCTCGAGCTCGGCGAGCGACAGCGACATCGGGTCGCAGCGCACACCACCCTTCGCCCCGCCGAAGGGCAGGTCCATCAGCGCGGTCTTGAAGGTCATCGCGGCCGCGAGTGCGCTCACCTCACGACGGTCGAGGGCCGGGTGAAAGCGGATGCCTCCCTTGCCGGGGCCGCGGCTCGTGTTGTGGTGCACACGCCAGCCGGTGAACACCTCCACCCGACCGTCGTCGCGCTGGATCGGCACCGCGACCTCGAGGATGCGCCGAGGGACGCGCAAGCGCGCGTGCACATCCGGATCGAGACCGATCAGGGCCGCCGCGTCCGAGAGGTAGTCGAGCAGGTCGGACCAGCGGTCGGAGATGCCGTCCTCGCGGGCCGGCGGCTCGGCGGGCTCGTCGGGTCCGGGCTTCGACGGAGAGGCCGGCTCGTCGACACTCGTGACGGCAGGCGCGACGCGTGGCGAATCGTCGCGTGCCGGATGAGTGCGGCCGGCGGCCGAGCCTCTCGGTGACACCGCGCAGGAGGCTACCCCGGCGTCGCGTGTTCACTCGCTGACCCGCGCCGGTGCGGCCTCACCTCTGGCGACGAGGCGTCGTTACACTCCGGCGCCGCGCCCGGACCGGACGAGCCGACCGAAGGAGTCTGGCGATGACCATGGTTGCGTTGCGTTACGACCTGCGGGTGCCGCGGTTCGCGTCCACCACCCATGCCGCGCAGTACCGGGCCTGCCTCGAGCAGTGCGCGTGGGGCGAGGAACACGGCGTCGACGCGATCGTCCTCTCGGAGCATCACGGCACCGATGACGGGTATCTCTCGGCGCCGGTCACGCTCGCGGCCGCGATCTCCGCATGCAATCGCGCGGCCCACATCACGATCTCGGCCTTGCTGGTTCCGCTCCACGACCCCGTGCGCCTTGCGGAGCAGCTCGCGGCGGTCGACGTGCTGAGCGGCGGGCGCATCGGCTTCGTCGCCGGCCTCGGGTACCGCTACGAGGAGTTCGAGATGGCCGGCGTCGACCGCTCGCGCCGCGGCGCCCTCCTCGAGGAGTACGTCGACGTGATGCGGCGCGCGTGGACGGGCGAGCCGTTCGTGTGGCGGGGCCGCACGATCCGCGTCACGCCCGCACCGGTGTCGAAGCCCCATCCGCTCATGATGATCGGCGGGTCGACCGAGATCGCCGCTCGGCGGGCCGCACGCCTGCGATTGCCGTTCTTCCCCGCGATCGACGACCCCGCGCTGGCCGACGTGTACCGCGACGAGTGTGCCGCGGTCGGCTTCGAGGGCGGCTGGGCGAGCCTGCCGACCGGGCCAGGCATGGTGATGGTGAGCGAAGACCCCGACAAGACCTGGGCACAGATCGGAGCGCACGCGCTGTTCGACGCGCAGACGTACTCGGCCTGGCAGACGCCGGGCCAGCGTTCCGCTGTGCACGTGAAGGCAAGTTCGGTCGACGATCCCGAGCTGCGGCGCGTCTATCGGGTCGTGACGCCCGACGAGTGTGTCGCGCTCGCGCAGAGCGGCGAGCTCGGCACGGTCGTGCTGCACCCGCTCATGGGTGGCATCGCGCCCGAGGTCGGGTGGGAGAGCCTGGAGCTGTTCGCGTCGAAGGTGCTGCCGCGCATCAAGCCGTCCAGCCCGGCTGCGTCATGACGGGTGAAGGTGCCCGCGTCCTCGACGAGATCGCGGACTCGATCGACTACCCGATGTGGATCGTCACCGCGGCCGCCCGCGGCGAGCGATCGGGATGCCTCGTCGGCTTCGCGACGCAATGCAGCATCCATCCCGTTCGATTCGGGGCGTGGATCTCGAAGGCGAATCACACCTTCCGCGTGGCGGCGGCGAGCGACGTGCTCGTCGTGCACGCGCCACGTGTGAACGATGTGGAGCTCGCCAGGCTCTTCGGTGAGGAGACCGGCGACGAGGTCGACAAGTTCTCCCAGTGCGCGTGGAGTCCCGGGCCGGCAGACGTACCCGTCCTCGACGGCGTGGACTGGTTCGCCGGGCGCGTGCTGGAGCAGGTCGACACCGGCGACCACGTCGGCTTTTTGCTCGACCCGATCGCCGGCGAGACCCACGGCGGCACCGACCCGCGCCTCACGTTCCAACGCGTGCGCGACTTCGAGCCCGGCCACCCGGCGTGACGGCGGCCGCTACCGCTCCGGTTCGATGTGGAGTGCGGCTTCTTCGGCGCTGAAGTCGTCGGGCTCGTCCTCGTAGGCGGTGGCCACGAGATCCTTCTCGTCGTCCTCGAGGCCGACGTCCTCGTCGCCCTCGTCGACGAGGCGTACCGGTTCGCGCCACTCGTCGTCCTCGGGCACCACGTCGGCGGGCGTGAAGTCGGGGAGTTCGCGCTGCAGGCGCAGGTCGAGTGGCTCGGTCCGGCGCTGCTCTTCGGCCGTCGTGCCCCAGTCGGTCGCCGCCTTGGGGAAGTAGTTCGGCGGCGCGACGCCCTCCTGCGGGTCGCCCGTCGCCTCTTTCTCGGGGAGCGGGCCCTCGAGGTCGGGGACACCCTCCGCTTCGAGCGGCTCGCCGCTCGCCTCGCGCTCGTCAGGCCGCATGCGGTTCCTCACTCGCTCGTCGGTCATGTGCGCGGTACCCCGTGTCGCGCACATGGAAACGGTTGCTCAACCCAGCTGCCGAAGCAACTCCCTCTTGTCGACCTTGTGCATCGAGGTGAGCGGAAGTTCGTCGACCACGACCAGGCGGTCGGGCGCCTTGTAGTCGGCGAGACGGCTGCGGGTGAGGTCGCGTAAGTCGTCGAGCGTGGGCGGGGCGGCGGGATCCGCGGGCACGACGAACGCAGCTCCGATCTCGCCGAGCACCGGGTCGGGTGCACCGACGATCGCGACGCGATCGACGCCCGGATGGTCGGCGAGCACACCTTCGACTTCCGCGGGATACACGTTGTATCCGCCGCGGATGTACATCTCCTTGAGCCGACCGACGAGGCGAAGATTGCCGTCGTCACCGACGTAGCCGAGATCGCCTGTGTGAAGGAATCCGTCACCGTCGATGACCTCGGCGGTGTGATCCGGGTCGCGCCAGTAGCCGCGCATCATTGCCGGCGACCGGCAGATGACCTCGCCCACTGTGCCGCGCTCGACGGCGGCGCCTTCCCGATCGACGACGCGCATCTCGACCTCGGGTGCCGGACGCCCCACGGTCGTGGCGACGACCTCGTCGGGGTCGCCGATGCGCGTGCTCGTGGTGACGCCGGCCTCGGTGCTCGTGTAGCGCGTCAGCACCGGGCAACCGAGCACGGACCGCATCGTCCGCACGAGCTCCGGAGCGATCGCCGCGGCACCGAGACCCGCCACGCGCAGACCCGAGAAGTCGGTGCGCGCGAGATCCGGGTGTGCGAGCACGAGCGACCACTGCGTCGGCACGCCCGTCGCCATGGTGATGGCCTCTTCGCGTATGAGGCGGAGGGTCTCCGTGGCCGACCACGGTTCGCCCGCGAGCACGAGCGTGGTGACGTGCGCGAGCTCGTCCCACATGCGGGTCATGTAGCCGACGTGTGGGAACGGCAATACGACGAGGCGTCGCTCCCCGTCGACTGTGAGCTCGCCGATGTTGCGCGAGATCGCTTCCTGAGTGGTGTGGTCGTACACCGCGCCCTTCGGCACCCCGGTGGTGCCGCTCGTCCACACGATGCACGTGGCGTCGTCGGGTGCGCGGCGGGGGAGCAGGCCGTCGGCGGGCGGGGGAGCGCCGAACGCGTCGCGAAGGTCCGACCGCTCGATCACCGCGCCGGCGGAGCGGCGCGCCGGCGCGTCGCGACCGTGGTCGACGACCGTGAGCACGGGCTCGCTGCGCTCCACGATGCTCGCGGCCTCGGTCGCGCCGAGTCGCAGGTTGATCGCCGATGTGATGGCCCCGACGCGAATCGCGCCGAGGTAGCAGACCGCGAAGTCGATCGACGACGGCAGCAGCAGGCAGACACGATCCCCGCGGCCGACCGCGTGCTCGAGCAGCACGGTCGCGAACCCGTCGGCCGCACGGTCGAGCGCGGCATACGTGATGCGGTCGGGCCCGTGCACATAGGCCTCGCGGTCCGGGCGGGTCGCCGCGGCCTCGCGCAGCAGCTCGTCGACCAATGCGGGCACGGGCGGAAACTACATCGGCGCCGAACGGGATCCGACGGAGCGTTGCATCGTGCGGCCCCCCGTCGGCGCCTCGGGGCACCCGGTAGCGGGCCGCCCGCGCCTCGACGGTCACTGGCGCAGCCTCGCCGGCAACACCCGGCCGCTGGCACCCGGGCGCAACGCGCGCGCCGCCGGCACCGTGCCCGCTGCCACCTGGCTCACTCGAAGTGATCGCCGCGCGCGTCGCGGCGTGTCCCCCTGTGGGAGCCCGGAGACCGACCTGCGCCCGTGCTGCAGCGCCCGTCCCGTCCAGGGCTCCTTTGCGGCGCCTCAGGACCTGGTCTTGCGCTCGATGAAGAAGCCGACGGCGTCCCCTATCTCGTGGTTGAGCTTGGCGCGTGTACGCAAGAAGTCGCGGGTGCTGATGCGCCCGGCGTGATATTGCGCTGCGAGATCCACGAGACGGGCAGCGATCGGGACCCGTTGAGCCGGCGAGACGCGGCCGTGATACGCGATGAGCTGCAGCCGAGGATTGCCTGCGAACACGTCGAAAACGCCGCCGGAACCGACCATCAGCGTCGCACGCACGGGGCCGCCGTGGTAGACGCGTCTGACACCAAACGTCTGGGCGCCAGCCAGGGCCGACCCGACCCGCACGTTGATCCCGGTGCGCTCGAGCCAGAGCACCGCGCCCTGGGAGTAGACGTCGAAGAAGGTCGGCTGGACGACAACCGGCCCGGTACCACGCGGTAGCGCGCTGACCACCCGGGGCATGAGCTTTGCAAGAACCGACGCCGCCGGATCGTCCGGCGTGGATGTCTGTCCCGCCGCAGCCGCGTTCGCGATGCTGAGTCCGACGATCATGCCGACGAGCAACGCGGCAAGCACGAATCTCCGGCGGTGCAGCAACACAGGGGCAACGAGCACCCAGCCGGCCCAAGCAACGACGACAAAGGCAGCCATCGCCAGCATCCAGGTCCATCGGAGGCGATAGGCGTAGATCGGCCCGCTGGTGCGGGCGACCGACAGGATGCCGAGGGCCAGCGTTGCCGCGACGACGACCGCGAGGTGCGTCCCCTCTCCGATCCGTCTGCGCCACAAGAACAAGCTCGCGGCAGCGAACAGCAAGATGAGCCAAGGCAGAGGATTTGACCGAAGCGCAGTCGGTTCGAGTGAGATCTTGCTCGGCGTATGCGCGCCGGTGATCCATTCCGGTCTGAGTGAGAGTTGCGCGGCAACTACGCGATAGCCGTCGGTCAGGCTGTGATGACTGTTTGTGTGAATGAAGTAGTAAGCCGCGTCGCCGAGATTGCCGGGTCGGTTCAACACCACAGCCAGGACCGGTGGAAGCCACATCACACCCAGTACTGCAACTGAGATCGCGCTCGCCCGCAGGAGGCAGCGAGCCCCATCGCTCCTGCCCCGCAGCCGTCGTGTGGTGATCACAAGCGAAACTGCACCCCCGATCAGCAGCGGAAGCGCAAGCGGGATGTAGCCAACGTGGGTCTGTACCAAGAAGGTCGCGACGCCCGCGGACACGGGAAGAGCCCATACCGCGCCGGTAGCAAGCTCCCACGTCAGAAACAACATCAATCCGAACGGAAGCACAGTTACATAGGGGTTCCACGGATCGCGGAGGAATGACGGGCCGAGGTTGTGGAGGACCGCGCTGAGGCCCAAGGCGGACAAGATCAGAATCGGTAGGCCGCCCCGACGCCACGAGATCATCAAGATGCCGGCGACAGCGATGCTATTGATCATCAATGCCCCGACATAGAGCCCCACTGAGTGGCTTCCAGTCAGCCGGTACGGAACCGCCAACACGTAGTAGATCGCCGGGCCAAGATGGTTCCAGCCCGAGCGTGAGTAGGGCCCCAGCAGGACGAGATGTCGCCCGACGTCACGCGTCTGCAACTCGTTGAGCGCGTTGTCATCCAGCGCATGGAACTTCGAACCGACATCGAAGAGCAGCACACCCGCGGATACAAGTAGAGGGCATATCAGCAAGACCAGCGCCCCGTAGAGTGGCTGCGCGCCCCGTATCGACAGCGGAGACGAGCGGAGTCGCGCCGGCTGTAATCGTTCTGCAAACGTCACGGGTTCCTGCCGCTCCAACCCCGAATGCTCAGGTGACGTACGTTACGCGAACCGAGGGGCCGCCCGAACGGGGTCGGTGAGGGTCTTCACCAACGCTCCGTCCGCGTCCGTGTCCATCCGTCGCTGATCATGTCGTTCACCGTGAACCGGTCCTCTCTACTGGAGCCAACTCCATGGTTGCGCTTGTCCCTGCCGTGCGTTTTCGCAGGTGAGCACGGCGCACATCATTTCCTGACGGGACGTAAGATCCGCCGCGCCACAACGAAGGAGGACCACGATGACGCGTTTTGCCGGCCGGGTCGCCGTCGTGACCGGTGCGGGGTCCGGGCTCGGACGCGCCACCGCGTCGATGCTCGCCAACGAAGGGGCACGCGTCGCGGTGCTCGACGTCGCGGCCGATGCAGCCGAGAAGGTCGCGGCCGAGGTCGGCGAACGGGGCGGAACTGCACGCGCGTATGCGCTCGACGTGCGCGAGCCAGAGCAGGTGCGCGCGGCCGTCGCGCGCGTCGGCGAAGAGGTCGGCCCGCCCGACGTGCTCGTCAACGCGGCCGGCATCGGTGGCTTCGCGCACAGCGAGGAGGAGTCGTTCGAGCAGTGGTCGCGCATCATCGCGGTCAACCTCACCGGCACGTTCCTCATGTGCCAGGCGGTGCTGCCCGCGATGCTCGAACGAGGCGGCGCGATCGTGAACATCGCGTCCAACTCCGGCTTGAAGGGCCAGAAGTACTCGGCCGCCTACTGCGCGTCGAAAGGCGGTGTGGTGAACCTGACGCGCGCGCTGGCGTACGAGTACCTCGGCCGGGGAGTGCGCGTGAACGCAGTGGCGCCGGGTGGCATGAACACGCCGATGATCCAGACGTTCACGTTCCCGCACGGGGCGTCGATGCAGGACTTCGCCAACATCAGCTCGCCGCTCGGGTACGCCGAGCCCGAAGACGTCGCGAACGCGGTGTTGTTCGTCGCGTCCGACGAGGCCCGCTACATGACCGGGTCGATCGTCTCCGTCGACGGCGGCATCATGGCCGGTTGATCAGCGCCGCGCCGGCCGCCAGGCCGGTGCGGCCGGAGGCGGGCCGGATTAGGGCTTCGTCTCGCCCTTCGTGTCGTCGTTCGCACCGTCGGACATGCCCTCGCGGAATTCCTTGTGGGCCTGGCCGAGCGAACGGGCGAGCTTCGGGATCTGCGACCCCCCGAACAGCAAGACGACGACGGCGAGGATGATCAACAGGTCGGGGCCGAGGATCTCGGCGAGGACAGTGTGCACGGGCGGTCCCTTCTCGCTTCCTGGTGCACGGGCGGCCCTGATCGCTCACCAGCGTAGACCTCCGTTGGGCGCCGTGACGGTGCGCCGGGCCGGGGATGTGCGACCGTATCGGCCTGCTCAGCATGTGGTGCTCGGTGTCCTGTCGCGTCTCTGACCATCTCCGCAGCCGCGGCGTCGGCGCCGCCGCCGCGCTCGCCGTGCTCGCGGTTGCACTGGGGGGCTGCTCCGGTAGTGGGTCGGGCCGCTCCGCATCCTCGACGACGCGCGCCACGACGAGCACCACGTCATCGGCCGGGGCCGGCCGGGCCAACGCGACGACGCCCGGCCCGCCGGCCTGGAGCAGTTGCACCGGAGGTGAGTGCGCAACGCTCACGGCGCCGCTCGATTACGCGCATCCGGAGCTCGGCACCGTGCGGATCGCGCTCTTCCGGATCAAGGCCCGCAAGCGGGCCGCCCGGGTCGGGTCGCTGTTGATGAATCCGGGCGGCCCGGGCGCTTCCGGCATCCAGCTCGTCCGGAACCTCCCGCTCGGCTTCCCGGCCGAACTGCGCGATCGGTTCGACCTCGTGGGCTGGGATCCGCGCGGCACGGGCGACAGCACACCGGTCGACTGCGGCGATCGGCTCGACTACCTCTTCGCGCCCGACATTTCGCCCGAGACGGCCGCTTCGGAGCAGGCGCTCGAGAGCGCCAGCAAGCAGTTCGCCGACGCGTGCGCAGCCCGCAGCGGGCGACTGTTGCCATACCTCTCGTCCGAGGCCACCGCGCACGACATGGACCTCATCCGCCAGGCGCTCGGCGACCCGAAGCTCACCTACCTCGGATACTCGTACGGCACGTATCTGGGAACGTTGTACGCCCACTTCTTCCCCGATCGCGTGCGGGCGCTCGTCCTCGACGGTGCAGTCGATCCGGCGTTGTCGGCCCACGACGTCACGATCCAGCAGGCGCAGGGGTTCGAGAAGGCGCTCGACGCGTTTCTCGCCGATTGCGCCAACGATCCCCAGTGCGCGTTCTCGTCGCGGGGTGATCCGCGCGCGGCGTACGACGCGCTCGCCGCCGCGGTCGACGTGCGACCGATCTCCGGCCGTGTCGACGGACGGCCCCGAACACTCGGGCCGACGCAGTTCGAGCTCGGCGTGTCGACCGCGCTGTACGGCGGACGGGCCGCGTGGCCGGACCTCGCGCTCGCCCTCGCGCATGCGGCGCGGGGCGACGGGAGCGACCTGATCCAGTTCTTCGACGCGTATGTCAACCGACGCACGAACGGCACGTACTCGGTCGAATATCCCGCGTTTCTCGCGATCGGGTGTCTCGACGGGCCCAGCCTCGGCGATGTCGCGGCCTACCGACAGGTCGAGGTGGAGGCCCGCGCCGCGGCGCCCCACTTCGGTGCGGGCAACGTCGGCCTCGGTATGCCGTGCGCGTTCTGGCCGGTTCCTTCGGTCGGTCGCGCTGCTCCGATCGTGGCGGCCGGTGCCGCGCCGATCGTCGTGGTCGGCACCACCGGCGATCCCGCGACGCCGGTGGCTTGGGCCCATGGCCTTGCGGGCGAGCTCGGCTCGGGCGTGCTGCTGCTGCACCGCGGCGAAGGGCATACCGCGTTCCCGGCCGGCGACCGCTGTCTCGATCCCGCGATCGTTCGATACCTCGTCGACGCGGTCGCGCCCGCCGCGGGGACGGTCTGCTAGCGGCCGCTTCGTCGTCAGCGCACCGCGCCGAGGTCCACCACCATCGTCCACGCGTCGCCACGTTGGTCGACCTTCGTGAAGCCGAACCGTTCGTACAGCGATCGCGCCGGATTCTCGCGATGCACCGAAAGACTCACGCGCGGCACGCGGCGCGCCCGGGCGCGTCCGAGTATCCCGCCGAGCAGGAGACTCCCCGCACCGCGGCCCCGATACGCGCGGGCGACCGCGATGGACAGCTCCGGTGTTGCGGCGTCGATGAAGCCGTAACCGGGGCGCGCCGGATCGAAGAACCGCACCCACGTCGCGCCGGCCGGCTCCTCGTCGCGCGCGAGTGCGACGAGCGCGTCGTCACCGGGGCGACCCCAGTCCTCGACGTAGCGGCCGGCCTCGGTCTGCAGCAGGGCGGCCAGAGGTCGGCGCGGGATGTCGGGATCCCAGTGGATCGCTTCGTCGAGCATGGAAGCGAGGAATGCCGGATCGACCTCGGATGTCAGCCGGAACATGGAGCAGAGGTTACGGCCGACGCCGAACGACCGAGCATGGCATCGGATCCGTCGTGTGCCTGACGGTAGTGTCAGGCGCCATGGCACTCAGGCCCCAGAAGACGGTGCTCGACGCCCTGGCGCAACGCCTCGCCACCGACCCCGACGGTCCGTATCTCGACTTCGAGGGCGTCGCGTACACGGCCGCCGAGATGGACGCGGCGTCGAACCGCGTCGCCAACGCACTGAGCGAGCTCGGGGTGGGCAGCGGCGACCGCGTCGCGACCCTGCTGGAGAACAGTCCGGAGCAGGTCATCTCGTTCTTCGCGGCGCTCAAGCTCGGCGCGATCCAGGTGCCGGTCAACACCGCGTACAAGGGCGAGTTCCTCCGCCACGTCCTCGCCGACTCCGGCGCCAAGGTCGTGATCGTGCAGGGTGACTTCGCGTCGCGCGTCGAGGCGGTCGGCGCCGATCTCGACGAGCTCGGCGCGGTCGTCGTCGCCGGGCCGGCGGACGCAGTGGTCACCGCGCGTCCCGTGCACGACTGGGCGGGGATCATGGAGTTGGCGCCCGCGAGCCCGCCGCCCGATCCGGGCCTCACACCGGCGGATCTCGCGTGCTTCATCTACACCGCCGGCACCACGGGGCCGTCGAAGGGCTGCATGCTCCCGCACAACTACGTGGTGTCACTGGCCGACCAGATCACGAGGCTGTGGGGCCGGCGCCCCGACGACGTCGTGCTCACGCCGCTGCCGCTGTTCCACTTCAACGCGATCTCGGTGTGCGTGGTCGGCACGCTCATCGTGGGCGGTCGGGCGAGCATCGCCCGGCGGTTCTCGGTGTCGCGGTTCTGGCCCGAGGTGCAGCGGACCGGCGCGACGATGTTGTCGATGCTCGGGTCGCTCGCGATCCTCATCGCGAACGCGGCCGAGGATCACCCTGACCAGGCCGGCCACAACCTCCGCCTGTGCGCGGCGGCGCCGATGCCGCCCGACACCGATCGCATCTGGCGCGAGCGCTTCGGCTGCGCGACGTTCTCCGGTGGTTACGGCCTCACCGAGGCGTCCCTCATCGGCTCGTTGCCTGCGGGCGAGTCGAACAAGCCCGGCGCGATGGGCAAGCCGAACACGGTCGAGTTCGAGGTGAAGATCGTCGACGACGACGACACCGAGCTGCCGGTGGGCGAGATCGGTGAGATCGTCTGCCGTCCGAACGGCCCGAACCTGATGTTCGCCGGGTACTGGCGGCGGCCCGAGGCGACGCTCGGGGTCTTCGGAAATCTCTGGTTCCACACCGGCGACCTCGCGCGGCTCGACGACGACGGCTTCTTGTACTTCGTCGACCGGAAGAAGGACTACCTGCGCCGCCGGGGCGAGAACATCTCGAGCTTCGAGCTCGAGCGGACGTTCGTCGCGCACGAAGCGGTGAAGGACGTCGCGGTGCACGCGGTGCCGAGCGAGCAGGGTGAAGACGACGTCAAGGTCACGGCGGTGCTGCAGGAGGGCGCGCAGCTCACCGAGGAGGACCTGTGCCGCTGGGCCGTCGAGCGGGTCCCGTACTTCGCGCTCCCGCGCTACATCGAGTTCCGCGACGATCTTCCGCGCAACCCGGTCGGGCGGGTGCTCAAGTACCAGCTGCGCGACGAGGGCGTCACGGACGTGACCTGGGACCGTGAGGCCGCCGGCTTCGAGTTCGAGCGCCGCTGATCCCACTCGTCCCAACGGCGGCGGGAATCAGCGTTTGTGAAGCTTCCAGATCTGCTCGGCGGGCCAGCGCCTCGCCCACTTGTACGGCACGAAGTCGCTGTAGGTCGTCGTCGCGCCCTTCGGTGCCTGTAGCTCCACGAGGTCGTCGACCACGAGCCCGTGCTTGCGGAACAAGCGGATCCACTCGCCGTACGGCAGTTGGAAGTCGGCCGTGCCTTCGCCGTACACGAAGGTGCGGATCCCGAAGTAGTCCACCTGGAGCGAGCGGCTCTGTCGCTCGCGTTGCTCGTCGTACGTGAGGTAGACGAGCGGAGTGGTGTGGCAGAACACGAGCCGGCCCGCCGGTCGCAGCAGACGGGCGGCCTCCGCGAGGCTGCGATCCGGGTCGCAGAACGACATGGCGCCGTGGTCGCAGAACACGACGTCCATCGACTCGTCGCGCAGCGGGACGGCCTCGCCGCTCGCGAGCAGGAGTGGGAAGCGCGCACCCGCCTTGCCGGCCGCGTCACGCGCGTGGCGCAGCTGACCGCCGGAGAGGTCGAGTGCAATGACCCGCGCTCCGGTACGGGCGAGTGCGATCGACCATTGGGCCGCGCCGCAACCGAGCTCCAGCACGTCGAGGCCGCGCACGTCGCCGAGCGCGCCGACATCCTCGTCGGGGATGCGCCACACGCCCCATGCCCGCGGCGCGTCGTCCAGCACCGCGCCGTGGAGCGCCTGGTAGTCGTCGGCGTCGCGGTCCCAGAAGGCGCGGTTGTGGCGTTCGTGGTCGGACGGCACCGGCCGGGACGTCGGGATCGTCCTCAGGCGGTGGGCGTGAGGTCGGTGATCTTCAGTCGCCCGACCGGCGCGCTCTTGGGCCGGGACGCGGCCGACTTGGGCTCGACGTCGACGCCGATCGCCTCCGCCCGCAGCGCGCCGACGGTGCAGCGGTCCTTGGGCCGGTGGGCGAACGGGTCGTAGCGGAAGAACCCCATCGCGTTCTTGTACGTCATCTGGTCGATCTCGTCGTCGGTGAGATCGGTCGCCCCGAACTCGGCCATCAGACGCTCGGGCGCGTTCGGCCAGATGGTGTCGGAGTGCGGATAGTCGATCTCCACCGTGATGCGATCGGTGCCGATGCGGCGCGCGAGCTGCACCCCGACGGGATCGGAGATGAAGCACAGCACGACGTGCTCCATGAACACTTCACTCGGCAACTTGTCGCCGAAGTCCGCGCCCGTCCACGCCCTGTGCACCTTGTACGTGTGGTCGAGGCGCTCCAGGAAGTACGGGATCCAGCCGATGCCGCCCTCCGACAGCGCGACCGTGAGGTCCGGGAACTTCGTGAACACAGGGGAGTGGATGAGGTCGGCCGCGCACTGCACGATGTTCATCGGCTGCAGCACGATCATGACGTCGATCGGCGCGTCCTGCGCGGTCACGACGAGCTTCGACGACGACCCGATGTGCATACAGACCGTCGTGCCCTCGTCGGAGCACGCCTTCCAGAACGGGTCCCAGTGGTCGGAGTGCAGGCTCGGCAAGCCGAGCGGTTCGGGGTTCTCCGCGAAGGTCACCGCGTGGCAGCCCTTCTTCGCCACGCGGTGGATCTCGGCGGCCATGGCGTCGGGGTCCCAGATCAACGGGATGCTGAGCGGGATGAACCGGCCCGGGAACGTGCCGCACCACTCGTCGATGTGCCAGTCGTTGTAGGCCTGCGCGAGCACACGGGCCTCGTCCTTGTCGTCGACCGCGGCGAAGAGGCGACCGGCGAATCCGGGAAGCGAAGGGAAGCACAACGAGCCGAGGACGCCGTTGGCGTTCATGTCGAGGATCCGCTTCTCGAGATCGAAGCAACCCGGTCGGATCTCGTCGAAGCTCGTCGGGTCGATGCCGTACTCCTCGGGGGGACGGCCCGCGACCGCGTTCAGACCGATGTTCGGCACCTCCATGTTGTGGAACTGCCACACATCGGTGCCGTCTTCCTTGCGGACCACGTGCGGAGCGATATCGCGGTACTTGGCCGGCACGTGACGCTCGAACAGGTCGGGAGGCTCCACCACGTGGTCGTCGACGCTGATGATGATCATGTCGTCGATCTGCATGGAACCCTCCCGGGACCTCGGCTGCTGACGCAGTTGTCAGCGTATCGCCCGACGCCTCGGCGGAGTCAGGTGCACCGCTCGTGGGAGCGGGCGATACTGCCGTCATGACCGAAACCCAGCCCCTCGCGCAGCCCCGTTCGCACACGCTGGCAATGCGCGGTCTCGAGTTCCACTTCGTCGACTGGGGTGGTGACGGCCTGCCCGTCGTCGTGTTCCTCCACGGCTTCACGGGGCATGCCCGCACATGGGATCACGCGGCCCGCTCGCTGGCCGAGGAATTCCACGTGCTCGCGCTCGACCAACGGGGTCACGGCGACACGCAGTGGGCCGGTGTCTACGGGAGCCGGGTCATGGTCGACGACGTCGGCGCGTTCCTCGACGCGCTCGGCGCCGAACGGGTCTCGCTGGTCGGTGCGTCGATGGGGGGCATCAACGCGTACTGCTTCGCGGGTGCGCATGTTGATCGGGTCGAGCGGCTCGTCGTCGTCGACATCGGCCCCGAGGTCGACCGCGCGGGTGTGGAACGGATCATGCAGAACGCGGGCACCGCGGTCGAGTTCGCATCGCGTGACGAGGCGTACGACAAGATGCGCGCCGAGAACCCGCTCGCCGATGCGGCGATGTTGCGGCACCGCGTCGCGCACAATCTGCGCGTCGGCGACGACGGACGCGTCACGTGGAAGTGGGACCCCGCCATGCGCGACTTCGCCAGGCCGCGTGAGGAGATCCCTCCGGCCGAGCAATGGGAGCGTTGGCGCGCGCTGCGCTGTCCGACGCTGTTGTTGCGCGGTTCGCAGAGCGACCTTCTCTCGGTCGAGATCGCGCAGCGGATGCTGCAGGACCAGCCGCGCGCCCGGCTCGTGACGATCGGCGGGGCCGGCCACACGGTGACGATGGACCGGCCCGTGGAACACGACGCCGCAATCCGCGACTTCCTGCTCGAGTGAGGGCCGAGCGCCGGTCGGTCAGTGGGCCGCCCGGTACCGGCCCATCTCGCGGAATGCGTCCACGGCGTTGATTCGCCGGTGCCCGGGGTCGAGCTCCGCGTACACCGCGTCGACGTTCACCACCACGCGCTCCGCGTCGGCCCAGCCCTCGTAGTCGCCGAGCTCGACGTCCCACGCGGCGTCGAGTGCGCTCATGCCCGCGTCGCGCCGCTTCGTCGCCTCGCGTTGCAGCCACTCGAGATATCCCTCGACTTGCCGCACGCCGGCGGCGTCGGTGAGCGGACCGTGCCCGGGCACGATCGCGGCGGCGTCGAGCTCGCGGATGCGCCGGCATGCCGCGAGCCAGTTCGCGACGGGACCCGTCCAGATGATCGGCGTCGAGCCGATGAAGAGGATGTCGCCGGTGAACACGACACGTGCATCGGGCACCCACGCGATCACATCGCCACGAGTGTGCGCGGGCCCGACTTCCTCGAGCGCGACGGCACGGCCACCAGCGGCGAGTGTGAGCGAGCCGTCGAAGGTGTCGGTCGGCGGGGTGGGCTCGATGTCGTCGAAGCGAAACGGGCCGAACGCATCGGCGACGTAATGGTTCCCCGCTTCCCCGAGGTCGAGCTGCTTGAACGCGTGCAGCACCGACGGCGGCACGTCGTCCATCTCCGCCGCCGACGCAGCCGAGGCCACGATGCGGGCATCGCGCACGAGCTGGTTTCCGAAGCAGTGGTCACCGTTCGCGTGTGTGTTCACGACCGTCTCGATGCCGCGCGTGGCAGTGACGGGTGCCATCGCGTCGAGCATGGCTCGGGTCAGGCGGAGATCGAACAACGTATCGACCAGCAGGGACGCGCCGTCACCGCCCACGAGCCCGGCGTTGCTGTATCCCCAGGTGGCGCGGTCCTGGAGATACGCCCATACACCGTCGGCGACCTCGCGCAACTCGACATCCATGGCCACTCCCGCTCTCGAGATCAATGCCACGCCCAGACCGGCTGCTCCAGATCAGCGACGCGGGTCGCGCGGCCGTGCAACGCGACCTCGCGGAACTGATAGAGGATGGCCGCAGTCGGCGCATGGATCCAGTGGCCGTCGACCCAGAGTTGGATCACCGGCGCGTCGCTCTCCGCGATGTCGACGAACCGCGGTGACCCCTCGTGGTCGAGATCGGCGAGGCGCACGCGATGCAGGCTGTCGACCTCGGCCGCGTTCGGCTCGAGCCCCGTACCGGAGCCGCCCCACACGACCACCGGCGTGATGACGAATCCGGACCGGGTCGGGTAGTCGTCGAGCAACCCGAGCACTGCCGCGGGGTCCGTCCGCAGCGCAACCTCCTCGAGCAGCTCGCGGCGTGCGCTCGTCGCGGCGTCCTCGTCGGCGTCGATACGGCCGCCGGGAAGCGCCCACTGGCGCGCATGGTTGCGCAGGCCGGCCGCCCGAGCCGTGATGATGAACGCGGCTTCGCGCGGGTCCTCCGCGGCGACGATCGTGACCGCCACGGCTGCGGCGCGGCGCTCACCCGGCTCGACGGCACGGCGCTCGAAGGCGCGCACGTTCGCTTCGATGTGCTCGCGCAGCGTCGCGTCGAGGCCGTACACCTCTGGTTACGTCGGGATCTCGAGGTTTGCCGGAGGCCTGCCGTCCATCCAGGCGGTTTCCTCGAAGCGGTCGGTGATGCGCCACCCGTCGGCGGTACGCACCAGACGGTCGTTGTAGTAGCCGCCGACGTAGAACATGTGCAGGCCACCGCCGTCCTTCGGCGCGCCCATGGGGTTGTAGAAGTAGGTGCGACTGGTCGCGGCGTCGCCGTCGACGGCCACGCGCCGGTTGCCGAGCAGGTGTTGTGTCATCGGAAACAGGCTGAGCGCCTTCGCGAGCCACGCCTTCACCTCGGGGTACTGCCCCTTGATCCCGCCCGAGGTCGTGTAGTCGATCGTCGCGTCGGGCGTGAAGACCTCGTCGAGCGCATCGAAGTCCTTCCCGTCGATCGCCAACGTGTAGCGCGACAGCAGGTCGTCGATCTCGAGGCGATCGGAGATCTCCTGGAGCGAGTAGCGGGCACCGGACGACATCGCGCTCCTCGGGGACGAGGCGTGTAGTGCGCGCGGACGCTACCGTCGCGCCCGCGTCACTGCAACAGGTTGCAATTCGCGCCCGACGCCGCGACGACCAACGAGCGACGAGCAACGAGCAACGAGCAACGAGCGACAAGGAGAGCACGATGCGGTTCCACCAGGCGGTCGCGTTCCTCGAGACGGATCAGCTGCTCGACCTGTGCCGGGCCACCGACGATCTCGGCTACGCGGGGATCTACCTGTCGGACCACATCTTCTTCCCGCGCACGCTGAAGTCGCGCTACACGTACTCGCCCTATGAAGACGGGTCACCCATCTGGTCGCCCGAGACGGATTGGCCCGACAACTTCTGCCTCATCTCCGCGATGGCCGCCGTGTCGCGTCAGCTGCTCTTCACCACGGGCGTGTACATCGCGCCGGCGCGCGACCTGTTCACCGTCGCGAAGGCAGTGGGTACCGCGGCCTGCATCTCCGGCGGCCGGGTGCGCTTCGGGGTCGGGGTCGGGTGGTGCAAGGAGGAGTTCGACGCGACCGGCCAGGACTTCCACACGCGGGGCCGCCGTCTCGACGACATGATCCCGGCGCTGCGCGCGCTCTGGAGCGGCGGGTGGGTCGAGTACCACGGGCCGCACTACGACTTCGACGCACTGCAAATGAACCCGACGCCTCCCCGGCCCGTGCCCATCTACGTCGGCGGCCACAGTGAGCCGGCGCTGCGGCGTGCCGCTCGTCTCGGCGACGGTTGGATCGCGGCTCAGGCCTATTCGGAACAGGACGCCTGGCACTACCTCGGCCTCATGAAGGAACACCTCGCGCGCGAAGGCCGCGGCGACGAGGACTTCACCATCTACATGGCTCTGAACGAGATGCCCGACGTCGACCTGTACCGCCGCTTCGAGGAGGCGGGCGTGACCGACCTCATCTGTGCACCGTGGATGATCGCGGCCACGAGCGGCGGCGACTACCGGTCGAGTCTCGACGCGAAGTTGCAGGCGACCGAGCAGTTCGCGGAGGCCGTGATCAGGAAGATGCCTTCGTAGCCGGCGACAGCGCCGACGGATGGATCGTGAGCTCGAGCTCGCGGTCGAAGGTCTTCTCGAACAGGTCACGTTTGCGACGGGCACCCCAGAGCTCGAGCTCGGGATCGCCCGACGCGGCGATGCCGACGAGCACGAGCGACGGCCCGCAGCGCACGCTGACGCGCGACACCGTCTGGTGCCGGCCCCGGTCGAGGCCGTCGGCGATGCGGAGCAACGCGGTGAGCATCCGGACGTGTTCGCGGGTGTCGGGCGACAGGTCGATCATCGTGTCGTCGGTGGGCTTCGGATCGCCGCGCCGGTGCCATCGCACGATGGCGGTGAGCACCCGGACTTCCTCCGGGTCGAAGCCGCGCAGGCCGCCGTGCTGCACGAGGTAGGCCGCGTGGCGGTCGTGGCCGTCGTGCGACACGTGCTCGCCGATGTCGTGAAGGAGCGCGGCGTACTCGAGCAGCTCCCGGTCGTGCGACCCGAGGCCGTGGAGGGGTGCAGTCCCGTCGAAGAGCTGCAGCGCCAGCACCGCCACGTGGGACGCATGCGCTTCGGGTGAGCTACAGCGACGGGCGAGCGAGCTCACTGCTGCACGGCGGATGGAACGCGGGTCGTCGGACCAGTCCTCGGGATCGTGCCGGCCGATCGCCTCCAGGACCATCCCTTCGCGAAGCGCCCACTCGCTCACGGTCATCTCCTCGAAGTCGAACACCTCCATCGCGGTCGCGAGGAACATCGAACCCGCGGGGATGAGCTCGATCCGTCGAGTTTCGAGACCCGGGATCTTCCGTCGATCGGCGGCGGTCGAGGTGGTGAGCTCGCGATGCAGCGGGAGGAACTCGTCGCGCGTGAACGTCAACTGGTTCAGCGACACCGGGACGTTCGCGTCGCGACGGGCGGCGACCATGTGCCCGATGTCTTCGAGCGTGCCGCTGCTGCCCACGACCAGCCCCGGCTCGAACCCGGCGACACGCTCGGCCACCGGCTCGAGCACACGCGCGATGTGATTCCGCAGGGCTCGGCGATCGCTCTTCGACAGCGGGTCGCTGTGCACCAGCTCGTTGGTGAGGCGGGCCACGCCGAGCCTCTCGCTCGTCGCCCAGTGCATCGCGCCGGCGTCGCCGACCATGATCTCGACGCTGCCCCCGCCGAGGTCGAAGCACAGCGCGGGGGCAGGTTCGAGCACCACGCTGGCGCGCACCGCTCCGAAGATGAGCCGGGCCTCTTCGAGGCCGTCGATCACTTCGACGACGATCCCCGCGTCGGACTCGATGAGGTCGACGATGTCGTCGCCGTTCGACGCGGTGCGGATCGCGCTCGTGGCGCAGGCCAGGATCTCGGTCGCGCCCGCGGCCTCGGCGAGCTTGCGGAACCGGCGCACGGTCGCCACCGCGGCCTCCACCAAGCCGTCGTTGACGCGCCCCTCGCTCGCCACGGCGTCACCGAGCCGCAGCATCTCCTTCTCGCGTACGAGCGGGAGGAACGTGCCGTCCGGCCGCACGTCCGCGACCAACAGATGGAACGAGTTGCTGCCGAGGTCCAGCGCGGCGATGCGCATTCGTCACGACCATACCGGCCGGTCGCGGATTGCTCGGGCCATTGTGACGTGGCTGTCAGGGAATTGGGCGCCGGGGCTACGCTCGCCCCTGCCCGAGGAGCCGAACCAGGAGGGGCGAGATGGGCGTGCAAGGTGAGTCCCGGATGCTGATCGACGGCAAGCTCACCGAAGCTGCGTCCGGTCGCACGTTCGACAACGTCAACCCCGCCACCGAAGAGGTCATCGGGCAGGTCGCCGACGGCGGCGAGCAGGACGTGCGCGCCGCGATCGAGGCCGCCCGGCGCGCGTTCGACGAGACGACGTGGTCCACGGACCGTGAGCTCCGCAAGCGCTGCCTCCAGCAGCTGAAGGAGGGGCTCGAACGCGAGAAGGAGACGTTGCGCCCGCAGATCGTCGCCGAGGTCGGCGCACCCATCGCGCTGACGTACGCCATCCAGCAGGACACGTGCATCGCCGACCTGCAGTGGGACATCGATCAGATCGACCGTCAGCAGTGGGAGCAGGAGCTGCCTGTCCACGAGTTCTTCGGCATGCGCAGCCGCCGCCTGGTCGTGCGCGAGCCGGTCGGGGTCGTTGCCGCGATCACGCCGTGGAACTTCCCGTTCATGCTGAACCTGTCGAAGCTCGGGCCCGCGCTCGCCGCGGGCAACACCGTCGTGCTGAAGCCCGCGCCCGACACGCCGTGGAGTGCCACGTTCATCGGCAAGGTGATCGCCGAGCAGACCGACATCCCGCCGGGTGTGGTCAACGTCGTCACCTCGGGCGACGCCGCCGCGGTCGGGGAGATCCTCACCAGCGATCCGCGCGTCGACATGGTGAGCTTCACCGGATCGACCGCGACGGGCCGGCGGATCATGATCAACGGCGCCGAGACCATCAAGAAGGTGTTCCTCGAGCTCGGTGGGAAGTCCGCCAACATCGTCCTCGACGACGCCGACTTCGCGGCCTCGGTCGGCATGGGCTCGATGGTGTGCGTGCACGCGGGCCAGGGTTGTGCGATCACGACCCGCATGCTCCTGCCGCAGTCGCGCTATGACGAGGGCGTCGAGCTGTTGAAGGCCGCGTTCGAGACCGTCGGGTACGGCGACCCCAACGACATGGCGAACATCGCCGGCCCGTTGATCAACGCGCGCCAGATGGAGCGGGTGCTCGGCTACATCGAGAAGGGCAAGGCGGAGGGTGCCCGGCTGCTCGTCGGCGGCAAGCGCTCCGACCGGTTCGACAAGGGCTACTTCGTCGAGCCGACGTTGTTCGTCGACGTGAAGCCCGACATGACCGTCGCGCAGGAGGAGATCTTCGGCCCGGTCCTCGTGGTCATCCCGTACGGCGACGACGACGACGCGATCCGCATCGCGAACAACTCGCGGTACGGCCTGTCGGGGTCGGTGAGCTCGGCGTCGCTCGAGCGGGCCATGAACGTCGCCCGCCGGATCCGCACCGGCACGATCTCGGTCAACGGCGGACAGTGGTTCGGCCCCGACTCGCCCTTCGGCGGGTACCGCCAGAGCGGCGTGGGTCGAGAGCACGGTGTGGAGGGCTTCGAGGAGTACCTCGAGACGAAGACGATCGGCCTGCCCGAGTCGTAGCGGCGTCGGGCCCGGGCGGCCGGCGGGGTGCGGGCGCCCGACCCCTACACTGGTGGAACACGTTCTGGCCGCCTGGCCGTCTTGTCGTCCATCGCCGGGAGTCGAAACACCATGGCCGAGACCGAGCTCGACATCGACGCAATCGTCAAGGACTACAAGCCGAAGTTCGACACCGTCGACGAGGAGCGTCTGCATCGCAAGCAGCGCCTCGCGGCCGGCTTCCGTCTGTTCGGCAAGTTCGGGTTCGACGAGGGTGTGGCCGGGCACATCACCGCCCGCGATCCCGAGCTCACCGATCACTTCTGGGTCAACCCGTTCGGGATGAGCTTCCACCACATCCGGGTGTCGGACCTCATCCTCGTCAACGACCGGGGCGACGTCGTCGAGGGGAACGCGTCGGTCAACCAGGCTGCGTTCGCGATCCACTCGCAGGTGCACGCGGCCCGTCCCGACGTGATGGCCGCCGCGCACTCGCACTCGATCTACGGGAAGTCGTGGTCGACGCTCGGCCGCAAGCTCGACCCGATCACCCAGGACGTGTGCGCCTTCTACGACGACCACGAGGTGTTCGACGACTTCACCGGCGTCGTGCTCGACACCGAGGAGGGCAAGCGCATCGCCGCGGCACTCGGTGACAGCAAGGCCGTGATCCTGCGCAACCACGGCTTGTTGACCGTCGGGCACTCGGTCGACGAGGCCGTGTGGTGGTTCATCACGATGGAGCGGTCGTGCCAGGCCCAGCTCCTGGCCGAGGCCGCGGGCACGCCCGTGTTGATCGAGCCCGAGAACGCCAAGCTCACCTCGACGCAGGTTGGCTCCCACATCGCGGGTTACTTCAGCTTCCAACCGCTCTACGCCCGGATCACCCGCGAACAACCCGACCTCTTCGACTAGCCCCCCCAAAGCGTTCCGGCGTCACTTCACACGCATATTGCGCGGCAACTGACGCCAGAACCGGTGCGACGCGACATCCGAGCGTTCTGGCGTCACTTCACGCGAATACTGCGCGGCAACTGACGCCGGAAACCCGGCGCGTTGGCTGTCACAGGGACATGATTCGATGTCGCCGTGGGCAGGGAGGCGGATCGGAAACTGGCTCGACTGGTGCAACGGCAGCACGCGTTCACGCTCGACGACGCGCTCGCCTGCGGCCTCAGGGCAAGGCAGTGCGGCTATCGCGTCTCCACAGGGCAGTGGATCGCGGTCTTCCGCGGTGTGTACCGCCTCGCGGGCCCCGAACCGGATTGGCGGGGCCTCGGGGCTGCGGCATGCAAAGCCGCTCCCGGGCCGGCAGCGATCTCGCACCGCTCGGCCTTGGCCATCTACGACCTTCCCGGTGCCAGGCGGCACGTCACGGAGATTTCGACACCGCGTTGGCGACGGGCGCGTCACGTGGGTCTCGTCGTGCACGAGACGCGGGCGTGGTCGCCCGACGATGTCGACGTCTCCGATGTGCCGGTGACGCTTCCGGCGCGGACGTTGATCGATGCTGCCGCGGTATTGCACGAGTCAACGCTCGAGCTCGCCGTCGATGAGGCACTTCGGCGAGACCTGGTGGCCTTCGCCGAGCTGTGGCGGCGCGTCGAGGAGCTGTCGCAACGCGGCCGCCGGGGGATCGGTGTGCTCAAAGCGGTGCTCGCTCGAAGGCACCCACAGGCCGATCTCGCCGAAAGCGTCCGAGAGCATCTCTTGTTCAAGGCACTTCGAGACGCGGGTCTGCCGGATCCCGTGCTGCAGTACGAGATTGTCGACCACGCCGGCAACCTTCTGGCGCGCCCGGATATCGCATATCCGCGGATCAAGGTCGCGATCGAGTACGACAGCTACCTGCACCATGGAGGCCGGGCGAAATACGTGCGTGACCTCGGTCGCCGAAACGACCTCACGGCGTTGGGGTGGCGGGTGCTTCACGTCACGGGACCTGACCTGCAATCGGGCGCGATCGACCTCTGCCGCGCCCTGCGTTCGCTCCTGATCGACGCCGCCTGAGCGTTCCGGCGTCGAATGGCGCGAATTGTGCGCGTGAAGTGACGCCAGAACCGGGAAGTGTCCGCCCCGCGTGCTTCCGGCGTCGAATGGCGCGCATTGTGCGCGTGAAACGACGCCGGAATGCCGGGTTAGCTGCGGTGCGAGCGCGCGTAGGCGATGGTGCCTTCCATGAAGGCTTCGGGATTCTGGAACTTGCCGACGACGATGTCGCGGAACGACTCGGGTACGTAGGTTTCGAACGCGCCCGACTCCAGTTGCGCGAGCACGGGCGCAACCATCGCGTCCGTCGGCAACGCGTCGACGCCTTCGGTCATCGCCGGATCGTTATCGGGGAGATGAAACAGGTCGGTGTCGATCACCGCGGGTGCGACCACGTGCACCTTCACCCCGGTGTCGGCGAGGTCGACGGCCGCAGATTCCGACCATGCCGTCAGGGCCGCCTTGGTCGCCGCGTACGCGGCCTCACCGGGTGGCCCGAGGCGGGCCGCGATCGAGGAGATGTTCACAATGCGACCCCGCCGTTCGATCAACCCGGGGAGCAAAGCGAGCGTGAGGCGGACGGGCGAGAAGTAGTTGAGCGCCATGATCGACTCGACGACCGCCGGCGTGAGATCGGTGACCTTCCGGCGCTTCGGTGCGCCTGCGTTGTTCACGAGCACGTCGACGCCGCCCATCTCCGCGTCGGCGCGACGGGCGAACGCCTCGACCGTATCGAGGTCGGACAGATCGACGGTCCAGGCGCGCGACTCCGGTGAATGTTTCTGCACGCGGTCGAGCACATCGGCGAGCAGCGCGGCGCGCCGGGCGCAGATCCCGACGACCGCGCCGCGGGCGGCGAAGCCCTCTGCGAGTGCGGCGCCGATCCCTGTCGATGCTCCGGTGACGAGCACCCGCTTGCCTTCGATGGCGTAACTCACCGGCACCTCCGCGGCGATACGACGGCGCGTTCTCTGACGTGACCGTCAGTGTACGGGGCAGTAGCCTCCGCCCACCATGACGCTCACGCCCGACTCCGTGCTGCTCACCGGCCGGGTCGCGATCGTCACGGGTGCCGCGGTCGGCATCGGCCGGGCGACGGCACTCGCGCTCGCCCGTTTCGGTGCCGACGTCGCCGTGTGCGACCGCGACGTCGAGAACATGACCTCGCTGGCGGACGAGATCGAGGCTCTCGGGCGCAAAGCTGTCGCCGCCCCGCTCGACGTGCGTGACGGCGAGGCGGTCCGGGCGTTCGTCGAGGATGCCGCCGCGAAGCTCGGCCCGATCGACATCCTCGTCAACAACGCCGGCGGCGGGTTCCACGCAAGGTTCCTCGACGTCAACGAGAAGGGTCAGGACTCGTTGATGCGCGAGAACTTCACGAGCGTGACGAACTTCGTGCGCGCCACGGTTCCCTGCATGCCGTTGCGCGGCGCTTCGATCGTGAACATCACGTCGATCGAGGCCCATCGCGCCGCGCCCGGTTTCGCGGTGTACAGCGCGATGAAGGCCGCGGTCGGCAACCTCACCAAGACCCTGGCGCTCGAGCTCGGCGACCGCCTGGTCCGCGTCAACGCGATCGCGCCGGACGTGATCCCGACACCCGGCATCGGTGACGTGCCTGTCAACACACCGCTGCCGCGTCAGGGTCACGTAGACGACGTCGCCGCGGCCGTCGTCTATCTCGCGTCGGACCTGTCCGCGTTCGTCACCGGCGTCACATTGCACGTCGACGGCGGCAACCTCGCCGCGGGCGGCTGGCACCGTTTGGACGACGGCACGTTCCACACATGAGCCGGTGGCGCGATTGACGACGAGGAGGCTTCGGTGAAGTTCGGAATCGCGCTCGGCCGGCTCAATCCGGCGTTCTTCCTCCAGTGCACGATCGAGGCGGAGCGGCTGGGCTACGAGTCGGTCTGGTTGCCGGAGCACCTCGTCTTCCCGGTGGAGATGAGCCGCTCGCCCCACCCAGGTGAAGACGTGCCGCCCGTTCCACCCACCACGCCGGCGTTCGACTGCTTCGCGTATCTCAGCTTCCTGGCGGGCAGCACCGAACGCATCCGTCTCGGCAGCCACGTGTACAACCTCGGGCTGCGCCATCCCTTCGTTGCCGCGCGTGCGATCCAGACGCTCGACATCGTCTCCGGCGGACGGGCCGAGATCGGGATCGGTGCGAGCTGGCTCGAGGAGGAGTGGACCGCGACCGGACTCGACTTCTCCACCCGCGGCCGCCGTGTCGACGAAGCGCTCGAGGTGTGCAAGCGGCTCTGGTCCGAGCCGGTGATCGAGCACCACGGCGAGTTCTTCGACTTCGCGGCGGTGGCGTTCGAGCCCAAGCCGGTACAGCGACCGTGGCCACCGCTGCTGATCGGTGGTGAGAGCGCCGCGGCGCTGCGTCGCGCGGCTCGTGCCGGCGACGGCTGGATCGGGATGTCGCACACGCTTGCGACCGCCCCCGGACAGCTCGAGCGCCTGCGCAAGCTGCGGGCCGACAGCGGCCGGGCGGGGGAGCCGTTCGAGGTCTGCCTCGGCGGCCCGGTCGAGTCGCGTGACGACGTGGCGCGGTGGGAGGAGCTCGGTGTCACCCGGCTCGTCGTGTCGCCGTGGACCCGCTCGAAGGACGCGGTCGACGGCCTGCGCCGGTTCGCCGACCTCGTGAGCCTCGACGGCGACTGAGCCGCGGCTCCGGCCCGCTCACGAGGACCAACCCGGGACACGGCGCTCGACCCCCGAACCCTGGACCCGCAACCCTCGACCCGGTGTCGAGGCAGGCTCATCCTCCAGTTGAGGCCGAGGGTTGCTCCGGTGGGTCGTCGCTCAGGAGTCGGTCGGGTCGGGACGCGAAGTCTCGGACGGAGCCCTTGATCCGCTCGGCGCGGTGGATCCGCACCGGCTGCATCGTGAAGCAGACGCCCGACATGATCCGCTCGAGATCACCGGCGGTCTCGTAGCGGTCGAGGTCCATCCCCCGACCGGATCCGATCGTGCACGCCCGCCGCAGCACGATCGCCGCCTCCGCCGTGTCGGGGTCGAGCGTCGAGTCTGCCCAGCGCATGAAGCCGCCGTTCCACGGGACGTCGGAGTACGGCGGTGCGTCGACGACCGCGCCGTCGACGAGTTGCCACTCGAGCAGCAGTCCTCCGTCGCGCCACAAACGCGCGCGACTGCGGCCCTCGACGGGCCGCGGGATCTCGGCGTCGTACTGCCGGCGCCCGAGACCGCGTGCCGCGTGCGCGACCGCGAGGCCGGCAAGGTCGAAGAGGTGGGTGCAGTTCGCGCGCGGGTCGGCCGACGACGCGACCGCGGTGCAACGCGGGGAGAGGTCCATTCCTTCGAGCTGTCGAAGCGGCACGACCGCGTCGGCGCATGTCGTCCACGGCCAGCGCAGCGCGCGCCCCGCAACGTCCTCGACACGTCCGCCCGCGTGTCGCAGCGTGACTGCGAAGTGATGGAAGTCGTCTTCGAGCTCGGCTTCGACGACCGATGCTCCAGCTTCGGTGGCGACCAGACGGATGCGACGGCGGTAGGGACCTTCGGTGAACGCGGTCATGCGCTGCGGTTCCGCCCGCCCGGGTATCCGCCGCCGCCGAACTTCGCGTCGAGGGCGTCGTAGTCGACCACGAACCCGGCGCGGGGAAGTCCGCTCACGAACTCCACGGTACGCGGCTTCTTGTACGACGCGATCCGCTCACGGCAGTGCCCGATGATGTCCTCGGCCGTCACCGCCTCACCGTCGCGCACCACCACGATCGCCTTCACGCTCTGGGTCCACACCTCGTCGGGGACGCCGATGACGGCGCACTCTGCGATCGACGGGTGGGTCGCGATGCACGCCTCCACCTCGGCCGGATAGATGTTCTCGGCTGCAGACTTGATCATGCGCGTCTTCGGTCCGACGAACGTGACGGTGCCGTCGCTCTCGCGCCGGCCGAGATCGTTGGTGTGATGCCAGCCGTCGCGGCGGCGCTGCGCGTTGAGCTCGGGGCGCTTCCAGTACCCGTTCATGACCGTTGCACCACGAGCGACGATCTCACCCGTCTCGCCGGCGGGCACCTCCCGATCGTCGGGATCGACCATCCGTACCTGCACGACTGGCGACGGGCGCCCGTGGGTGCCGATGCCGCCGACTCCGAGGGCGTTGTACGTGAGCATGCCCATCACCTCGGTCTGGCCGTAGCCGCCGGGATTCCGGGCCCAACGGCTCGTGTCGGGCGACACCATCGCGTCCCACTCGGGCCCCACCCTCGACGTGCGCAGCGACCGGAGGTCGTAGCGGCGGCCCGCGTTCGCCTCGAGGATCTGCGTGAACATCGGCCCGACGAGGAAGGCGCCGGTGCAGCGCTCGTCGTCGATGAGCCGGCACAGCTCTTCGGCGTCGACACGCCGTGTGAACACGTTGGTGCCGCCGTACACGAACGTCGCGAGCGTGTTCATGAACGTGCCGATGTGGAACAGCGGCCCCGAGTTCAGGTACACGGACGAGTCGTCGAACTCGCTCAGGTCGCCCAGCACGAGACCCTGCGCGATCAGTGCAGTGTGGCTGAGCATCGCGCCGTTCGGTCGCCCGCCGAAGGCCGCGGTGTAGACCACGAGCAACGATGACGACGGATCGACGTCATGATCCGGATCGTGCGGCGCGCCGGATGCGACGAGCTGCTCGTACGTCCCGTCGCCTTCCGCGTCGTGCTGCACCCAGAGCGCGTTCGAATGGGCGCGACCACGCGCCTCGCGCACATTGACGCCGATCTCCTCCTCCTGCCAGAACACGACGTGCGCGTCGAGATCGTCGATGACGAACGCGAGCTCGTCGGGGCTCTGCCGCCAGTTCGCCGGGCAGAACATCGCGCCCAACTTCGCCGCGGCAAGGAGGCCTTCCGCGATACGGAACGAGTTCTGCCCCAGCCAGAGGATCCGGTCGCCGGGCCCGACGCCCGCGTCGCCGAGCGCGTTCGCCAGACGGTTCACGCGCTCGTCGAGCTCCGCGAACGTGGCGCGATGGTCGCGGTCGACGACGGCAACTCCCGCGGGCCGGCTCCGGCGGTGTTCGCGCAACACGTCGGCGAGGTTGAGACGTCGCGCGGCGCCGGCATCCACACCCATGCGGTCATCGTCTCACGAATATGACGTGTGCGTCAGGTGTGGGCACAATGGAGCGAGGAGACAAAGGGGGACACGAGATGACCGCGCTCATCGACGCCGACCAGCACCTCTTCGAAGCCCGGGAGCTGTGGGCCCAGTACGCGCCGTCGGCCGACCGCGACGTCTGCGTTCGTATCGTCGACGACGATCAGGGGTTCGGCTGGGTCACGTGGAAGGGCGAGCGCATCTACCCGGCCGAGGTCTTCCAGCCGGGAGACGTCGACGGCACCGGCCACGGGCGGCAACGGAACCGCGACGGCGCCCGCGCGGACGTCAACTACGACGACGCGCCCCGTCACTACTCGGACCCCGCCGCGCGTCTCGCGCATCTCGATTTGCTCGGGGTCGACGAAGCGGTGCTCTTCCCGAATGCCGGGCTCGTATGGGAGCGGGTGGTCGGGCGCGACCTGCACGCCCTCGAGGTCAACATGGCCGCGTACAACCGATGGGCGGTCGACGTGGCGGACCAGGGCGGTGGCCGCCTTCATCCCGTCGGACACGTGACGTTGCGAAACCTCGCCTGGCTCGAGCGCGAGCTCGCGGCGCTCAGCCGCGGCGGCGTACGGCTCGCGATGATGGCGCCGGCGCCGGTGGACGGAAAGGCACTCCACGACCCCGGGCTCGACCGCGCGTGGTCCTTGTTCGTCGACTACGGCGTCACACCCGTGTTCCACGTCTCGAACTTCGAACGGCCCTTCGCCGACGAGTGGTACTCGGGCGACTTCGACACCGTCGACCCCGTCCTGCAGACCAGTTTCATCTGGATCGCGCCCGCACTCGCGCTGAGCGATCTCGCCATCCACGGAGTGTTCGCGCGTCACCCCGCTCTGCGAATCGGCGTGATGGAGCTGTCGGCCGCGTGGACCGCGCACTTCCTGCCCTCGCTCGACGGCTCCTTCGACTTCCACCGCCGCCAGAACGGGCGCGCGCTCACGGACCTTCCCGAGCGACCCAGCGACTACATCCGGCGGCAGGTGCGCGTGGCCGCGTTCGCGTACGAACGCCCCGATCTGCTGCGCGAACGCGCCGGCGATCTGTTCATGATGTGCAGCGATTATCCGCACGGCGAGGGCACGGCGACGCCGGTCGACGACTACAGGAACCAGTGCACCGGCGGCGGAGTGCCGGAGCAGGCACCCGAGTTGTTCAATCACAACATCGCCTGGTTGTTGCGGCGCGACCAGTGATCCACGACGTCCCGCGCGGCGGACGCAGCGGTTTCACGGTCGTCGCCGGCCGCACGGTGCACTACCTCGAATGGGGCCCTTCCGCGGGACCGCCGGTCGTGTGCCTCCACGGCGGCGGCCAGACGGCGTACATGTGGGAGGAGCTCGGCGACGCGTTGCGGCCCCGCGCACACGTCGTCGCGCCCGATCTGCCCGCGCACGGCGACTCCGACGCGATCGACGACACCGACGCAGGCCTCACCCGCCAGGCGATCGCGGCCACACTGCCGCCGCTGCTCGCCGAGTTCGGCATCGAGCGCGCCGTGTTCACGGGCGCGTCGCTCGGCGGCATCACGAGTCTCACTTTGGCGGCGGCGCGACCCGATCTCGTCGCGGGGATGGTTCTCGTCGACATCGGCCACAGGCTCGAAGACGAGGGCGTCAACCGGATCATCGAGTTCCTGACCCGGCACGAGTCGTTCGCGTCGCTGGAGGAGGCCGCGGCCGAGGTCGCCGGGTACCTGCCGAACCGTGCGAACGTGAAGCCGGAGAATCTGCGTCGCAATCTCCGTCAACGACCCGACGGCCGATGGGAGTGGAAGCACGCGCTGGGCCGGCGCATGCGCGAGAGCGGCCGCGAGTTCGGTGGCTGGCGCGAGCTCACGTCCGGCATGGACGAGGAGATGCCTCGCCTCACGTGCCCTGTGCTCGTGCTCCGCGGAGCGAAGAGCGACGTGCTGTCCGACGAAGGCGCGCAGGAGGTCGCGGCGTTGATCCCAGGGGCGCGGCTGGTGACGATCGGCGGCGCCGGTCATCACGCCGCCGGTGACAACCCGGCGTCGACGGTGGACGCGGTGCAGCAGTTCCTCACGGACATCGCCTGGTAACCCTGCAACGGAGCAAGGGCGTCAGTACCAGATCGCGATGTGTTCGCCGCGCGGCCCGCGCTGCGGCGGATCCGGCAGCGAGACGGCCTCACGGTCGACGGAGCGCGACGCGGTCCACGCCGCCGCGGCCGCGTCGAGGACGTCGTCCGGAGCCGCGCCCACCGTGTCGGGAAGCTCGGCTGGCAAACCGATGCCCTGCGACCGCAGCAGGTGGTCACGTCGCCAGAGGCCGTCCCACGTCCGCTTCCGTGGGAGCGGCTCGCCGTCGCCCATCGCGTGGAACGAGAGCTCCGGGTGAACCTCGAGAACGGGCATGCCGGCGCCGCCGCCCCGGAGCGCGGCCTCGAGCTCGAGCACCTTGCCGCGCAGAGCGTATCCCTGGGCCGAGACGCCCGGTACACCGAGCTCCCGGCAGCGGGTGAGCGCCTCCGCGTGTGACGGGGCCTCGAGCACCGCGCGCGGGGGCATGAGGAAGATCGTTCCGGCCCGGGAACCGAGCGCCTCGCGCGCAAGCCGTTCACACTCGCGGGCGCCCGCGTCGACGAGGCCGATGGGCATGTCGACGCCGACCGCGGAACAGCCCGCAACCTCCGCCATCACCTCGGTGAACGACGCGCGGGTGAACGCGCGCGCGAAGGCGCCGTCGCGCAGCACGACCACGACCCAACCCCGCCGGCAGCCGTCGACGCCGGCGACCGACGTCATGCGAAGACCTGTGCGAAGACCGCGAGGAACGCCGTGACGAGGACCGCGACCCGCCCGCTACTTCGGGGGCCGGACCATGATCAGGAGCGTGAACTTGGCGTTCAGCACCGGCGTGCCCGAGTCGGCCTGCTTCCACGCCGTCTCGGTGACGTAGAACTCCATCTTCCCGCCGTCGCCGCGTTCCTTCTCGTAGACGTCGGTGATGGTGGTGGTGCCTTCGAGCACGTCGCCCACATGCGGCCAGCTGAGGTACTCGAATTCCTGCTCGCCGTGCAGGATGGCCCGGCCCGGGCCGCGCAGCTTCTCGATGGGCAACCCGGCCGCGCCGCCGGTGCCGAGGGAGCCCCAGTACGGCATCACGAAGGGGAACGTCGGCGGCACCGGCGCGTTGTCGCCCCGGTACACGGGGTCGTCGTCGCCGAGCGCGTCGGCGAACACGCGCACCGGGCCGCGCTCGATGACCACTCGCTGCGTACCCGTCTGCTGACCCTTGAGCTCCGTGAGCGCCACGCGTCCCGCTCCTCTCCGTGATTCCGTGCGAACCTAACCCGCCTCGACGGTGGTCTCGGCGACCCGTTCCTTCAACATGTGCTTCATGACCTTGCCCGTCGCGTTGCGCGGCAGCTCGTCGACGAACGTGACCCGCCGCGGACGCTTGTAGTCGGCCAGCCGGTCCGCGCAGAACTCGCGCAGCGCGTCGTCGGTGAGTGACGCGCCCGGCCGCAACACCACGAACGCGCCGACGTCCTCGCCGAGCACGGCGTGCGGGACGCCGATCACCGCGACCTCGCGTACGTCGGCATGCTCGAGGATCGCGGCCTCCACGTCGGTTGCATAGATGTTGTTGCCGCCGCGGATGATCATGTCCTTCTTGCGGCCGACGATGTAGATGAAGCCGTCGTCGTCGAGGTACGCGAGGTCGCCGCTCCTGAGCCATCCGTCCTCGGTCCAGGTGGCGGTCGTCGCGTCGTCGTCGCGGTAGTACTCGCGCTGACGACCGGGCAGACGGGTCAGCAACTCGCCCACAGTTCCGGCAGGAACATCGGCGCCGTCGTCGTCGACGATCTTGACCTCCATTGGCGGGATCGGCTTGCCCACCGAACCGACACGCTTCGTGACTTCGTCCTTCGGCATCACGATGAACGCGGGGCCGGCCTCCGTCATGCCGTACGAGTTCGAAACCGTCGCCTGTGGCAGCCGTTCCTGGAGC
>JAMXLJ010000084.1 GCA_024281095.1 Acidimicrobiia bacterium | reverse complement strand
TCCGAATGCGGCCCAGAAGATCGCCCTGTTGTGGTCGTCACCGATGTGCAGTGTCGCGGGGTGTGCGCACGCGGCCCGCGAGGTCGACCACCGCGACCCCTACGCCAAGAACCGCGAAACGCGCCTCGACAACCTCGACCCGCTGTGCAAGTACCACCACGACCTCAAGACCCATGACCACTGGGCCCTCATCCAAGGCCGAGGCAAACGCGCAATGGTCGCCCCAGACGACCCGAGACACCCCAAGAACAAACCCAAACCCGACACGAGCTGACCAAGCGCACACGCGCGCGAAAGCGCGTGAGCAGACGACGGGTGAAGTGACCGCGGGGGCGGATGACGCTTGCGCGGAACGTTCGCTCTGGGAGCGCCTGGAGCGCAAGCGGCATCCGCCCCCGCCCCCGCGCCCCGCCCCGCGCGCACCCGCCCCGCCCCGCGGCGCCGCATCGACCCGCGGACGCCCCGGCGCTACACGCCCTCGTTGGCGCGCGCACACTCCTCGTGCGCGGCAGGCTGCTCCAGCGCGGCCACCACCCGCTGGCCCGGCTCGAGCGGCGCGCCGCATGTCGGACATCCGGTGCCCGGCACGATCTCGTGTTCCGCCAGCTCCCACGCGACGACGACGGCCATGAAGATGGTTGTACCCGCCGGATCCTGACCGTACGGTCAAGGACGGGCCGTTGCCCGCTCCCATCTACGTCAGAGCTCGACCGGGATGTGCCGGAAACGGCCGCCGGAAAGACCGCGGCCTACCGAGCCCGGATTCGGGGTACAAGCGAAGTGCCGGGATAGGCCCAAGCCGTCGCGCGCACCTAACGGTGAGCCGGAAACTGGTCTATCCCGGCCTCACACCTCTTCCCGACTCGCGTGCCAGTTATCCGCCCGTCGACGGCACCGCGCGCGAGACAGCCTTCGCCTGATCGCGTGGTGGGGCTACGCGGGCGCGTAGTTCGGCGAGCTCCTCCTGCGATTCCGCATGGCCGGCGCGTTCATTGCGGTACGACCGCACGGTCCGTACGCGAGACACAGTGGAGAGGACGGCGCGATGACTGGACCTCGCTGGGGCTGGGCGAACCTCACGACTGGTGAACGCTCCGTGGCGGAGCTTGTGGCCGACGGCATGACGAACCGGCAAGTGGCGGAACGGCTCTGCGTGTCACCGCACACCGTCGACTTCCACCTACGCCAGGTCTTCCGGAAGCTCGACATCTCGAACCGCGTCAATCTGACTCGTATCGTCGTGGAGCAGCACCTGGTTGCCTGACCGACGTGCCAGAGGTGGCAAGGCCAGAGCCGCAGGTTCCGTGGCGACGAGGTTTGGCAGCACGCGCCAACGGGCATCGAACGTGGCACTGGACGGGGGGAGGGCAGGCGCGTGACCGTGCCGTCGTCATGCTGAGACCAGCCGAGATCTTCAACGCCGAGACGATCTGCATGGACGACGCGGTGATCGTTCGTCTGTGCGGCGAGCTCGAGGTCACCACCGTCGACAGCCTGCGTGACTGCCTGGAGCGTGCCGCGCTCACCGGGCCCACACGGCTGGTGCTCGATCTCTCGGAGCTCGACTTCTGCGACAGCGCGGGCCTGGCGGTGTTCGTCGAATGGCAACGACGCGCGCGCCATTCGGAATTCGACCTGGTGCTGCGCTCGCCGAGCCGTCACGTCCGGTCGTTGCTCGAGATCACGCTCCTGACCGGCATGCTCGAAGACGCCTGAACGCGTCGACCGCAGCCCGGACCCAGCCGAGCTACGCGCGTCCCAGTGCCGCCGTGGCCGACGACGGCAGACGCACGGGCTCCGGCTCGAACTCGAGCGGCAGGCCCATCGTCTGGCGAATGCCGGGCGAGTACACGAGCTCCGTGCCGGCCGGAATCCGATAGTCGGGAATGCGCCGATGGAACTCCTCGAGCGCCACCCGCAACTCCAGCCGGGCCAGGTGCGACCCGAGGCAGCGGTGCGGACCGCCCCCGAACGCGACGTGGCGGTTGGCCTGCCGGGTGAAGCTGACCGTGTCGGCGTCGGCGAACTCCCGCTCGTCACCGTCGGCCGCGCCGATGAGGATGATGGCGCGATCCCCGGCCTTCACCTCGACCCCGCCGATCGACGCGTCCTGCTTCACCACCCGCGCCACCATCTGCACGGGCGTCTCCCAGCGCAGCAGCTCCTCGACCGCGGCACCGGTGAGCTCGGGGTGCTCGACGAGCTCCCGACGACGCTCGGGGTGGTGTGAGAGATACGCGACCGAGCAGTCAAGCGTCGCCGTGACCGTGTCGAGGCCGCCGAGCATGAGGAGATGGCACGTGCCGAGCAGCTCCTCGCGTGTGAGCGGACGCCCTTCGATCTCCGCGTGCACGAGTCTGCTCAGGAGGCCGTCATCGGGATCCTTGCGCTTCGACTCGATCGCGGTCTCGAAGTACGCGGTGATGTCGTGGCCCGTTTGCTCGCGGATACGGGCCGCGCCTTCGAAGTCGCCGAGCTCCACGTCGGGGCGCACCGTGTTGTCGCGCCACTGCAGGAACGTCGGAAGGTCCTCGTGCGGCAGACCCATCAGCAACAGGAAGATCGTCGAAGGCAGCGGGGTCGCGAACTCCTCGTGGAAGTCGCACGTGCCGCGGCCGGCGAAGCCATCGATCAGACGGTTCACGAATTCGCGGGTGCCGTCCTCGAGTTGGGCCATCCGCTTCGGCGAGAACTGCGGGTCGAGAAGGCGCCGGTACTTCGAGTGGTCCGGTGGGTCGATCTGCAACGGAATGAGCGGTTGATCCTGGCCGATGTCGACCGCTTCGGCCGCGGAGGAGAACACCTCGGGGTGACGGAGCGCCCAACACACGTCGTCATAGCGAGAGACGATGACCTCCATTGCGCCGTCGTAGCCCGGCTGGCGCACGATGCGGTGGTTGTCGCGAAGCGTGCGGTACCCCTCGTGCGGCTCGTTCGCCGCGCCGGGCGTGAAGAGGAGCATCGCCGGGTCCTCGCCGTTGTAGGTGCTCATGTCGATCTCTTCTCCAAGTGTTCCGGTGTGTCTACGTTCGCACGCGTGTTGGCGTGCGCCGTCGGTTCGATCGGTGATGCTTCGCCGCGCATCCCGGCCCAGCAGAATCCCCACGCGTACGACGCGACCTCGGTGGGATCGCCGCGACCCATGGTCACGTCGTGGATCGCACTCAACAGCAGGCCGAAGATCGTCTCCGCGTCACGCGCCGCGTCGCCGCGCCGGGCGAGCCCCGCATCCGACGCGCGCGTGATCTCGCGCGCGAGCAGGTCCACCATTGGTGCGAGCGCGCCGCGCAGCTCGTCGGGGAAGTCCTCCGAAAGGCGGCGGTGCTCACGCACGAGCACGCCGGCATACCCGGCCGCGCCGGGCAGCGCGACCATCCCGAAGACTGCGTCGAAGTAGGCCCGCAGACGGGCTACGGGCTCGTCATGCGCGTCCACCGCTTCGCGCAGCATCTCGGCACCGATCTCGCTGTCGTCCTCGAGCAGCGCGAGCAACAGCTCGTCCTTGCCGCGGAAGCACCGGTAGAAGCTCTTGAGCGACAGCCCGGCCGATGACGCGAGCTGCGGCACGGTGAACGCCGCGTTGCCGCTCTCGTTGGCGAGGCTCCGAGCCGCCTGCACGAAGCGCTCCATCCGCTCCACCGTGCGGGCGCGTGCGCCCTCGAGCGAGCGGCGCAGCGCGCGGGTCTGCCACGCCGGGAGCTGGGCCGGCGGGGCCACCTTCGGGTGGTCGTTCACCTTCACGGAGAACGGCATTCTCCCATTGTGCCCCACGGGGCGCGGGGCAAACCACCCGGGCGAGTTCGTGTAAAGGGGAGCGGTCAGCCGCCGGTCGCGGCGTTTGCGCCGTTTCGGCCGCCACCGCTACCGCCACCACCGGCCCCGCCGCCGCCGAAGCCGCGCCCGGCGCCACCACCACCGGCCCCGCCGATCGTCACCTGCTGGGCCTGGTACGTGCCGTCCGCGCCCTGGGGGCCCTGCACCGTCACCCGGTCGCCGATCTTCACGTCAGTGAGCGACCCCGCGGCGGGCTTCGTGAACTGCGCGCCGGACCCTGTCGCCACCTTCACCGTGTTGCCCTGCGCGTCGGTGACGTAGATGTTCGTCCCGTCGACGAGCTTCACGGTGCCCGAGACCCGACCGGCCCCGCCACCCGCACCGAAGCCGCCGCCCCCGAGGCCGCCGGCGGCGGCGTTGCGCCCGCCGGCGCCGAAGCGCGAGGCCAGGGCCTGGAGCGCGCTGGCCGTCGAGGATGCCGACGACTTCTGGTGCTTCTGCACGAGCACGCCCGCGTAGAAGCCCGCGGCCGCGACGGCCGCGAGCGCGAGCGTCGCGGTCACCCAGCTGACCCGGCGCCGGCGCGGTGAGATCGGCAGCGGCTCGGGCTCGACGTCGTCGCCGTCGCCGTGGTCGTCGAGCGGGTGCTCGGCCACCACGTGTTGGCGGGCGGTGTCTTCGTCGGTCGCGGGATCGATCGCGAAGCCGGGGTCGTGCCGGGACGTGGTCATCGCAGGTTCCTCATTCGTGACGGAGAGCTTCGATCGGCCGCAGGCGCGCGGCCCGACTGGCCGGATAGATGCCGAAGAACAAACCCACCGCGAGCGCGACACCGAACGCGAGGAACACGGAGTACGCCTGCACGAGCGGCTGCACGCCGACGATCTTGAAGTGGCTGCCGATCAACCCTGCCGCGACCCCGAGGATGCCGCCGAGGATGCTCAGCACCATCGCCTCCACCAGGAACTGCACGAGGATGTCGCTGCGGCGCGCCCCGACCGCCTTTCGAATCCCGATCTCGCGCGTCCGTTCCGTGACGCTGACGAGCATGATGTTCATCACACCGATACCGCCGACGAGCTGCGAGATCGCCGCCACCGCGCCGAGCAGCACGGTGAGCACGTGGTTCGTCTGGTTCGACGTCGACAGCAGCGAGGCCTGGTTCAGCACGGTGAAGCCGGGGTTGGTCGGATCGGTCACCTTGTGGGTGGACACGAGCGTCGCCGTGATCTCGGACTGCGCCGCGTTCATCGTGTTCGCCGACACCGCCTCGATCGCGATCTGGTTCACGTTGCCGGTATTGCCGCTCAGGTTGTCCTGCACCGCGGTGAGCGGCGCGATGGCGACGTCGTCCTGGTCCTGCAGGCCGTTCGTGCCCTTCGACTGGAGCACGCCGATCACTTGGAAGGTCGAGCCGCCGAAGTTCACATTCGCGCCGACGGGATCGGCACCCTGGCCGAAAAGGTTCGTGACCACCGTCGCTCCGAGCACGACGACGCGCGCGTGCGATGTCTCGTCGTTCTGGTCGAAGAAGCGTCCCGACGAGATCTGGTAGTTGCGGATGCTCTTGTAGTTGGGCGTCGTGCCGACGAACTGGCCCGGCTGGTACGTCGCGCCCTGGTACGTCGCCGTGACCTGCGCGTTGACGACGGGCGCCACCGACTTCACGTCCGGCGCGTTCTGCTGGCTCTGCAGCGCCTTCACGTCCTTGAGCGTCAGCTGGTTGCCACGTGCCTGGGTGCCGTTGCGCGCTCGGCCGCCGCCTCCGAACCCGCCCCGGAACACCGTGAGCGTGTTCGTGCCGAGGCTCTGGATCTGCTGCTGCACGCGGTGCGACGAGCCGGTGCCCACCGCCACGAGCAGGATCACCGCGCCAACCCCGATCAGGATCCCGAGCATCGTGAGCGCGGAGCGCAGACGGTTGGCCACGATGCCGCCGAATGCGAAGCGGAGGTTCTCGCGCAGTCTCACGCGCGCGCGCCTCCGAGGCGGGCCGGCAGCGAGGCGACCTCGCTTCTCGGGCGCGGCACGGGCGGCGGACCGACGCGCGCCGCGACGCGACGATCGTCGACGATACGGCCATCGCTGAACCGCACGATCCGTTTCGCCCGCTCGCCAACGGCCGGCTCGTGGGTGATGACGACGACCGTGCGGCCATCCGCATTGAGCGACGAGAAGATGTCGAGGACCTCGTCGGCCTGCGCGGTCGCCAAGTTCCCGGTCGGTTCGTCGGCGAGCACGAGCGGGGGGTTGCCGACGATGGCGCGGGCGATGGCGACGCGCTGTTGCTGGCCGCCCGACAGTTCCGTCGGCCGGTGGCGCACGCGCGACGACAGGCCGACCGCCTCGAGCGCGTCGAGTGCCATGCTGCGGCGAAGCTTTCGCGCCACGCCCGCGTACACGAGCGGAAGCTCGACGTTCTCGAGCGCGGACAGCCGCGGCAACAGGTTGAAGCTCTGGAACACGAGGCCGATGAGGTGGTTGCGGATCTCGGCGAGATCGCGCTCCTCGAGATCGGTGACGTCGTAACCCTCGAGGATGTAGCGGCCTCGCGTCGGGGCGTCCATGCACGAGACGATGTTCATGAAGGTCGTCTTGCCGCTGCCGGACGGCCCCATGACCGCGACGTAGTCACCGCGGTCGATACGCACCGACACGTCGCGGAGTGCGTGCACGCGCGCCTCGCCCATGCCGTAGGTCTTCCACACGTCGTGGAGGGAGATGACCGGGCGTCGAGGTCGTGCGACGGCGGTCATCCGCCCCGACCGCCGCCGAACCCCCCGCCGCCGAACCCGCCGCCCAGACCGCCGCCGAACCCGCCGGTGCCGCGCAGACGGTTGAGGATGCCGGTGCCGGTCGTGGCCCCGCTGCCGGCCGTCGACCGCGACGTCACGATCGTCTGTCCCTCGGTGAGCCCGCTCGTGATCTCGTCGTCGGTGTCACCGCGCAGCCCGACGCCGACCTGCACGGTCTGCTGCTGCTTGCCGTTGACCACGGTGACGGTGCCGGTGGTGCCGGTGCCCGACACGGCCGAGCTGGGCACGTGGAGCACGTTGTCCTTCTCATCGGTGATCACGTTGACCGACGCGGTCATTCCCGGTCTCACGTTCGGGTCGCTCTGGTTCAACGCAACGGTCGCGTAGTACGTGACGACGTTGCTCACCAACGTCGAGGTCGGCGAGATGCTCGTGACCGAGCCGGGCAACGTGACGTTCGGCAACGCGGAGAACGTGACCGTGGCCGGCTGCCCGACCTTCACGTTCACCGCGTCGGATTCCGCGATGCCGACGTTGACCGCCAAGCTCGACATGTCGGTCAAAGTGATGAACCCGCTCGAGCTCGAGCTGCCGCTGCTGCCGGTGGACGAGGAACCCGAGGACGCGCTCGCGCCACCGCCGTTGCTCGCGGACGCCCCGCCACCGCCACCGCCGGACGTTGCCGACGCCCCCGACGCGCCCGACGACGCGCTCGATGCGGTCGACGCGGTCGACGCGGTCGACGCGGACGAGATCGTCGAGGACCCGCCGCCGCTGACGTTCTGACCGACGGAGCCGTTGACGGCGGTCACGACGCCGGCCGCGGGCGCGGTGAGGACGGTTCCGGCAGCCGCCTTCATCGCGCTCGCGACATTCGCCTGTGCCGTGGCGATGCTCGCGTTCGCGGAGGCCACCTGGCTGTTCTGCGGGGGAGCCTCCTTCACCGCGTCGGCGGCGAGGGCGGTCTGCTGCTGCTCTTGGGCCTGGGTCAACTGGTTCTGGGCCTGGGTGACCGCCTGTTGGTCCTGGGCGACCTTCGCGGTCGCGTTCGCGGCCTGGTCTGCGGCGAGCTGCGCCTGTGCGTTGGCCAGCGTCTGGTTGGCCCGGTCGACGGCAGCCTGAGCCTGCTGCTCGCCCACCGCGATCTGGTTCCGCTGCTGCGGGGTGAGCACCTGCTCCAGCTGCTGCAGGTTCGACTGTGCCGCGCTCAGCGACGCCTGCGCCGCGGCGACCTGCGCCTGGGCCTGGGTCGGGTCGAGCTTCGCGAGCGTCTGCCCCTTCGTGACCCATTGCCCGATGCTCACGTCGATCTCCGTGACGGTTCCGCTCGTCGAGAAGCTCGCCGCGTACGACCCCGCCGGCACGACATTGCCCGTCGACTGCACCGAGGACTGCACGACCCCGCGTTGTACGGACGCGGTGCGGATCGTGGGTGTCGCGCTGCCCGACGTGCCGATCGACGTGACCGCGAGGACCGCTGCGGCGATCAGCGCGCACGCGAGCAGCGCGTCGTACCATCGCACCCGCGGCCCACGCCGGCCCGTCGGGGCCGCAGCAGCAGGCTCGACTTCGGTTCGGCGGCGCGCGAGCTCGCGGGCCCGCGCCGGCAACGCGCTCACGCGGCGCTCGTGGCGGGCGCCCCCAGCGCGGCCGGCGCGCTCGACTGCGACCCGGTTCCGCCGCTCGGGCCGAACCTTCCGCCGTTCGGCAGCAGCGGTGCGCACGCCTTCAACGCGGCCTGCACCGTGGGGTCGTTGCGATCGAGGCCCCGCAGGCCTCCACCACCGAACGGACTGCCGCTCTGGCCCGCCGGCACGTTCACGCCGTGGTCCTTCAAGCAGCTGCGGTACGCAGCCATGTCCTGCTGCTGTTGCTGGAGGAAGCCGGGAGGCAGCTTGCTCTGGCACGCCTGCTGCGCGGCCTGCCGCTGGGCCTGCTGTTGTGGCGTCAACGGCGCACGGGAGGACGGCGGTGTGCCGGTGTCGGGGGCACCGGAATCGCTCGTGCCACCGGAACCGCTCTGGCCGCTCTGGCCGCTGGCGCGCCGACCGAAGGTGACTCCGTGGTTGCGGAGGCACTGCCGGTACGCGGCCAATGCCGACCTGTTGGCCGTCGAGGCCGGGCCGCCCGCCGGCGAGGTCGAGGACGTGCTCGACGACCCGCCGCCGCCGCACGCCGCGAGCACGACGATGCCCGCAGCCGCACCTGCGACCACGAGCCAGGCACGTGCGCCGTTTGCCCGCCGGCGCCGGCTGCCTCTGTTCATGTTCACGCTCCGGTATCCCCCGCGCTTCGATGACATCGGTGTCCGACGACGACGGCGGTTGGAGAGGCATCGGGGGGCGACGCCGCCGCCGGACACTAGGGCGGAGTCTGGACACGTGACCTGATGAGGACCTGAGATCCGAATGAGGGATTCCTAACAATCCGGAACCGAGGCCGGACGATCCGGAAATGACGGCCGAGGGGGGCCGGAATGATCCGAACGGACGTTCGCTAGCCTGGAGTGGTGTCCGTGTACCAGGCATCACTGCTCGCCGGCGGCGAGCCCCGCGTCGGCACGGACGCCCGCTTCGAGCGGGCCCACCTCGACGCGACGGCGTGGATCGACGTCGCGCGCGGCTGGCTCACCGGCCCCGACACGTTGTTCGACCATCTGGTCGACCACGTCGACTGGCACCAGGGAAAGCGGTGGATGTACGAGCGCCTCGTCGAGGACCCGCGACTCTCGCGCTGGTTCCCGGCCGGTGAGCCGGTGCCACACCCGGTGCTCGACGAGGCGCGCGCCTCGCTGGAGTCGCACTACGGCGTGCCGTTCGGCGCGGTCGGCCTCAACTACTACCGCGACGGCAACGACAGTGTGGCGTTCCATCGTGACCGCGAGCTGCGTGAGGTCGACGACGCGATCGTCGCGATCGTGACGCTCGGCAGCACCCGCCCGTTCCTCGTACGGCCCCGCGGGAAGGGCGCGTCGCGAGACTTCGCGCCGGGACGAGGCGACCTCGTGGTGATGGGCGGGTCCTGCCAGCGCGACTGGGAGCATGGCGTGCCGAAGACCAAGCGCGGCGGCCCGCGGCTGTCGATCTCCTGGCGGTGGTCCGGGCGCGACGGCGCGGTGCTCGACCGTCCCGGACGATGAGGGCCGCACCGCCCGAGGTCGTCCGCAACCCGCCGTGCAAGCACGATTTCCCGCAAGCTGGTCAGCTCGCCTCGCAGACACCGGCGGGGTGGCACGCCTGACCGACGTCGGCGTGCGACACCGGGGTCACCACGCGTCCTCTGCGAATCGTCGCGAAGGCAATCGCGCCGCCCGTCGCCGCGACACCCGCGGCGATGCGCATGGCCGTCGGGTATCCGTGTGCGAACGCGTTGCGCCCCGTGCCGGTCATGCCCGCAACCGACGGGATCACCGCGATCGCGAGCAGCGAGCCCAGGCGCGCCACCGCGTTGTTGATCGCCGACGCGACGCCGGCGTGACGCTCCTCGGCCGCGGCAAGCACGGCCGCGGTGAGCGGAGCCACCGTGATGGTCATGCCGGCCCCGAGCACCAGGACACCGGGGAGCACGTCGGTCAGGTAGTCCGCACGTCCGTCGACGGTGGCCAGCATCATGAGCCCGACCGCGGTCACGATCGGCCCGATCGTCATCGGGATGCGGGGCCCGATGCGCTGCGCGAGCGCGCCGGCCCGGGCCGAGAATAGAAACATGAGGACCGTGAACGGCAAGAGCGATGCACCGGCGCTGAGTGCGCTGTAACCCGCATTGAGTTGGAGGTTCACGACCACGAGGAACGTCGCGATTCCGAGTGCGGCGTAGACCGCGAAGGTCGTCGCGTTGGCTCCGCTGAACTGCGACGAGCGGAACATCCGGAGCGGGACCATGGGCTCCGGCACCCGCTGTTCGATCATGACGAACGCGACGAGCATCAGCGCGCCCGCCACGCCCGCAAAGACCGCGGACCCGGGCCAGTGATGCGTCGGGCCGTCGATCAGCGCGTACACGACACCCGCGAGGCCCAGGGTCAACGCGATCGCACCGCGCACGTCGATGTGGCCGCTCGCCTGCTCGTCGCGAGTCTCGGGCACGTGGCGGGTCGTGATCGCGACGGTTCCCAGGATGATCGGCACGTTGATGAGGAAGACGAGCCGCCACGACACCGCGTCGACGAGCCACCCGCCGAGGAACGGACCGATCGCGGTCCAGATGCCGGCCATCCCGCTCCATGCGCCGATGGCGCGAGGGCGATCGTCGGGATGGAACGACGCGGAGATGATCGCCAGGCTCCCGGGCACCAGCAGCGCGGCGGCCGCGCCCTGGGCCACGCGGGCGAGCACCAGCGCGGCGCCGTTGGGGGCCGCCGCGCACGCGACCGAGGTGAGCATGAAGCCGACGAGGCCGATCGCGAAGACGAGCCGCCGCCCGTGAAGATCGCCGAGCGACCCGCCGAGCACGATGAGCGAGCCCAGCGTCAGCAGGTATCCGTCGAGCACCCATTGCAGCCCGGTCACGCCGAGGTGCAGGTTCCGGCCGATCGCAGGCAGCGCGACGTTCACGACGGTGCTGTCGAGGAACGCGACGCCCGAGGCCAGCACCGTCGCGGCGAGCACCCAGCGGCCCCGCGGCGACGCCAGCCGCAGCGGCAGGTCCTGAGCGTGCGTCCCGGTCACGAGCCCGTCCTCACCGGCGGCGTGCGTCCCTCGCGTACCAGCGGCGCGGCCCCCAGACGGCCATCGCAAACGCGCCGAGCACCATCCCGATGATCTGGCCGCCGAGCACGATGCGGTTCACGTCCAGGGCCGGCATCCACATGACCTTGCCGTCGCGCAGGACGTAGACCCCGGCGGGGCGCGCGCTGACGCGGAACGCGCCTCCTCCCGGGCCCTTGCCGTCCTTGCCGTGCCGGCCACCACCGCGGCCCCGGATGCGCACGGCCGGGATCAGCACCAGCCCGTCACGTTCGATCGGGTCGCCGTACACGCGACGCGCCGACAGGATCTTGCGGGTCGTCCGGGACGCGTCCTGCGCGCTGTTCATCGTTTCCTCGCTCCGCTGGCGGTCCTGTCCAGGTCATGTGCGTATCGCCACTCTCGCGCCGTCGCGCTCATCAGTGGGCGGGCGGATTCCTCCCGAGCGTCGCGGTTTGCGCGCGCTCCGAGCCGGGTACGGCGCAACGGGGTCGCAGGGCCTGTTCATCACATCGACCACAGGAGACGACTCCGTGCTCAACGCTCCACTCCGTCTCATCGCGGCGGTCGCGTTCGCGGCCGGCTCCGTCGTCGTCAGCTCCGCATCGAGCGCGATCGAGGCGGGCGCGGCTCCCACGTGGGCGCCGTCGTCCACCGCGACGATCCACCCCGGGGTGCAGACCTTCACCAACGGCGCGCAGTGCACCGCCAACTTCGTGTACTTCGACGCGTCCGCGGTCTACGTCGGCCAAGCCGCGCACTGTGCCGGCACCGGCGGCAACACCGCCACGAACGGCTGCAGCTCCGGCTCGCTGCCCCTCGGCACGCCGGTCACGGTTTCCGGCGCTTCCAAACCCGGCACGCTCGTGTACAGCTCATGGCTCACGATGCAGTCGTTGCACGAGGCCGACGCGAATACGTGCCAGTTCAACGACCTGGCGCTCGTGAAGCTCGACCCGGCGGACGCAGGCAGCGTCAACCCGTCGATCCCGCATTGGGGCGGCCCGGCCGGCATCGACACGAACGGCACGACGACAGGCGAGACGGTGTACTCCTACGGCAACTCGGAGTTGCGCGGCGGCATCACCGTGCTGAGCCCGAAGCAGGGCGTGAGCCTCGGTGACAACGGCGGCGGCTGGAGCCACGACGTCTACACCGTCACGCCGGGCATCCCCGGCGACTCCGGCAGCGCATTCCTCGACGCCCACGGGAACGCGCTCGGCATCCTCAGCACGGTGCAGATCGCCCCGCTCGCCGGCTCCAACGGCGTGGGCGACGTCAACCTCGAGCTGAACTACATGCACGCGCACAGCTCGTTCACCGGCGTGCAGCTCGCGACGGGGACGGTCCCGTTCAACGGCAACCAACTCCCGATCGGACCCTGACGGGCGAGCGTCCGCCGTCGGGGCGGGGCCACCCACGGCGCCCCGCCCCGACGTGTTTGTAGTCTCCTTCGGCCACGCGTCAGAGGGGGACAACGGTGGACGGCTTCGAGGGCAGCATCGGTCGATACCACTGGGAATCGACACCGTCGTGGCCGCAGGTGACCCGCGCCCCCCGTGACGCACCGAACGTCGTGCTCGTCGTGCTCGACGACGTGGGGTTCGCGCAGCTCGGCTGCTTCGGCTCCGACATCGAGACGCCCGCGCTCGACGCCCTCGCGGCACGCGGGCTCCGGTACCGCAACTTCCACACGACCGCGTTGTGCTCGCCGACTCGGTCGTGCCTGCTCACCGGCCGCAACCACCACTCCAACGGCATGGGCCGGGTCATCGAGCTGGCGACCGGGTTCCCGGGATACAACGCGCGCATTCCGAAGGCGAACGGCTTCCTCTCCGAGATCCTGCTCGAGCACGGCTACGCGACGTGGGCCGTCGGCAAGTGGCATCTCACGCCGGAGGAGGAGACCCATCTCGGCGCGACACGGGCACGCTGGCCCCTCGGCCGCGGGTTCGAACGGTTCTACGGCTACTTCAACGGCGAGACGCACCAATTCGCGCCCGCGCTGCTGCGTGACAACCATCAGACGCGCCAGCCCCGGCACATCGACGAGGGCTACCACCTCACCGAGGACCTCGTCGACGAGGCGGTCCAGCTCGTCACCGACCTGCGCGCCGTCGACGGTGACAAGCCGTTCTTCCTGTACTTCTGCACGGGCGCGTGTCACTCGCCCCACCAGGCGCCCGCGGAGTGGATCGAGCGTTACCGCGGCCGCTTCGACCGGGGTTGGGACGAATGGCGTGAGCGCGCGCTGGAGCGGCAGATCGAGCTCGGTGTGATTCCATCGGGTACGGAGCTCTCGCCGCGTCCGGAGTGGGTGCCGGCCTGGAACGACCTGTCCGATGACGAGCGCACCCTCTACGCGCGGTACATGGAGGCGTTTGCCGGTTTCCTCAGCCACACGGACCACCACCTCGGGCGCCTCGTCGACTTCCTCGAATCGACAGGCGAGCTCGACAACACCCTGCTGTTCGTACTGTCCGACAACGGTGCCAGCTCGGAAGGCGGGCCGGTCGGGTCCCTCAACGACATCCGCATCTGGAACTTCGTGCCGCACACCGTCGACGAGGCCCTGCGCCGCATCGACGAGATCGGCGGCCCCCGCTGCCACAACAACTATCCGTGGGGCTGGACGGTCGCGGGGAACACGCCGTTCCGCCGGTGGAAGCGCGAGGTGCACGAGGGCGGCGTCGCCGATCCGTTGCTCGTGCATTGGCCGCGACGGATCCCCGACCCCGGGTCGGTGCGCGCGCAGTACGTGCACGCCATCGACGTCATGCCGACCGTGCTCGACGTGCTCGGCATCGACGCACCTGAAGCGATGTACGGCGTCACCCAACGACCCGTGGAAGGCGTGAGCTTCGCGGCCACACTCGACTCCGCCGACGCGAACGACCGGCACGAGACGCAGTACTACGAGATGTTCGGCTGCCGCGCGATCTACCACCGCGGATGGAAGGCGGTCACGTTCCATCCGATCCAGTTCGCCAATCCCGGCCTCGACCGCGTGGCTTGGGAGCTGTACCGCGTCGACGACGATCCGAGCGAATGTCACGACCTCGCCGCGCAACAACCCGAGATGCTCACCGAACTCGTCGAGCGTTGGTGGATCGAGGCGGCCAAGTATCAGGTGCTGCCGCTCGACAACCGTGCGTTCTCCGCCTTCGTGCTCGAACGCCCCCTCGGCGTCCCGCGCCGTCGCCGGTACGTCTACCGCCCCGGCAGCTCGATGGTGCCGGAGGTGGCCGCGGTCAACGTGAAGAACCGCTCGCACGTCGTCACCGCGGACGTCGACATCGTCGGCGGTGAGACACAGGGCGTGCTGCTCGCGCAGGGATCACTGCTCGGCGGGTGGTCGCTGTTCGTGCTCGACGGTCGTCTGCACTACGTGCACAACCTCGCCGGCTTCGAGCTTCATCACATCGAGGCGTCGGCTCCGCTGCCGGACGGCCGCCACACCGTGTCGTTCCGGTTCGACAAGACCGGCGAGCACAAGGGCACCGGCACGTTGCTCGTCGACGGCGCCACCGTCGGCGCCGGAGAGATCCCGCGGTTCACACCGAACCGCTTCTCGTTGACGGGCGCCGGCCTGACGTGCGGCTACAGCGGCGAGCTTCCCGTCACCGACCTGTACGCGCCGCCGTTCGCGTTCACCGGCACGATCCACGACGGGGTGGTGGTCGAGGTCGACGGCCCCGAGCATCTCGACGCCGAGGCCGAAGCCGAGATCGCGATCACGACCCAGTAGGCACGCCCGTTCCCCATCGCCCATTGCCCGTTGCCCAGTTGGCACGATCGCCGGCCACTCTCGGGGGCGGGGTCCCAACTGAACGAGCGGGGGCGCGCGCCGTAGCATCGCGGCCATGACCGGCTCCACTGCCGTCGTCGTCATCGATCCGCTGATGGGCCCGTCGGGCGCCGACGCCATGATCGAGCTGTGCGAACGCTTCGGCGACTACGGCATGTACGCCGAGCACGAGCCCATCGAGGCCGACATCGGCCCCGGCCTCGTGCAACGACACGACAGCGTGATGCACTTCCTGCGCTCGGGTGGGATGCGCGGCATCGAGGAGTCGCCGCTCACGCTTGCCGCCCGCACCTCGTACTTCCGTGAGGAGTACGCGTACGCGGCCGACATCCGCATCGAGGGCATCGAACCGTTTCTCGACCACGGAGGTCTGCGCGACGCGGCACGGCAGGTCCACGGTCGCGACGTGATCGAACCGGTGATCGCGTACGCCAACCTGATGGTGCCGGGCCAGGAGCTCGCCGTGCACACGGACGTGCCCGAGTTCCGTGGCGCCAACCGCAAGCTCATGCCGCAATGGCTGCTCGTCGTGATGCACCACTCGGGGCTGTTCGACGCGTGGCGGCTGCACATCGCGACGGGCATCGCGTGGTTCGGCGACCCTGTCGGCGGATCACTGCTCTACTGGACCGACCCGGCCGGCCCGGCGACGCTTCACGCGACACGTCACGACACCGCGCTCGTGCTCGACACCGACTCCGTGTTCCACGGAGTGGATCGTGTCGGCGGCGACCACCCCGACGGCATGCCACCGATCCGTCCGGGATGCCGGCTGCACGCGGAGGGTCACGGGAAATGGGTGTTGCAGGACCCCGAGGGGGCGATGCTGGCGACGTACGACTTCGAGCAGTTGCGGTTCTCGGTCTCGTGGAAGGCGTACTGCTTCGCCGGAGAAGCCGAGCGCGAGGCCTGGCGTGATCATCGCGACGAGCTCGACTACGACACGATCGTCGACCGTCTCGTCGACGACCTCCGCGATCGCGGTCGCGATCCCGACGCGGTGCCGCGCGCCGAGCTCGGTGCGTTGATGATCGACGAGTACGTCCGCTTCCCCGCCGGACCCGCCGCTCAGTTGGGACGAATTCCCGCTGTATGACCGAAAGATCGTCCCAACTGAGCGAGGGCGCGGCGTGGGAGGCAGCGGCCGAGACGGTCGACCGCGACGGCTTCGCGGTCACGCACGCACCGGTGCTCGACGAAGCGCAGCGGGCCGGGTTGTGCGAGACGTTCGACGACGACAGCAACTTCCGCAGCACGGTCGTGATGGCGCGTCACAACTTCGGTGAAGGGTCCTACCGGTA
>JAMXLJ010000083.1 GCA_024281095.1 Acidimicrobiia bacterium | reverse complement strand
CCGTGCTGGCCGACACGGCCCTGTTCGCGCTCCCGGAGACCCTCGAAGAGGCTCTCGCCGCGGTGTCCGAGCGGCCGGCTGCGCGCGTGATCGCTGGTGGCACCGACCTCATGCAGGAGCTCTCCTGGGGCCACTACGAGCCCAGCGGCTTCGTGTCGTTAGAGCACGTGGCGGGCCTGGCCGGCGCCGCGCGCGGCAACGGCAGGCTGACGATCGGGCCAACGACGCGCATCGTCGACCTCCAGCGCGACCCGATCGCCGCGCTTGTGCCCGGGCTATCGCGCGCAGCGGCAAGTCTGGGGACACCGCAGGTCCGCAACCAGGGCACGATCGGCGGCAACGTGATGAGCGCGCAGCCCTACCGGAACCTGCTGCCGGTGCTGCTCGCGCTCGACGCCGAGATCGAGTTGCGCTCGACGGCCACCACTCGCATCGTGCCGTACGCCGAGTTCACTCTCGCGCCCGGAGAGACCGTCCGCGCGCCCGACGAGGTGCTGACCGCCATCCGGGTTCCGGTGCTCGATGGCTTCCAGGACTACGTGAAGGTCGGCGGTCGCAACGCCCAGTTCGTCGCGACCGCGTCAGCTGCCCTCCTCGTGGAACCGGCGCGGCGCGAGGTCCGGCTCGGGCTCGGCAACGCGGCGCCGACGCCGATCCGTGCAGCGGAGGCCGAGCGCTTCGCGGCGACGCGGATCGACTGGACGGGGTCCGATCCGGTCACGCCCGACCTCGCGGCGGAGTTCGGCCGCCTGGCCGCGGCCGATGCCTCCCCGCCGACCGACTTCGTGGCCAACGCCGAGTATCGGCGACATGCGGTCGAGGTGATGGCACGGCGGCTTCTTCTGCGGGCGTTTCTGACATGAGCCAGGAGCGCATCGGCTACTCCTTGCGCGTGAACGGCGAAGACCGCCGCGTGGAGGATGCCTGGTACTTCGAGAGCCTGCTCGTCGTGCTGCGCGAGCGCCTGGGCGTGCGGGGGCCGAAGCTCGGTTGCGGACACGGTCGCTGTGGTGCTTGTACTGTGCACCTCGACGGACGCCCGGTCTGCGCCTGCCTGACACTCGCCGCGAGCGTGTGCGGTCGCGAGATCACCACGATCGAGGGATTGAGCCGCGACCGCGAGCTGACCGATCTGCAGCGGGCGTTCGTCGAGGAGGGCGCGGTCCAGTGCGGCTTCTGCACGCCGGGTTTCATCATGGCCGCCACGGCGTTCGTGGCCGAGCACCCTGACGCCGACGAGGACGCGATCCGTGCCGGTCTCTACGGCAACATCTGCCGCTGCACCGGCTACGGGCGGATCATCGCCGCCGTCCAACGTGTCACCGACAGTGCCGATGTCTGATTCGGCGTCCGCGCGTGGCATCGGCGGCGCGCCCCTGCGCCCGGACGCCGTGGCCAAGGTGCGCGGCGAGTTCGAGTTCGCCAACGACCTCGCGGTCGAGCGGATGCTGTTTGGGGCGGTGCTGCGCTCGCCACACCCGTACGCGCGACTGATCTCGGTCGACGTCGAGCCCGCGCGGAGGATCGACGGCGTGCGCGCGGCGATCAGCGCGTGGGATGTCCCTGATTTCATGTTCGGGCTCGTCGAGCGCGACGAGTACGTCCTCGCCAACGACTACGTGCGCTACGTCGGCGAGCCCGTCGCGCTCGTGGCGGCGGACGACGTCCACGTCGCGCGGCGCGCGCTCGCGGCGATCGCCGTCGAGTACGAGCCGCTGCCGCCCCTGACCGACCCGGTCGCGGCGATTTCAGCCCCGGCGATTCACGAGGGCGGCAACGTGATCCGCCACCTCGAGTTCTCCGCTGGCGACGCGCGCGCAGCGGGCGAGGTCTCGGTAGAGGCCCAGTACCACCTGGGTCGGCAGGACCACGCGTTCCTGGGCTCTGAGGCGGGCCTCGCGATTCCCGACGACGAGGGTGGCGTACACCTGCGGCTGGCCACCCAGTGGCTGCACTCCGACCGCGACCAAATCGCCTTCTCACTCGGCCTTCCGCGCGAGAAGGTCCGGCTGAGTCTGGCTGGCGTGGGGGGAGCATTCGGCGGCCGCGAGGATGTCACGTTCCAGATCCACGCGTGCCTGCTCGCCCTGTTCACGCAGCAGCCGGTGAAGATGCAGTTCACGCGCGCGGAGTCGTTTCACGCGCGGCGCAAGCGGCATCCGGGCGTCATCTGGATGCGCCACCAAGCAACCACGGAGGGTGACCTCGTCGCCGTCAAGGCGCGGATCGTCCTCGACGGAGGACCGTACGCCTCGACGTCCGGACCCGTGCTGGCGAACACCGCGAGCCTTATCCAGGGCCCGTACCGCGTGCCGAATGGGCACGTCGAGGCGTGGGCGGTTCGCACCAACAACCCGATGTCGGGCGCGATGCGGGGCTTCGGCGTGCCCCAGGCATCCTACGTTCACGAGGCGCAGATGGACCGGCTCGCCGAGGCGCTGGGCATGGACCCGGTGGAGTTGCGGCTGCGAAACGCGCTTCGCGAGGGCGACACCCTGTTGTTCGGCCAGCGCCTCGTCGGGCCGACGCCGGTGAGCGAGGTCATCGAGCGCTGTCGCGCGATGCCGCTCCCCCGCGAGCAACGAGCGGGCGAGGAGGTGGCCGACGTGCGCCGGCCCGGCGGCGTCGGTCGGGCAGGCTCGCTCGAGCACACGCGGAGAGGCGTTGGCCTGGCGGCGGTCGTCAAGAACATCGCGTTCTCCGAGAGTGTGGTCGACGAGTCCACGGCGTCGTGCGTAGTCCGCGATGGGCGTGCGAGCATCCAGTGCGCGGCGGTCGAGGTCGGCCAGGGGTTCGTCACCGTCGCGCAGCAGATCGCTCGCTCCGTGCTCGGCACCGGCGACGTGACGGTCGCGCGTCCAGACACGATGATCTCCTCCGCCGGCTCGACGTCCGCCAGTCGTCAGACGCAGACCTCGGGCGGAGCGGTCGAGAAGGCCTGCCGGACAGTCAAGTACCGCTTGCTGCGTTACGTGGCCCGCACGCACCGACTCGACATCAACACGCTCGACCTCGTGGACGACCACGTTGTCGATGCCGACGGACGACGCCTGATGACCATCGCCGGGGCATGTGACGGCCGGTTCTTCCAGGCCACGGAGCGGTTCGTCAACCGCCCCACCCGCGAGCTCGACGACACCAGCTCCGATCTGCCCGTCCACGTCACGCTCGGGTACTCCGCGCAGCGGGCGGTGGTCGACGTTGACCTCGAGCTCGGCCTGGTCAAGGTCGTCCAGCTTGACGTCTGTCAGGACGTGGGACGCGTCGCCAACCCGCTGCAGATGCGCGGCCAGATCGAGGGCGGCACGCTGCAGGGCGTCGGACTCGCCCTCATGGAGAACCTGAAGACCGAGGAAGGCCACGTCCTGAACCCCGACCTGCAGTTCTACCTCGTGCCCACTATCGTCGACGCCCCGGCCGTACACGCAGAGTTCGTGGAGCGCGAAGAGCCCGGTCTGCCGTTCGGGATGAAAGGCGCCAGCGAGATCCCGCTGTGCAACGCGCTGCCGGCCGTCGCCGCGGCGGTGCGGAA
>JAMXLJ010000082.1 GCA_024281095.1 Acidimicrobiia bacterium | reverse complement strand
GCGCGAGCGCGAGGGCCGGGACGAAACTGCCGACGCTGCTCGCGACCGCTCCCGGCAACGACGCGCCCCGCACGCCGACGGTCGACATGACGCCGGGGTCACCCGGCGCGGACGCGCTCGACGCGCTCGACCCGCTGCGACCGGAACGTCCGTCGGTGGTCGCGCCGTTGCCGGCATGAGCACCGCCGGCCGTCGCGGCGGCGTCCGGGGCATCGGACATCGACGCGGCGGCGGCGCCACCCGGCGTCGGCGTCGTAGCCGATCCGCCAGGGCCGGGCGGCACCGTGGGAATGGTGGTCGCCGTCACCGGTGGCTGCATGGTCGGCGTCGTGACCGGCAGCAGGGTCGTCGGCACGGTGACAGGCGGCAGCGTGGGAGGCGGCGCGGCGACGGTCGCGGGCGGCAGCGACACCGCCGGGAGCGTGACCGGCACTGTCACGGGCGGGAGTGTGGTCGCGGGCGAGGGCACCGCAGCTCGGTCCGGTTGCGCACCGGCGGGCGCCGCCGCGTTCAGGACGAGCGCCGAAGCAGCGATGCCGACGCCACACGTGAGCGCGGTAACTGCGAGCAGCGTTCCGGCGCCGCGCGCGCGCCACCAACGCTTTGGCAACCTCGTGCCCATCACAGCCCACCGACCGTTCTTCGTCCGACCCCGACGCCAGCCCTCGACGCAAGCCTTCAGTCGGCGCGGACAGCGCCGTCTTGAGGCGTTCGTCGGAAAACGGACGAAGCGCCCAAGCCTCTGATCGCTCCCATCCGCAAGGGCCGGGCGTCCGCGTTTGGCCGTTGGGACCGATGGGTACGGGGCGCGCTCCGGGGTCAATCGTGCACGTCGCCGGCAGAGAGTGAACGGTGGTCGGACCGACAGTCGAACAGCCCAGGCCGTGGGAGACACCGTTCCGGCACGAGGCACTCCTCTACAAGAGCGAGACCGAGTTCCTCGATGCAACCGTGGCGTTCATCCGCGAGGGCATCGGGGCGTGTGAGCCCGTGCTCGTCGTGTTACCCACGAAGAAGAACGACGCGCTCCGTGGACGGCTCGGCACCGCCGCGACGGAGGTGCGTTTCGAGGACATGATGGCCGTGGGCGCAAACCCGGCATGGATCATCCCCACCTGGCGCGAGTTCGCGACGGAATGCTCCACGCGTGGCCTGCGATGCCGCGGCATCGGCGAGCCCATTTGGGCGGGCCGCGATCGCGACGAGCTCGTGGAGTGCCACCGTCACGAAGCGCTGCTGAACCTCGCGTTCGCCGACACACCCGGGTTCCGGCTGCTCTGCCCGTATGACGACGCCGCGCTCGCAGCGGATGTCGTGGCCGAGGCACGTCGCAACCATCCGCTGATCACCGACCCAGGCGGCGTGCGTGCGAGTGCGACCTATCGCGGCCTTCGCGACGTCGCGGCGCCGTTCGATGCGCCACTTCCCGAACCGCCCGGCGTCACCCTCACCATGGCGATCGAGGCGGACACCTTGCCCGAGCTCCGCTCGGCTGTACGGCGGCACGCCGAGCACCTGGGCCTGCCCGACACGAAGGTGCACGACCTGGTTTGCGCGGCCAACGAGATCGCGACGAACACGATCATGCACGGCGGCGGCGGCGGGACGCTGCGCCTGTGGCACCAGCAACCGTCGGTGATCTGCGAGGTGCGCGGTCCAGGCCGGATCGTCGACCCCTTGGCGGGGCGGGTCACACCGCCGGAGCACGCGCAGAGCGGCCGCGGGCTGTGGTTGGCGACACAGCTCTGCGACCTCGTGCAGATCCGCGCCCGTTCCGGGGGCGGGATCGTCCGTCTCCACATGCGCGCCGGAGCACGCTCGTAGCCGGCACGCCCGCCGAGTCCCGCTCCGCTCCGGGGCTACTCCGGCGGGTACAGGCGGTCGATGAGCTCCGCCTGTGAATGCACCCCGAGCTTGCGGAAGATGGTGGAGAGGTGGTTCCGCACGGTGCTCGGGCTGAGATACATGGCCCGCGCGATGCGGGGGACGCGCTCACCCTTGAGGAGGCGCGTCACGATCTCCCATTGACGAGAGCTCAGCGCGTCGAGGCCCGGGATGCGGTCGGGATCGGGCACGACGACCGCTCGCCGGAACAGACCCGCCGCTTCGATCTCGTCCGCGATTCGCCGGAGGCGGCGTTCGAGCTCGGAGGCGCGATCCGAATATTCGAACGGCCGGCAACCGTCCGCGGGCCCGACTTCGACTCCGAACCTCTCCGTCCCTCCGCCACACCTCACGAGGATCCGGGTCTCTTCCTCCGCGGGCCACCCGATACCGCGCACCGGCACCGCCGCCTCAGCCTCCGCCGACATGACCGCCGTTTCGAACGCCTCGAGAACCGGCACGATGTCGCTCGGATGCACGACATCGAGGATCGACGTGAGCACGTAGTCGGCGGTGCGTCCTTCCATCGCGCCGGACACACACGGTGAGTCCCCACAGAAGCTCACGATCGCGATGACGTCGGAGCTCGCCGGATTTCCGTGCGACGACGAAGCCTGACCCAACGCAGTGCGACCCCGCCCGACCACGCGCAGGCCGATGTGCGCATCCATCTCCTGACCGCCGACCCGCAGCTTGCGACGGGCGCGATAGCCGTCGAGCACCCCGTCGACGACGAGCATGAAGACCCGATGTGTGGCGTCGGGATCCTTTGAGATCGTCAGCGGGTCGACAAAGTCGAGATCGGCGGCATGCAGCCCGAGCAGACAGCGCGCGCGGTCACTCATCTCCATATAGCGACCGCGAGGGAGATGAAGGAGACCAACCGCGAGCGCGCTCTTCTGCACTGCTCGGCGAAGTGATTCGAGCGGGCGCTCGGTCGAGTCGAGCGTTCTCGTCGCGGCTTCGTCGCGCATTCGTATATCCGCTCCCCGCACCGGCGCACCTGCACGCTGAGGCATACCCCGGTTCCTCTGCGCGCGCGTGCCCAAATCACGCGCGGCTGCAACGATTGTGCAGGGCTGACCCCGAACGTCCCTTCCTTGGTGAAGGAACGTCTATGCAGGAGGATCGAACGCCTACCGCGCGTTTCCGCGGCGCCCGCGCTCGTGTTCGAACGTCAGCTGGGCCAAAACGTCGTACTGCGCGGACACAACGTCATGAGGCCACGCGGCGTCCGTTCATTTGCGATACCCCAAACGCCGACGTCTCAGCGCGCACGCTCTTTCATGTGGGCGTCGAGCATTCCGTGCAGGTGGGCGGCGGCACGCTCAATGTCGAGGTACGTGCGCTGGCCGGCCCGCGACTCGGCCGAGAGCACACCACACCGGTGCGCACGGTCGAAGTCGCCGTACGGGAACTTGTAGTGGCCCTTGGTCTCCTCGGCGGCCTCGTCGTCGATCCCGAGGTACCAGCGCGAGTATTCGCGCCACCCGTGTTGCTCGATGTACTCGTTCTCCTGCGCGGCTGTCGGCTGGTGCTCACTCCATGCGTCACGCTCGTCGAGGACGTACCGCCCGTTGTCGACAAGACGCTTCGCGTGGTCGAACCCGACGTGGTTGAGCTTGACGGTCATGTCCGCACCTCCTTGCGTGTTGTCTCGCGGCCTACCCGGCGCGTATGGGCCGAACACAGGGTGCCGCGGGCGGATCGCCCGGAACCATGCGAACATCTCGGCCGGCGGCGGCCCCGGTCCGTTGCACGTGGAGCGTCAAATGACCGACCCTGGCATCCCGGAGCTTCCCGAGGGCGCGCAAGTCCAACAGGACGAGTGGGAGCGGTACTTCCGGTGGTTCGGCCATGCGCGCTACCGCCGCGCGGTGCGGATCATGGGCCTGATACCCTCCGCACCCCGTTGCGAGGCGTGCGGCTCTCCGTTCGGCGGATTCGGCGGACGGCTCATGCGCCTCACGGGCAAGGCGCCGTCACGCAAGAACCCGCGTTGGTGCGAGCTGTGCTTCGAGAAGTCCCCCGCCGGCGGGGCCACGCTCACGGTCGGTGTGCTCTTCGCCGACGTCCGAGGTTCGACCGCGCTCGCGGAGCACTCGACGGGCCGGCAGATGGTCGAGCTGCTCAACCGTTTCTACAGCGACGCCACGCGCGTGATCGTGCGTCATGGCATCGTCGACAAGCTCATCGGCGACGAGGTCATGGGTGTGTACATCCCGGCTCTCACGCCGGGCGGGCGCTACGCCGATGCCATGGTGGACGACGCGCGCACGCTGCTGCGCGAGTTGGGATACGGAACACCCGCGGGGCCGGTGCTCCAGGTCGGCATCGGCCTTGATACCGGGCCGGCCTTCGTCGGCCATGTCGGCGAGGGAGAGGTGAGTGACTTCACTGCCATCGGCGACGTGGTCAACACGGCATCCCGCCTGCAATCACATGCGCGTGGCGGGCAAATCGTGATGAGCGCGGAAGTCGCGCGGCTCGCCGGGCTCGACGACGGCGAAGGTACGAGCGTCGATCTCGACCTGAAGGGCAAGACAACGCCGGTCTCGGTGCGGATCCTCGACCTGTCGGTCTGAACACGCCGGGGTCGCTGCTCACCTCACCGACGCGGAGCGAGGCGCACGCAGCAGAACCCGGGTTCGTACTCGAGCCGCGCGTCGAGGTCCGCAGCGGGCGCTCCCTCGAGAAGCCCCGAGAGCAGCTCGAGGTTGATCCTGCACACCAGTTCGCGGTGGTCCTCGGCGAGCGCGTGGAACGGACAATTGTCGAGCACGATCTCGCCCTGCTGGGGCCGCGGCTCGTATCCGTGCACGGTGAGCGCGGCGACGACGGAGTCCGAGGCGGCAACGCCTGTGTCGGCCTCGATGGACGATGCGAGGTCGTGACCGACGCCGCGTGCGGCCGCGGCGAGCGCGTCGGGCAGTGTCCGGCGGCCCGTCATCGCGTCGTCCACCGCCCGTGCGAGGACGAGGCCCGCGACGTCGTAGCGCCGTTCGGGGACGGACACGCTGACCGCCTCCTCACTACGCCGGTAGAGCTTTGCGGGACGGCCCGCGCCGGGACCCGTCCGCCCGCTCGTACGCGCCTGGCGCACGTCGACGAGCCTCGCTTCGGCGAGCCGCTCGAGGTGGAAGGCGGCGACCGAGCGCGCCAGGCCCACCGCCTCGGCGACCTCTTCGCGGCTGCGCCATTCCTGCCGGCTCAGTACATCGAAGACCTGCCGGCGCACCGGCTGGTCCAGCGCGGCAAGGTCGTGCACCCGGTCGCGGAACGCCTGGTCGCCCACGCCCAGATTCTAAAGCACAACCCGATTGACATTACAGTCCCGGCTTTCTATGTTCGACACAACTTGTCGATAGAGGAGGCGGGACGAATGCGGAGGTTCTCGATCCGACCGACGCTGACCTTGCGCGGGCGGCTGTTCAAAGGCCTACGGGGCTGGTCCGGGAAGCCGGCCCATCCTCCACTGACCGACTTCCCGGTCGCCGGCTACATCCTCGGCGCCGCGTTCGACGTCGTGGCTACCGCGGGCCACCACCACTCCTTCGCCCGTGACTTCTTCCATGCCGGGACCTACGTGTTCATCGGCGGCGCGGTGCTCTCGGTGCTCGCAGCGTTGACCGGCTTCTGGGACTGGTTGCGATCGACCGAGCAAGGCACTCAAGCTCGGCGCACGGCGAACGTTCACGCGTGCGCAATGGTGCTCGTCACGTTGCTCGCGATCGCCGACATCGCGTTGCGCCTGAACACGTACCACACGCGTACATATCCGAGCGCCGGAATCCTCGCGCTCTCGCTCGTCGTCGCCGTACTCGTCGCGCTCGGCGCAATGTACGGCGGCTCGCTTGTCTACGACTACGGGTTCAACGTCGAGACCGCATCCGACAGCGCCGTCTGGCACAAGTCGGAGACCGACGTGTTCCCCGGTGATCACGCGGCATGACATGCATCGATGAATGTCCCGAGCACGACACGGCGTTCTCGTTCACGACGTTCGAAAACGACGGCCGCTACGACGAGATGATCGTCGTACGCGACATCTTCTTCTGGTCGCGGGGGGCAGGAGACGGCGAGCCGTTCCACGGTGTTGTTCACCTCGCATATGTACCTGGCGAACGCATCGTTGGGCTCTCGAAGCTGGTGCGACTCGTCGAACACCTTGCGGGGGGCGCGCACAGCCAGCAACAGCTGACCGATCACATCGTCGGCGCGATCAACGATCACCTCGCGCCACGCGGCGCCGGCGCAATCGTCGAGGCCCGCCACGTGCCCGTCACGCCGCACGACACGCTCGCTCGGGCGGCGGGAACCGTGACGCTCGCACTCACAGGCCGGCTGCACGACGACCGCGCCGTCCGGACCGAGTTCGTGGTGGCCACGCGGCGCACAGTCGGAGCGGCCTGAAACCGCGACGGCGGGTCGCTATGACGGGCCGGCTTCCTGAGCGCGGAACTGCTCGAGCAGGATGCCCGACGCGTCGAGGCTCCGCGTCACGGGTCCGATGAAGCGCTCGGGCAGGTACGGCGGGCCGCCCGGCCATGCGTGTCCCCCGCCCTCGATCCGGTACAGCACAACCGGCGGCCGCCCCGCTGCACGCCACTCCATTCGGATCACGCGGAGCCCATCCGGCGTGCCGGGCCACGACTCGATGCTCGGCGGCACGTCAATACCGTTGGCGGCCGCCCAGTCGCGGGCAACGTCCTCGGCCCCGACCGCCAGGCCGCGATCGGTGTTGCCGCGCCGGCGACGCTGAACGATCCGGCCGATCGGGCCGATGGGCCCGCCGCCATACGGCATGAGCGGGTCGTGCGTTCCGGCGAACAGCGCCACCGACGCGCCGCGCGCAGGCCGCGGCATCGAGCGGCGCGACGTCTGCGTTCCCGGGCCCGCGACGAGTGCGATGCCCGTGACGGGCAGCAACCCGTGGCGCGCGAGGTGCTCGGCCATCAGTGCGCCGTTGGACATGCCGGCCAGGTAGACACCGTCGGCCCGGGCCGCGCCGTCGGACGCCAACGTCCGCACCAACGCCTGGAGGAACGCGACATCGTCGATGCTCCTGCGCCGCCGCACTCCGGGCGCGTCGCGCGCGTCGTTCCACACCCGGCCGTGACCGTCCGGGAACACGGTGATGAAGCCGGCGGCCGGTCCACGGCAGTGAAGCCCCGTCATGGCGGCCATGCCGGGACCCTGCCCGCCGGCGCCGTGCAAGACCAGGAGCACCGGCGCGGGACCCTTCACGCCGTCCGGAGGCGGGGCCGTCCAGTACGTCCTGGCCACCGGACCAACAGTCAGCTCGTGCACGCTCAGATCGGACGGGGCGTCCAATCCGTGACGCTGCCGGAAACGCTCCTCCAACCGCCGGCGCAACGGCCCGGGCGCGCGGCCCCACGGCTCCACGGCGAAACGGTACGGCACCGGCCGCGCACCGCTGACCCGGCGTCAACGACACCTCCGGTCAGCGAGGCGTTACATGGTTGTTACACACACGAGACGGGAGCGAGACCTTCGGCCCGTAGCGTGAGCGTGTCGCACACCAGGAGGACTCGGGATGAAGCTCGTCGTCGCGGTCGTGAAGCCCCACAAGCTCGAAGCCGTCACCGAGGCATTGCACGACATCGACGTGTCAGGAATGACGATCACGGAGGTTCGCGGCCACGGTAGGCAGCGCGGTCACAGCGAGGTGTACCGCGGTGGTGAGTACCGGGTCGACTTCGTGCCGAAGGTACGGCTCGAGGTGCTCACGAGCAACGATCAAGCCGAGAAGGTCGCCAACACCATCGTCGAAGCGGCTCGAACGGGGAAGATCGGCGACGGGAAGCTGTGGATCCAGCCCGTCGACATCGCCGTGCGGATTCGTACCGGTGACATCGGCGACGACGCGCTGTAGTGGCGGTGCTTCGATCCTGAGCCTGCGTCGCGCGCTGGCGGACCACAGCGCGCACGACGGGCGCGACTTCACGTCCGCCTACACGGCGGCGCTCGACACCTGGCTCGATACGTTGCTCGGCGACGCCGGCGAGGGAGTCGCACTCGTCGCCGTCGGCAGCTACGCACGCGGCGAGCTGTGCCCGGGCAGTGATCTGGATCTCGTGCTCGTGCACCGCCGGCGGCGGGACGTCACGGAGATCGCGGACCGCATGTGGTATCCGATCTGGGACGCGGGCCTGCGACTCGATCACAGCGTCCGGACGGTCGGCGAAGCACTCGACGCGGCCCGCCAGGATCTGAAGGTCCAACTCGGGTTGCTCGACGCGCGCGTTGTCGCGGGCGACGCCGACCTCGGCGCGGAGCTCGCGCGCAGCGCGCGCGAGCTGTGGCGGCGCCACGCACCGCGATGGCTGGAGCCGCTCGAGGAGCAGTGCCGAGCTCGGCACGCACGGGCGGGTGAGGTCGCGTACCTGCTCGAGCCCGATCTCAAGGAGGGCCGAGGCGGTCAACGCGACATCACGGTGTTGCGCGCGCTCGCACCCCTCGGTGTGGAGGCGTGCCGGCGACCGGGCCTCCTGCGCGCCGCCGCGACACTGCTGTCGGTACGCGTGGCTCTCCACGGACACGCACGACGGGCGGAGGAGCACCTGTTCCTCGAGGATCAAGAGGCGGTCGCTACCGCGCTCGGCCTTCGCGACGCCCACGCCTTGATGGCTCGAGTTGCAACAGCAGGTCGCACGGTCACATGGGTCTTCGACGACGCATGGCGCGCGCTGAAGGCTCCGGCACGCCGGCGTTTCCCACGAACAGCCGCGGTCGGCCCGGGAATCGAGGTGCTCGACGACGAGATCGTGGTGAGCCAGACCGCCGACCCCTGTCACGACGACAGTCTGTTACTGCGCGTCGCGGAAGCGAGTGCGTATTTCGGATGCCCGATCGCCGGCTCCGCGGTCGAACGGCTCCGCGAGGCGACACCGCGGATGACGCGCCGATGGAGTCACGAGGCACGCCGGGCGTTCGTGGCTCTGCTCGGCGCCGGTGACGGCTCCATCGCGCTCGTCGAGGGACTCGATCAGCTCGGGCTCTGGACCCGGGTGATCCCCGAGTGGGCTGCGGTCCGATCGCTACCCCAACGCAACGCGTTTCACCGCTACACGGTCGACCGGCATCTGCTCGAAACCGTTGCGCGTGCGACGCGCCTCGTTCGCCGTGTCGCACGTCCAGACCTGTTGCTCGTCGGAGCGTTGCTCCACGACCTCGGCAAGGGCTTCCCCGGTGACCACACGGACGCGGGTGTCGAGCTCGCCGCGATGCTGGCGAGCCGCATGGGTTTCCCGGACCACGACGTCGACATCCTCGTCGACATGGTTCGATATCACCTGTTGTTGCCGGCGGTCGCTACGAGTCGTGACCTCGACGACGACGCGACGATCACCGCGGTCGCGGATGCCGTGGGTTCCGTGGAGCTGCTCGAATTGCTGCACGCGCTCGTCGAAGCCGACTCCCTCGCCACTGGCGACACGGCATGGTCGCCGTGGAAGGCCGAGCTCGTGAAGGACCTTGTCCACCGAGTTGGCAGCCGGTTCCGGGGCGTGCCCCACCATCCGGTGCCGCTCGATCCGCCGGAACAGTCCCTGAGCAGCCGCTTCGACGGAACGCTGACCGTCGACATCGAGGGTGACCACGTCTCGGTCGTCGCGCCGGACCGCCAAGGACTGTTCGCAACGGTCGTCGGCGTGCTCGCCCTCCACGGGCACAACGTGCGGGCCGGGCGGGCCCGTTCGTCCGATGACGGCATCGCCGTCTCGGCGTTCGACATCGAAGCAACGCGCGAAGCGGCCGATGCCCAGGCGATCGAGCGAGATGTGAATCGTGCGCTCGCAGGCGAGCTGGCGCTCGCGTCGCGGCTGGCGGACTACGCCGCGAACTCGCGAACGCTCCGGCGGCCCACCGCGGCGCACCCGGCGCAGGCTCTCGTGATGTTCGATTCCAACGGCTCGCCGAACGCGACGATCATCGAGGTCCGCGCGCCCGACGGGATCGGCGTGTTGTACGCGACAACGAGCGTGCTCGCGTCGCTCGGCCTCGACATCCGCCACGCGAAGGTGTCGACCCTCGGCCACGAGGTGATCGACACCTTCTACGTCGTCGACTCCGACGGGAAGAAAGTCGTCGACGAGCGCCTGCTCGAGAACGTCGAGGGCGCGGTGCTGGACGCGCTGGCGAAGACGGAAGGACCGTTGCCGTCCGAGCACTCATCTATGCGTCAGCATCCTGGCGACGATCCGTAACGACGCGCCAACAAACGTGCAACGGGTCGCTCGTACCTTGCGACTCATGATGAGCATTCTGCGGATACGGCTGAGGGATCGCATCCAGGATCGGCACATGCGCCGATCCTTCGGCGCATACCTCGGCGGGAAAATGGTCGGGCTGGGCGCCGTCTTGGCGGCGATCTACTTGTTCACGTGGTACTTCGGGACGCAGGCAGGCGCGTCGGTGTTGCGCGACACCGCCGTGAAGGCAGGCGACATCGTCAACCCGGTGAACACGGTGTGGACGCTCGTGACGGCGTTCCTCGTGTTCTTCATGCAGGCCGGGTTCATGATGCTCGAAGGCGGCTTCGCCAGAACGCGTGAAGTCTCGAACATCATGATCGAGTGCATCGCGGACACCGCGATGTGCGGCATCTTGTTCTGGGCCTTCGGGTTCGCGTTCATGTTCGGAAACGGCAACGGGTGGATCGGCTACCACTTCTTCTTCCTGCAGGGCATACCGCACACATACGGCACCACAGGCGTCGCGTTCCTCGCGTTCTTCCTGTTCCAGTTCGCGTTCGCAGACACCGCGAGCACGATCGTGTCGGGCGCGATGGTCGGCCGCACGGGCTTCAAGGGCGACCTGCTCTACAGCATCGGGGTGAGCGGCTTCATCTACCCGATCTTCGGCCACTGGATCTGGGGACCCAACGGCTGGCTCGCGACAATGGACGTGCCGTTTCGCGACTTCGCAGGCTCGACCGTGGTGCACACCATTGGTGGCGTGCTCGCGCTCACCGGCGCCATCGCACTGGGACCGCGCGTCGGTCGTGTGTTCAAGCGTGACGGCGGCGGCCTGCCCCCGGGCCACAACATGACGCTCGCCGCGCTCGGCGGGATCATCCTGTGGTTCGGCTGGTACGGGTTCAACCCGGGCAGCACGCTGTCGGCGATGGACTTCGAGGGCATCGGAAGGATCGCGACCAACACCACGCTCGCCGCATGCGCCGGGTCGCTCGTGGCAATCGCGTGGGTCTATCCCCGTTCGAAGAAGTTCGACGTCGGCATCAGCATCAACGGCCTCCTCGCCGGCCTCGTGGCGATCACCTGTCCCTGTTATTGGGTCTCGCCGGCCGGTGCGATCGCGATCGGTGCGGTCGCCGGCGCAGTCGTGGTGCTCGCAGTCGACTTCACGGAATGGATCCGGGTCGACGACCCGTGTGGTGCGTTCGCGGTGCACGGTGCGGCAGGAATCTGGGGGACGCTCAGTCTCGGTCTCTTCGCCGTGGGGAACTACGGCGTGCCGGGGCCCACAGGTCCCGATTCCTCCACGGTCGTGAAGGGGCTCTTCTACGGCGGCGGTATCCATCAGCTGTGGGCACAGTTCATCGGCAGTCTGACGATCACGGTTGCGACGCTCGCCGCGGGGCTCGCCCTCATGTACCTCGTCAAGGTCACGCGGACGCTGCGCATCTCCGAGGAGGGCGAGCTCGAGGGGCTCGACATCCACGAGCACGGTGCGTCGGCGTACCACCCCGAGTACGCGTACATGGGGTACTCGCCGATTCCCGCCGGCAAGACGACCGGCAACGGCAGTGCGTACGAGCCATCAGGCGTGCCGACCGGCGTCACAACGGAGTAGCCGGTTCGACGAGCGCGAACGCCGGGCCGACCGCAGGTGCGGTCGGCCCGGCTTCGTCTTCCATCACGAGGGGTCCGGCAATGAACGAGCGCGGCGAACAGCAGCGCCGCGGGCCTGAACGGTTCCATCCGCGTGACGTCGTCAGCGCCCGCGAGATCGTCCTTCGCTTGCCCGCGTTGACGGTGCAGCGTGTGCACGATCTCCGGCGGGGCCGGCTCGGCTTCCCCGAACCGATCGGACGCCGAGGCCACGAGTTCGTCTGGTACTGGCCCGAAGTACGCGCCTGGGCCGGGCGGCTGCTGCGCCGGCAGTGACTCCCTCACAGCCAGTTGGGATGATCTTCCGCCACATGGGCCGGAAGATCATCCCAACTCCGGAAGTGAGCGGTCCGGTCACACGCGCAGGCGGTAGAACCGGAACATGTCGTGCTCGATCGGCAGCACCTCCACCGAGGTGTAGCCGGCCTCGACCGCGTAGCGCTCGAGCGTCGCGGTGCGCATGACCGTGCCAGTTGCAGCCGAGTGCTCCTGACTGCGACCAACGGGCAGGCAGTGCAGGACGCTGCACGTGTAGAACAGTCGCTGGATCGGGTCGGGGTCGTTGGCGGTCAGCGCATCCGCCGCCCGTTCGTCGACGACGAACACCGTTCCACCGGGTGCGGCCATCGCGCGCATCGCGGCAAGAACCTCGACCGGATGGGCCATGTCATGCAGCGCTTCGAAGCAGCAGACGAGGTCGTAACGTCCGGGCGCGGCGCCCGCTGCGTCACGGGTCTCGAATCTCACGCGCTCGGCGACGCCGGCATCCTGCGCGTTCGTCCGGGCCTCCGCGATGGACGGTTCGTCGAGGTCGAAACCGTCGACGGTCACGCTGTCGAACCCCCGCGCCAGCGCGATCGACGACCAACCGCACCCACAGCCGACATCGGCCACTTGTGCACCGGGCTCGCGCAACCGCGCGACCACGTCCGGCATGGCGGAGAGCCACTCCGTCGCGAGCAGATTCGCGAACTGCGGCCGGTTCGCCGCTGCCTGCGCGTGCCGAATGTCGGCGCCGTAGCCTCCGAACGAGATCCCGCCACCTGTCCGGTACACGTCGACGAGCTCGGACACGACCGGCGGGCCCGCGACCGCGAACGTCGCGAGCGGCGCAACGCAGGCGAGGCTGTCGGGGTCCAGCAGGCACACCTTGTGCGCGTCCGGGAGCGAGAAGATCCGCGTGTCGGCATCGCCGCGCACCGCCTCCGCGTCGACCTTCACGAACCCGGACGTCGCCTGCTGCTCGAGCCACTCCCGTGCGTAGCGCGCGTCGATGCCGGTCCGCGTCGCGAGCTCCGGCGGGGTGACGGGACCGTCCGCCATCGCCGCGTAGAGCCCGAGCCGCATCCCGAGCTCGACCGTCGCGAGCTCGAACGAGCCGATCGTGGCCATCATCACGCGCTCGGCGAACGCGCCGACCTGCGTCTCGAGATCCTCTGTGGTCGGTTCGACCGTGGTTGTCATGTTGGCCTCCTCATGTAGCCGTCGCCCCGATGGCGCCAGATCCGGGCTCGCGTCGCGAGCCGGGGACTACCGTCCGAAGGGCGTGGGTGCTGACGAGCCGGTGGGGCGTGGCGCGATCCGGGCGTCGCTCGGTGAGGCGTTGGACCGCGCCCTCCACGGCCGTGGCACCGTCGTGACGCTCACCGGAGAGCCGGGGATCGGGAAGACCACCATGGCGCGCGACGTCGCCGATCGCGCGCGACGCGTCGGCGCGTCCGTGCGTTGGGCCGCGTGCTGGGCGGGCGGCGCGACCGTCGCACACGGCCCTTGGTTGACGGTGCTCTCGGGGCTCGGCCCGATCGGCGAGCCGCCCCGGCAGGCGCTCGCTGGCACCACGTCCGACGGCACGGCCGCGGCGGCGTCTGCACGCGCGACCGCGTACGCATCGGTCGCCACCGCCTTTGAACGCGCCTCACGTGAACGCCCGCTCGTCGTCGTGCTCGACGACTTGCAGTGGGCCGACGAGGGCACCGTGCAACTCCTCGGCGTCGTTGCCGGCCATGTCCCCGCGGCCTCAGTGCTCGTCGTCGCGACGTACCGCGATACCGAGGTGGCACCGGGCGCGCCGCTGACGCGGCTCACGTCGTCGGTGGACCGGTTCGAGCTCCAGGGCCTCGACGTCGACGGTGTCGCCGCGTTGCTCAACGGTCCCGTCGGCCGTGAGCGGGCCGCACAGGTCTCGGCCGAGGTGCATCGCCGAACGGGCGGAAACCCGTTTCTCGTCGTCCAGCTCGCGAGGCTTCTCGGCGCAGACCCGTCTGGGCTCGAGACTCGGGCGCTGACTGGCGGCGCGCGCGATCTCCTCGAGGGCCGGCTCGCCGCGTTGCCATCCGGCGACCGGTCGGTGCTGGCCGCGGCAGCTGTGCTGGGAGGCACGTTCACGATGCCCGACCTCGCCGCGTTGCTCGAACGCACGGTCGACGATGTCGCGCCTGCCCTCGAGCGAGCCGCGACGTTGCGGATCATCGAGCGGTCCCCGGGTGTCGCGTCCTGGGGGTTCGCGCACGACTTGTTCCGCGAAGCAACGCTGGCGGGAGTCGGTGACCTGCAGCAGTGCGCGCTCCACAGGAAGGCTGCGAGCCTGCTCGAGCGGGCCGGAGCCGAGCCCGCGACCATTGCGCATCACCTGTTCGCGGCCGACGGCGGGCGATCCATCGAGGCGGCCCGCTGGTCCGTGCGCGCCGGCAGCCGCGCGATCAGCGCGTTCGCGTGGGAAGAAGCAGTTGCGCATTACGAGCGGGCCCTCGCCGCGCTCGAGTCGGGCGCAGCCGTCGACGTGAGAGCCGACGCGCTGCTCGGTCTCGGCCGGGCCCGGCTGCTCGTCGGCGACGCGCCCTCAGCGGGGCGCGCGTTCGAAGACGCGGCGGCGCTCGCGCGTCGCGACGGGTCGCCCGAGTTGCTGGCGCGCGCCGCGCTCGGCTTCAGCATCGACCTCTCCGGCTTCGAGGTCCGTCTGTTCGACCAGCGCCAGATCGATCTGCTGGAAGAGGCGGCCTCCATGCTCGAGGACGCCTGCCACGACGCTCTGCGTGCGACCGTCCTCGCGCGGCTCTCGGTCGCTCTCTCGATGAGCGCGCCGGGCGAGCGCCGGCTCCGTCTGGCCGAGACTGCCGTCGAGCTCGCGCGGCGAACGGGCGCGCCGGTCGTCCTCGGGCGGTGTCTCGCCGCGCACTGCGACGCGATCTCGGGCCCTGAGAACGTCGATCGCCGTCTCGCCGAGGCGACCGAGATCGTGGCCATCGGCGAACGCGAAGGCGATGGGCCGCTCGAGCTCCTCGGTCGCCGGCTGCGGTTCGTCGCGCTCCTCGAGCTCGGCCGGTTCAAGGCGGCCGACGACGAGGCGGCCGCGTACGGCCGTCGCGCGGATGCGGTCGGCAATCCGCTGTACGCCTGGTACGTGCCCTTGTGGGCCGGGCAGCGCGCGCTCATCGAAGGAAAGGTCGACGCGTGCGATGCCGCGATCGACGAGGCGCGCACGCTCGGCCGTGCCGCGGGGAGCATCAACGCCGAGATGCTGTGCGTCGTCCTGGGTTGGATACGGGACTGGACCGGCGGCGACTACGCAGGCGCGGTTCGCGGCATCGACACGCTGGCCCGCGACAACCCGGAGCTCATGGTGTATCTCGCCGCCGCGGGCGGCTGGGCCCTGTCGTACGCGTTGGCCGGCCGGACCGCCGAGGCGGTCGCCGTGCTCGATCGGTGCCAGGCCGCGGGTATCGACTCGCTGCCCTTCGACGCGGAATGGCTCGCGAACGTCGCTTTGCAGCTCGACGTCGCCGCGACGTTGGAGCATCCGCTCGTACGCGATCTCGTGAACGCGCTTCGCCCGTACGCACACCTCGTCGCGTTCGAGGGCATCGGCGCCGGGCTGCACGGATCGGTCGCCCGGTTCGTCGCAATGGGCTGCTCAGTTCTCGGTGAGCACGACGATGCCGTCGCGTTCGCCCGCACCGCGCTGGAGGTCAACAGTCGAGCGGGGGGCTTGCTCGCAGCGGACGCGATGCGATCACTCGCACGATGCCTCGAACGCCGAGGCACCGCGTCCGACCTCGACGAGGCCGCACAGCTTCACGCTCGGGCGGCCGACGCGTACGCGGCCGCCGGCGCAATGCATCAAATACGAGCACGCGACCGGCGCCAGCTACTACGGCACGTCCCGGCCACATCCAACGAGCTGCGCCGTGACGGGGACGTGTGGCACATGACCTTCGGTGGAACGTCCACGATCGTGAAGCACGGCAAAGGTGTCGCGGATCTCTCGGTGCTCCTCGCTGCGCCCGGGCGCGAATTCCATGTCACGGAGCTCGAGACGGTGCCGCGTGACGCGGTGGGGACCGGCTCCGGTGACGCGCTCGACCGACGCGCGGTCGCTGCGTATCGACAGCGGCTCACCGACCTTGCGGAAGACATCGACGAGGCGCAGGCCGCGAACGACGTCGGTCGCGTGGAGCGGCTCCAGACCGAGTACGACACGCTCGTCGACGAACTGACGCGGTCCTTGGGTCTCGGTGGCCGGACGAGGACGGCCGGGGCCGAGCCCGTGGAACGGCTGCGCAAGGCGGTGTCGGCCCGCATACGCGACGCCATCCGGCGGATCGAGGGGCTGCACCCCGCGCTGGGCCGCCATCTCTCCCACTCGGTCAGGACGGGAACGTTCTGCTCGTACCAGCCGGAGGACCCCGTCGACTGGCGCTGCCAGACGTGATCTGGCGCCTCCCGGGCATGACGACGATCGTCCTCTCCGAGGCGAGCACACTGACCGACCGCGCGGTCGTCGCGATGGGCGACCGCGTCCTCCATGCAGCACGCTGCGCCGAACGACCACATCTCGCCGACGACGACCTCGTCGCCACGTGGCTCGGCGACCGTGGCTTCTTCACGAACGTCGCGTACGTGGTGCGCGAGCCGCGCGACTGGGACGGCGTCCCGGCCCGTGTCTCGGCGGTCGTGCCGGCGGGGCGCCCCGTGTCGCTCATCTCACCGTGGTCGGTCCCGGACCTCACCGACGCGGGCTATCACCTCGTCGGCCAACCGCCCCTGATGGTCCGGGCCGCGCAGGCCGCGACTCCATCGGTGCCGCCGGAGCTCACCATCCTCGAAGTGGTCGACCAGCCGGGCCTCGAGGGGTTCGAACGCACCGTGGTCGACGGCTACCCCGACACCGCGATGCAGCCGTACGCCTGGGGCGGGATGCATCACGAGCGCGTCCTGGGCGGTCCGACCCGGTTCTTCACCGGCTCGGTCGCCGGCCGGACCGTCGCGACCTCGGCCGGGCACGCGGCCGCCGGCGTCGTCGTGGTGGAGATGATCGCGACGATGCCGGACGCGAGGGGCCGCGGGTACGGGGAGGCGCTGACGTGGGCCGCGACGCTGGTGGATCCGGCGCTCCCCGCGGTGCTCATCGCCAGCGACCTCGGCCGGCCCGTGTACGAGCGGATGGGCTACGTCGCGGTGAGCCGCTGGACGTTCTGGCACCGGCCCGGGTGAGCGCTGTGATCACCGATGCCCTGGTGTGCGACCCACCCCTCCGACCCGGCTTCGGGCTCACGGGGCTGATCCGCCCTGCGCAACGGCGCGAGCAGTAGATATACGAACTGGTCGGCGCATTCGTGCGCGAGTGCGAAGTAGCGGCGCTGGCGGCGGGCGCCCCACGAGCGCAACGTCCGCTTCACCGGCCGCAACCGCAGCTGGGCGGCATCCTCCGACCAGGCGACGATTTCGATCTCGACGCTCGTGGACCGCGCCAGCCGCCCCGATTGCCGCGCGATGCGGCCGGTCGCGCGCCATCCCCGGACGAGCGACGGCTCGGCGGGCGAGAACGGTCCGTCGAGACGGCAGACCGCTCCACTCTCGAGCTCGAGGTGGATCGGAGCGGGCAGACGATTCTGCGACAGCAGGAGCCGCTCGATCTTCACCCACGGGCGGTTGACGCGCCGCGACACCACTTCGAGCTCCGACCATGTGAGTTGGAGGTCGCCCGCGTCCGGCCATGCCGGGACATCGCGCGCGCGGAGCCGTGCGCCCGCCGAGCCTGCAAGAAGCTGCTCGAGGTCGGAGCTCACGACGGTTCGCCCATCGCGCGAACGGGCCACAGGATCTCCGTGCGAAAGCGCGCCGTATCGTCGCTGTCGCGAGGGCCGACGAGATAGCACTCCCGCACCGGCTCGTCACTGGCGTCCGCGTTGGCGGCGACCCACGCGCCGAGCGTCGTGTACGAGTCGGCCATGGTCTCGTAGTCGCCGATGTGAACCAGCACGGCCACGTCGGTTGCGGGAAGCACGTCCACGGTCACCCCCGAGGAGCGTGCGGCGACCGGCAGCACGACTGCCGTGGCAATTGGCAGGTACGCCGCCACCTCTTGCGCGTCGTCCTCGAGCAGGGTCGGGTACAACGCGCCAAATGGGCCGTCGACCACGGCACCTGCGGCAGCCGCGGCTTCTTTCAGAGCGCCGACCGCGCGAGCGAGAAACGGCATCCATTCCTCCTCGCTCACCATTTGGGTGACGGCGAGCACCGTGCGGCTCGGCTCAGCCCGAAGGTGGATCGGCGTGTGCACCGCGGGCGATTCCAGAGCGAGTGAGACTTCGTCGATCGCCCGCTGCGTTGCCGCGAGCCGTTCCCCGAGCCTCGCTCCGTGTTCCGACAGCACCTTGCCCGTGACAGCCGGGTCCCGGGCGTCGAGGACCTCACGGATCGCTTCCAACGGCATGTCGAGCTCACGGAGACGGCGGATGATCGTCGCGTCGGTGAGCTGTGCGACGGAGTACGAGCGGTAGCCCGTCTGCGGGTCGATCTCGGCCGGCACGAGCAACCCCGTCTCGTGATACGCCCGGAGAGCCTTGACCGACAGCGACGACGCCCGGGAGAACGGCCCGATGCGCAGGAATGCGTTGTGCGACATGCCGGCATCGTGCGGCCTCCCCCGAGGGGAGAGTCAAGGCCCTCTGCCCGCAGTGACGCGGGGCACCCACGATCGACCGGGAAAGGAATGACGGGACGCCGGGCCGGAATCCTCGTAGCATCTGCCCGCCGTAGCGTTCGAGGATTCGGGGGGACCGTCGGATGCGCGCTCGTTGGATCGCGGTCGTCATGGCCACGGCGTTGGCCGTGGCCTCGTGCTCGAGCTCGAGCGGGGCGAAGAAACCCACCGGCACGACCGGGGGCTCGGCCACGTCGGGGACGCAAAAGAGCTTCCCGGCCGTGAACGAGCCGGGGGTCACTCCCACCGAGATACGGGTCAGCGGCGTCACCGCGACGACCAACCCGATCGGCGTCCTGTACGGCACCGCGTACGACGGCGTGCAGGCGTACTTCGACATGATCAACTCGCAGGGCGGTATCTACGGTCGCAAGCTCGTGATCGTGAAGCGCCACGACGACAACCTGTCGAACAACCAGCGCGAAGTGCAGGCGATGCTCGCGCAGGACAACATCTTCGCGGCGCTACCGATGCACACCATCCTGTTCACCGGCGCCCCGCTGCTCGCCCAGGCGAACGTGCCGACGTTCGGATGGAACATCCAGACCGACTGGATCGGTCCGCTCAACTTCTTCCCACAGGTGGGTGCCCTGTGCATCGGCGGCGACTGCCCAGGCGTGCAGGTGCCGATCATGGTGCAGCGCCTGCACAAGACGAAGGTCGCCATCCTCGCGTACAACGTCGCCCAATCGGCCGACTGCGCCGCCGGTCTGCAGGCCAGCTTCAACAAGTTCCCGACTGCGAAAATCGCCTACTCCACCAAGGCGTTGTCGTTCGGCGTCACCGATGTGAGCGCCGACGTGAAGAAGATGGTCGACGCCGGGGTCGACTTCGTGACGACGTGCATGGACAGCAACGGCGTGCTCACGCTGGCACGGGAGATGCGCCAACAGGGCCTGAACGCGATCCAGTACCTGCCCAACGGGTACGACCACGACTTCGTGGCCAAGAACGGTGGGTTCTTCGAGGGCTCGATCGTTCAGGTCCAGGAAGCACCGCTCGAGACGAAGCCGGCCTTCCCCGCGCTGCGCGACTTCATGACGTGGATGGACAAGGGCGGTTACAAGAAGACGGAGAACGCCGAGATCGGCTGGGTCAATGCCGCCGAGTTCGTGCACGGCCTTCGTCTCGCGGGCCCCGACTTCACCCGTCAGAAGCTCATCGACTCGCTCAACAAACTGACCGACTACGACGCCGACGGCATGATCCCGCCGGTGAACTGGACCCAGCAGCACACGAACAAGCACTACCCGCTGTCCTGTCAGGCGCTCGTGCAGATCAAGAACAGCCAGTTCGTGCCGATCTTCAGCTCACCGGGCAAGCCGTTCCTCTGTTATGAGAACGCCAACCCGGCGACGGTTGCCGAGGCGAAGTCGTTCAACAGGCAGTGACCCCCCACGCCCCGGCAAAGGGAGAGCGCGCCGGAGGCGGCGCCGCGACCTTCCTCGGTCCCGTTCCGCCGCCGGAACCGGCCCCGCCGCCGGAACCGGTCCCGCCGCCCGAGCCCGTTCCACCTCCGGAACCGGTGCCGCCGCCCGAGCCGGTGCCGCCCGGTCCACCTGCGGGGCGCGACCTCCGGCCATCGGAGGCACACCACGCGCATCCGCGCTGAGGAGGGGTCCCATGGCCGACGTCCGAACCGTGCTCGTCACCGTGGAGAAGCCCGACGACGTGAACGTGATCGTCGGACAGGCCCACTTCATCAAGACCGTCGACGACCTCTACGCGGCGCTCGCGGGCAGCTCCCCACACCTCAAATTCGGGATCGCCTTCTGCGAGGCGTCGGGCGCGCGCTTGGTGCGCCGCGCCGGCAACGACGACGAGCTCGTCGAGCTGGCGACCCGCAATGCCCTGAACATCGCGGCCGGCCACTGCTTCGTCGTATTCCTGCGCGAGGGCTTTCCCGTCAACGTGCTGAACCAGATCAAGCTCGTGCCCGAGGTGTGCCAGGTGTTTTGCGCGAGCGCGAACCCGCTCGCGATGGTGGTCGTGGAGAGCGAGCTCGGCCGCGGTGTGATCGGCGTGATCGACGGGATGTCGCCGCTCGGCATTGAGAACGACGACGACGTCGCCGAGCGCCGCGCGCTGCTCCGCCGGATCGGCTATGCGCCCTGACGTGAGTCGCGCACGCGTTGGGCGAGACCGCGGACGTACGCGGCCTGGCCGGCGTGCTGGAGGTCGTCGGCGATCACACTGACGAGCCGCACACCGAGCGACACCGGTGGATCGAAGCGTTCGTCCACGATGCGGTCGAGATCGCCAGGCTCGAGTCGTCGCACGTACGCGACCGTGCGGTCGTGCACCGCGTCGTGATAGCCGAGGAGCAGCTCGGGCGACTCCACTCGCACTGAGGCCACGTCAGCCGGGCGGTGCCCGTAGCCGGTGTCGGACGGCGGGAACGGCAGGCCGAAACGTTCGTTCCAGCCTTCCGACGTCCACACCTGCTCGGCACCCATGACGTCCGCGACGTGGTCGTCCTGGATGCGCGTGAGGTGCCACACCAACCAGGCGATGGAGTTGGCCTCGTCGTCGGGCCGGTAGAGCAGCAACTCTGGTGCCAGACCCTCGACCGATCGGTGCGTCGCCGTACGGACCCTGTCGAACGCATCCACCAACACGCTGCCGACATCCACGCCGAGTGCTCCTTTGCCCAGTCAGAGGTCGTTGTCGCTCCGACACTCCCTACCGTGGCGCGCACTCGGCCGAAACTCACCCCTTCACCGCGGCACCTTCACGTCCGGTCGCGGCCCATGCCGTTCGTCTGGAGATCAGCCGCGTATCGCTGCCGCGCGCAATCGACCATCGCGTCGTAGTCGATCCCGTTCATCGCGCAGTGGTGCATCAGGTCCGTGAGGAACGTGCTGACAACCCGCTCCATGCCCTCCGTGCCGGCGTCGAACGCCTCTCGCTGGCCCGTGCGTGAGGCGAACGCGCGCAGGCCGAGCGCGGCCCACTCGGCCCGGTCCGAGTTCGTCACCCGCATACCTGCCGTCGCCATGACTACTCCCTCGACTTCCGACGCATCCTCGTCGGAGTGTCATAACCAGGTCGTGACGTGGACAGGGGCTTTCGTCACCAACTGAACGAGACCTGGCTCACATGCGTCGGCAGGACCGCCACGCTGCGGCAGCTCGGGACGTTCGCCTCTGGCAGCGAGCCCCCGGACAGGCACCATGGCTTCCGGAGGTCGCCTGCAGGCGCGGCCCGCCCAGCGAGGATCATCGCAGATGAGCGAAGGCACATTGCAGAATGCCGCGGGCAACGCGGCGGCACCTCGTATCGACGATCCGCCATCCGAGGAAGCGGCGAGCGTGGCGCTCGAATGGCGTCGCACGACGGTCGCCGGCCGCCGGGCAACGTTCGGCGTCGGCGGCGACGGTCCGCCCGTCGTGTTTCTCCACGGTTGGGCGTTGAGCGGCCGTACGTATCGCAACGCGCTGAGCCGTCTGCTGGCGCTCCCCTTGCGGGTGCTCGCACCGGCCCTGCCCGGATTCGGAGGCACGACGTCGCTTGCGCCGAATCCGGCGATCGCGGACTACGCCTACTGGGTCGCGCAGTTCGTCGAGTCCGTCGGCATCGAGGAACCGGCGGTCGTCATGGGGCATTCGTTCGGTGGCGCGGTCGCGATCAAGCTCGCCCCACGACTTCCCCACGAAGGTTCGCGGCCTCGTCCTCGTCAACTCGGTGGGTGGTTCGGCGTGGCGCGAGAACGGAACGTTCGTGCGTTCGATGGCGGAACGCCCCCTGTGGGACTGGGGCATCCACCTACCCCGTGACATCTTCCCGGCCCGTCAGATGCGGCGCGTGCTTCCGGTCATCCTCGCCGACGCCGTCCCGAACATGGTTCGCAACCCACGCACCTTTTGGCACACCGCGTCGCTCGTGCGCTTCGTGGATCTGTCCCAAGAGCTCGACGAGCTCAAGGCACGTCGCATGCCGGTCGTCGTGCTGTGGCGCGACCAGGATCGCATCGTCACGCGCGCGTCGTTCGACGCGCTGTGCGAGGCTCTCGGCGATCCCGAGGCGATCACCGTGCCCGGCAATCACTCGTGGATGATCGGGGACCCGCTCGCGTTCGCCGAGGTGATCACGAACGTAATGAGCCTCACCTCGACGACCGAGGAAACCGAGGAGGACGTCGACCACAGGGTGGCGTCCCTCGACATTCACCGCCGCACGTGCCGGCTGCCGATAAAGGCGTAGTAGACAAGGGCGGGGGCGCCCAGCGATCGAGCCGAGCTGCGAAGCGGGGGAAGATGGCCACGACGGCGGTCGAGTTCGTGTACGACCCGTCGACACCGGAGTTCCAGGAGCGCATCTGGGACGTGTACCGCACGATGCGCGACGACCATCCGGTGTACTTCGACGCGGCGAAGAACCAGTACGTGCTGTCGCGGTTCGCGGACGTGTGGCGGGCGGTCAACGACTGGGAGACGTTCTCGAGCATCGTCGAAGAAGCCCAGGGCTTCCTCCCGCAGATGATCTACATGGACCCGGTCCGGCACACGCAGCTCCGAGCGCTGGTGTCGCGGGCATTCACGCCCAAGCGCATCGCCGAAGTCGAGCCACTGACGCGCGGCATCGCTCGCGGCCTGATCGACGGGATCGCCGAACGAGGCCGGGGTGACGCGCAGCGCGATCTCGCGATGATCCTGCCGAGTGTCGTAATCGCGCGGATGATCGGTGTGCCGGACGAGCACATCGAGAACTTCCGCGGCTGGACCGAGTCGTTCCTCGAGATCCAGGGGCCCGAGGACTACGTCGAATCGCTGGGCAAGTGCTACGAGCTGTTCGCGCTGCTGCTTGCCGACCGCCGGCGCGAGCCGGCCGACGACCTGATGAGCGCGCTCCTGGCCGCGGAGGTCGACGGACAGAAGCTCACCGAGGAGGAGCTGCTCGGGTTCTGCTTCCTTCTGGTGCTCGCGGGCAACGACACGACGTCGAGCCTCATCGGCAACGGCCTGGTCCTTCTGGCCCGGCATCCCGAGCAGCGGTCCCTTCTCCTCGACGACCCGTCGCGCTGGCCCGGTGCGGTCGAGGAGATGCTTCGGATCGAGTCGCCCGTGCAGGTGCTGCCGCGCCACGCCCAACGTGACATCGAGCTCCACGGCATCACGATCCCGGAGGGCGCCCGGGTCATGCTCGTCTGGGGTTCCGCGAACCACGACGACCGCGAGTTCGCAGAACCCGAACGTTTCGACGTGACCCGGAGCATCACCAAACACCTCGCGTTCGGCCACGGCGTGCACTACTGCCTCGGTGCCAACCTCGCCCGCCTCGAGGCCCGGATCGCATTCGAGGAGTGGCACGCCCGATTCCCCGACTACGAGTTGGAGAGCCCGCCGCGGCGGATCACGTCGATCTGGGCCCGGGCCTTCGGCTCGATCCCGATGCGCGTCCCCTGACGCGCCCCCTCTCGGCAGTTTCTTCCTCCGCTGTAACGCGGCGGTGCCGCGCGGCGATGTTGCGAGCGATCCCAGTGCCGGCAGTGCCGGCGACGCCCCACGGAGGAACACCATGCTCGGAAAGGCACTGCTCGCGAAGCTCGCAATCGGCGCGACGGGAGTGCTCGGCGCGACCGGAGCGGCGGCGGCGGCCGGGGCGCTTCCAGGGCCGGCCCAGTCCTCGGTTTCCGGTGTGCTGGCCCAGGTCGGGGTCTCGGTGCCCGACTCGGCCGAGCACCACGAGGCGACGACCACGAACGCCACCACCGAGCCGACCACGGAGACCACGTCGGCGACCACGACGACCGAGGTCGACACCAAGGACACGGAGACGACCGACACCACCTCGACCACCACGAAGGGCCCGGACCCGAACGGTCCGGCCGGCGCAGGGCTGTGCCAGGCGGTTGCCTCGGGCTCAGGCGGCGACCACGGGAACAAGCTCGAGAGCACGGCGTTCCGTGCGCTCGCGGACGCCGCGGATGCACAGCACGAATCCGTGGACGACTTCTGCAAGGCGGTCGAGGCACGCGACACGAAGCACGACGACCACCAGGGCCAGGCCCAGCCCGAGGCCGATCACTCCCATCACGGCCACGACGCCGAGACGAGCACACCCGCGACCGGTGCGGCCTCGCCGTCGGACAACGGCTCGTCCCGCGGCGGCGACAATCACACCGGCGGCAATGTCGACAACAGCGGACACGGCGACGGGCACTCGGGCCGGAACGGCGGCGGTCACGGCAACGACTGACGGCACGCGGAAATCACTCACCTCCCAGCTGCAACCGGCCTCCGGGACCACCCACCCGGGGGCCGGTTCGCGTGGCGGGCTCCGCGCGGGTCAATCCACGAGTGACTGGTACACGAGCTGGCGCAGCTGTGTGCGGATCGGATAGGTGCTCGACGGCAGCAGCTGTGTGAGGAACATCACGGTGATGCGCTCGGCGGGGTCGACCCAGAACACGGTGCTCGCGGCACCGCCCCACCCGTACTCGCCTGCGCTCGACAACACGCGATTCGCGACGCTGTCCTGCAGCATCGAGAAACCGAGGCCGAACCCCACACCGTCGAAGGTGGTCTCCGCGAACAGTGGACGCCCGAACGCCTCGAGGTCCACGCCGCCCGGCAGATGGTTGCGCGTCATGTAACGCAACGTACGCGTGCCGATCAGGCGCACCCCGTCGAGCTCCCCTTGGCGCAGCAGCATGAGCGTGAAGCGGTGGTAGTCGGCCGCCGTCGACACGAGACCTCCGCCTCCTGAGAGGAACGCCGGTCGCGACCGTGCGACGTCGCCCATTGCGTCGAGGCGTACCGGGCGCGTCGCGCTCGGTGTCGCGCCGTACAACGCGGCCAGCCGGCCCTGGTCGGGTTCCGGCACCCAGAACGCGGTGTCGCGCATGCCGAGTGGCTCGAAGACGCGCTCGCGCAGGAACTCGTCGAGCGTGAGTCCCGACACCACCTCGATGACGCGCCCGAGCACGTCTGTGGACATCGAGTAGTTCCATTCGCTGCCGGGCTGGAACAGGAGTGGCAGCGACGCGATCGTGTCGACACCCGCGGCGAGGTCCACACCCGGCGGTGTGCCCCACTCGAACCCTGCGTCGCGGTACATCGCGTCGACAGGGTGCGCGTGGTGGAAGCCGTAGGTGAGACCGGAAGTGTGCGTGAGGAGATGCCAGATCCGAATGGGCTCGACCACGGGCTCGGTCACGAGCTTCATCGCCGAGCCCTGGCGGTAGACCCGTTGGCTCTCGAACGCCGGGATGAAGCGGTGCACCGGGTCCTTGAGCTCGAAGGCCCCTTCTTCGTAGAGCATCATCGCTGCGAGCGACACCACCGGCTTGGTCATCGAGTACATACGGAAGATCGTGTCGAGCTCGACCGGGAGGCCGGCCTCGTGGTCGCGGTCTCCACGCGTCGAGAGGTGCACGATGTTGCCGTCGCGCGCCACCAGGACGAGCCAGCCGGGGAGGCGGCCGTCGTCAACGTAGCGTGCGAAGTGCGCGTCGATGCGCTGCAGCCGCGCGGCGTCGAACCCCGCCTCGGCCGCCTCGACCTCGATCTTCAACTCGCTCACCGCGGCTCCCCCACGAGCGACCCTTCGCCGGCGCAGTCAACGCTCGGACGCGAAGCCTTGCCTCACCGTGTTCTCGGTGACAACCCGCGGTTCGACGAACTGCAGGAGATAGTCGGGGCCGCCCGCCTTCGAGCCCACCCCGGACATCCCGAACCCACCGAAGGGTTGCCGACCGACGAGCGCGCCCGTGGTGGCGCGGTTGACGTAGACGTTCCCCGCCCGGAGATGCGAGGCCGCGTGTCGGATGCGCGCCGGTGATCGCGAGAAGAGCCCGGCGGTGAGCGCGTAGTCCGTGTCGTTCGCGAGCGCCAGTGCGTGATCGAAGTCGTCCGCCTCGATGCAGGTCAATACGGGCCCGAAGATCTCGTCCGTGAACACCTTGGTGCCGGCCTGGTCGACCACGACCACGGTCGGCCCCGCGTACCAGCCACCGTCGGGCAGGTCGTGGCGCTGGAGCACGACGTCGCCCTCCTTCGCCGCGATCTTCTGATAGCCCTGCACGCGCTCGAGTGCATCGGCGTCGATCAGCGGGCCGACGACGGTGCGCAGCTCGTGCGCCGGGCCGACGGGCAGGATTTCGGTTGCTCCGACGAGCCGCGTGACGAGCTCCTCGAACACGCCTTTCACCGCGATCACGCGCGACACGGCCGAACACTTCTGGCCCGCGTATCCGAACGCACTCGCGACGACGGCGGGCACCGCCACGTCGAGGTCGGCGTCGACGTCGATCACGGCGGCGTTCTTTCCACCCATCTCCGCCACGACGCGCTTGATCTGACCCTGACCGACGCGCTGGCGCGCCGCGCGCTCGATGATGTCCAGGCCGACCGCTTTCGAGCCCGTGAACGCGACCAAGGCAACGTCGGGGTGCTCCACGAGATGGGGACCGATCTCCTCGCCCACACCCGGGAGGAACGCGAGCGCACCGGGCGGTACGCCGGCTTCGAGCAACACCTGCACGAGGCCGAAGGCGACCGCCGGAGTCTGCTCGGCCGGTTTGAGCAAGACGCAGTTGCCCGTGACGAGCGCGGCCGTCGTCATCCCGGCCGGAATGGCCAGCGGGAAGTTCCACGGCGCGATGACGGCGCCAACACCGCGCGGCTCGTAGCTGTAGTGGTTGGTCTCGCCGGGCGCGCCCGTCACCGGCCCGCCCGCCCCCAGCCGCAACGCCTCGCGGCCGTAGTACTCGCAGAAGTCGATCGCCTCCGCGACGTCGGCGTCGGCTTCCGGGATCGGCTTTCCGGCCTCGACAACCTCGAGTGCCGCGAGCTCCGCCCGCCGGGAGCGAAGCAGGGCTGCGGCGCGCAACAGCACGGCGGCGCGGTCTTCCCACGGCCGGGCCCGCCATGCCGGCCAGGCTCGAAGCGCGGCGTCGACGGCGCGATCGACGTCGGCCACGCCCGCCCGCCCGCTCGCGCACACGATGCGGGCAGTGCAGCTCGGGTCGCGTGACTCGATCGCCCCGTCGGTGTCGACGGCGTGGCTACCGATGATGACGGGTGCGGTCATCGTCTCCTGTGCCGCTGCCCGTGCGACCTCGGCCGTGAACCGTGAGCGGGGCGCCGGTCGGCGAAGCTCGGCGTGCGGCTCGTTCACGAACGGGCCTGGACCGCCGGGAGACGCCGCGGAGGCGTGCGGAGCAACGTCTGCGGGTTCGCGCGGCGCCGCCAACAGCCGATCCAACTCTTCGTGTTCGGCGAAACGCTGCCGGATGAACGACTCGTTCGACGTGTTCTCGAGCAGGCGGCGCACGAGATACGCCATCCCCGGGATGAGCTCACCAACGGGCGCGTACACCCGGGTGCGCAAACCGAGCCGCCGCAGCGCCTCGTGTACCGGGCCGGCCATCCCGTACAACAGCTGCAGTTCGAAGGCGGTGTCGTGCAGGCCCGCCGCGCGGGAGCACGCGATCGCGTATGCGAGGCTGCGGATGTTGTGGCTCGCGAACGCCGGCCGCACGTCGCCCGCGCGCTCCACGAGCAACCGCACACACCGCTCGTAGTTCGCATCCGTGTCGTGCTTCTGGGCGAACACAGGCGCCGGCCAGCCCGCGGCGCCGGCCTCGATCGTCTCTGCGTCCCAGTACGCGCCCTTCACCAGCCGGACCTGGAGCGGTGTGCGAAGCGTCGCCGCGGACCAATCGACCAGTTGCACCAGGTCGGTGAACGACTCGCGGAGATAGGCCTGCACGACGCAACCGAGCTGCGGCCCGTCCGGGAACTCCGACCCGATCGCACGCAGTAGCTCGTACGTGAGGTCCTTGACGGCGTACTGCTCGGTGTCGAGGTGCACGGTCGCCCCGGATGCACGGGCCCGCAGCAGAACGGGACGCAGGCGGGCGAACGCGTCCTCGACCGCGCGATCCCGGTCGAGGGGATCGAACCGCGGTGTCAGCGCGGTCGGCTTCACCGAGACGTTCGCGCGGGGCACAACGCCCCACGGGTCGCGCTCGAGCGCGGGATCGTCCGGCCACGACCCGGTCGCACGCACGAGCACGGCGAGCAACTCGTCGACGCGGGACGCGTAGCGGTCGGCCTCGGTCGCGGTCAGCGTCTTCTCGCCGAGCAGATCGACGGTGGATGCCTCACCCGCCCGCCAGAGCGCGGCGAGACGCGGCATGGCGTCCGGCGGCGTCTCCCCCGCGATGAACTGGCGCGCCATGCGCACGACCCCCCGGCGCGCGACCCGGGCCGACAGGTGGGCGCCGAAGGGAACGTGGTCCGCGACCGCGATCCCGGTTCCGACGAGTCTGGGCACGTCGACGCCGTCGAGGTACTCCTCGAGATGGCGCACGACGTCGGCGTCGTCCGTGCACGCGGGCAGCACGTCGACGAGCCGGAACAACCGGCTCTTGAACTCGGCGGACGCGAGCGCCCAGTCGAGCAGTTGCTCTGTCCACGCGCCGCCGCCGAGCCTGACGCGCCCGCGGCCGGCAAGCTCACCGATGCGCCGGCCGAGCCGTTGGACCTCGCGTTCGAGGTCGTCGGGCGCCACGACCGAAGGGTAGCGACCGCCCCGGCGCACGGCGTCCGTCCTCAGTGGTCCTCGGCGCCGGCCGGCACCCGCCGGTCGAGGAGTCGCGACAACACGATCGTGCTGCGCGTGCGGTCGGCGCTGGGGTGGCCCCGGATGCGCTCGAGAACAGCTTCGAGCTCGGCGGCGTCGCGGGTCTGCACGTGGAGCAGCGCGTCGGCGTCCCCCGTGACGGTGTAGGCCGCGACGACCGCGGGGTCGTCCCGCACCATCGCCAGGATCTGCGCCGGGCTCGTCTTCCCGCGGCAGGCCAACTCGATGAACGCGTCCGTGGCGAGGCCGACGCCCTTCGGGTCGACCCGGGCGGTGTACCCGAGGATCACCCCGGACTCCTCCAGGCGGTCGACCCGGCGCTTGACCGCAGGAGCCGAGAGCCCGACGACCTCCCCGATCTGGGCGTAGCTCTGCCGCGCGTTCTCGCTCAGCAACGCAACGATCTGCCGGTCGATCGGATCAGAAAGCAATGATTGCATTGTAATCGGCAACGTCGAGGCGTTGGATGTTGCGCGACGCGGCCGTACCTTCACGGTGTGGGGATCACGATCCTTCCGAACGCCGGCCCCTTGTTGCCCAACGCCCGCAGCCGCGCGCGGCGGTACGTCATGTGCCCGCCCCGGTTCTTCGACGTGGCCTACCGCATCAACCCGTGGATGGACCCGGGGCGGCCGGTCGATCGGGAGCGGGCCCGGCGCCAGTGGTCGGGCCTGCGCCGGACCCTCGAGGACCTGGGCCACGAAGTCGAGATCGCCGAGCCGGGTGCCGGACTTCCCGACATGGTGTTCGCGGCCAACAGCGCACTGGTCATCGGGGATCGGGTGCTCGCGGCCCGCATGGCGACCCCCGAGCGACGAGGCGAGGAAGCGCGGTACCGCACCTGGTTCGCGTCACGCGGGTTCGAGCGGGTGCTGGTGCCCGAGTTCGTCAACGAGGGTGAAGGCGACTTCGTCCTCGTCGGCGGTCGCCTGCTCGCGGGCTTCGGCTTCCGCACCGATCGTCGCTCGCATGACGAAGCAGCCGAGTGGTTCGAACGACCGGTCACCTCACTGCGCCTGGTCGATCCGCGCCGCTACCACCTCGATCTCGCTCTCGCCGCGCTCGACGACCACAGCATCGTCTACAGCCCGACTGCCTTCGACGAACCGAGCCGGCGCGCGCTCGCGAAGCTCTTCCCGGACGCGCTGCTCGCGTGCCATCTCGATGCGGAGGGCCTCGGTCTCAACCTGTTGTCGGACGGCGTGCACGTGGTTCTGCCGGCCTCGGCGCCCGGGCTCGCGAGTGAACTGAGCCAACGCGGCTACATACCGGTGCCCGTCGACCTCTCCGAGATCGAGAAGGCGGGAGGGAGCGTGAAATGTTGCGTCTTGGAGCTGCATCCTTAGGCGCCGACGAGCGCACGCATGCCGGTGACGACCACGTCGCGCACAACTACGCGCCTCTGCCCGTCACGCTCACGCGCGGCGATGGCGCGTGGGTCGAAGACGTCGACGGCCGGTGGTACCTCGATCTCCTGGCCGGCTACTCCGCATTGAACTTCGGCCACCGTCACCCGCGGCTGTTGCGAGCCGCGCGGAACCAGCTCGAGCGACTCACGCTCACGAGCCGCGCGTTCGGCAACGACCAACTCGGTCCGTTCTGCGAGGAGCTCGCGACACTGTGCGGCAAGGATCTCGTGCTGCCGATGAACACCGGTGCCGAAGCGGTCGAGACTGCGATCAAGGCGGCGCGCCGTTGGGGTTATCGGGTGAAGGGCGTACCCGCCGGGCACGCGACGATCATCGTGTTCTCGGGCAACTTCCACGGCCGCACGACGACGATCGTGGGGTTCTCCACCGACGAGGATTCGCGCGACGGCTTCGGGCCGTTCACCCCCGGCTTTCGCGTCGTGCCGTTCGGCGACCTCGACGCGACCGCGGCCGCGTTCGACGAGACCACGGTCGCCGTGCTGGTCGAACCGATTCAGGGCGAGGCCGGTGTGGTCGTCCCTCCCACCGGGTTCCTGTCCGGACTGCGCGATCTGTGTACGGCCCGGCGAGCCCTCCTGATCGCCGACGAGATCCAATCGGGATTCGGACGCACGGGGCGCACGTTCGCGTGCGATCACGAGGCCGTCGTCCCCGACCTGTACGTGCTCGGCAAGGCGCTCGGCGGCGGTCTCGTGCCGCTGTCCGCGGTCGTCGGCGACCACGACGCGCTCGAGGTGCTGGGCCCCGGATCACACGGCAGCACGTTCGGTGGCAACCCGTTCGCGTGTGCGATCGGCCGTGAAGTCGTGGCCATGACGACCACCGGCGAATACCAGGCGCGCGCCACCGAGCTCGGTGTCCGGCTCCGGCGGGGTCTCGACGCGCTCGTGGGTCATGGGTTGCGCGAGGTGCGCGGCCGCGGCCTCTGGATGGGCGTCGACGTCGAAGCGTCGGTCGGCGACGGGCGCGCGGTGTGCGAAGCCCTGCTCCATCGGGGCGTGCTCGCGAAGGAAGCTCACGGCAGCACCATCCGGCTCGCGCCACCGCTCGTCGTCACCGAACGCGAGCTCGACTGGGCGATCGAGCAGATCGCCGCCACCTTGCATCACGCACCACCCCCCTCCATCAGTTGGGACGATTTTCAAGCGCACGAGGGGTGAACTCGTCCCAACTGATCACGTGAAGGTCGCGGCTCGCGCCACCTGGTCGCGCTACCCGGTCGATGCGGGCCACCGGGCCGATGCAGGCGCCGCATCGCGCCGCGGGCGGTAGCGTCAAACCGTGCCCGATGTCGGCGTGCTCGACCTCCCCGTGCTCGACCCCACCGATCCCACCCTGCGCGGTGAGCGGTTCCACGAGGTGCTCGCAGATCTCGCGGCGCGCGGATGGCTGGCGCGAACCGACCTCGGCTACGTGATCCTCGACCGCGAGGCCGGAATGACGTTTCTCGGCGATCGCCGGCTCGCGTTCCCGTCGGTGCAGATTCTCGAGCTACAGGGCGTGCACGACGGCCCCGTGTACGAACGCACCCGCGACGGGCTGATGGCCAAGACGGGCGCCGAGCATGCGCGCGTGCGCCGGCTCGTCACACCGGCGTTCACACCGAAGGCGACCGACCGGCTCCGGCCACGCATCCGAGAGATGTTGGAGCAGCTGTGGTCTCGCGTCGCGGAGCGCGGCGAGACCGAGTTCGTCGACGACTTCGCGCGCCGGCTGCCGTCGATGGTCATCGCCGAGCTGCTCGGACTTCCCGGCCAGGCCGAACGCCTCGCGGACTGGTCGGATGCCTTGCAGGGCGTGTTCAAGCTCACCGCCGCGCAGCAGCGCGCCGAGATCGAGGCCGCGTACCTCGACGTGTACTCGTACATCGAGGAGCTCGTGGCGGAGCGCCGCGCCCGACCGACGGACGATCTCGTGTCGACCCTCGCCCGCATCAGCGAGGAGGGCGACCGGCTCACCGACGACGAATGCGTCTCGCTGATCACGTCAGTGATCGCGGGAGGCACCGATACGACCCAGGCCCAACTCGCGCACGGCATGCGCTTGTTCGCGGAGCATCCGGATCAGTGGAAGCATCTCCGGGCCGATCCTTCAACCGCGCCCCGGGCCGCGAACGAGATCCTCAGGTACGAGCCCATCACGCCGTTCACCGCGCGGCTCGTCGTCGAGGAGATGCAGTATCGCGACGTCACGTTTCCGCGCGACACGGTCGTGTTCGTCTGCACCGCGACCGCGAACCGCGATCCGGGCGCGTTCGACACACCCGAGCGCTTCGACATCACCGTCGATCGGCCCAACGCGCCGATCCTGACGTTCGGGTACGGGCCGCACTATTGCCTCGGTGCGAACCTCGCCCGGGCGGAGATCGCCGAAACATTCGCGTTTCTCGCGCCGCGGATGGTCGACCTCGAGTTCGCCGCGCCGCCGGTGTTCGGCCCGCCGACGGGTATCTATGCCATGGAGTCGGTGCCGATCCGTTTCGTCCGCGGCGATGCGGGCACGAGCGCATGACACGAAGCACGAAAGGGACGACATGGTCGCGGACATGATCGGGAATCTCGGCTCACCGGCCACGGGCGTGGTGGTGACGGGGGGCGCGTCCGGAATCGGGCGCGCGTGCGCGCGTGCGCTCGCGGCCGTGGGAAGGCCAGTCGCGATCTGGGATGTCGCCGGCGACGCTGCGGCCGCATCCGCGAAGCAATGTGCCGAAGCCGGGGTTGCCACGCACGCGACCGCCCTCGACGTGCGCGACCGCGACGCCATCCAGGCCGCGGCGGCCGAGACGCTCGGCGCCCTCGGGTCGATCGGCGGGCTCGTCCACGCCGCCGGCATCGTTCGACCCGCGCTGACCGACGTCGTCGACACCGACACGTGGGACGACGTGCTCGCGATCAACCTGCGGGCCGAGGCCGACATCGTCGTCGCACTGCTCCCCGCGCTGCGGGCGGCCGGGCCCGGTGCGGCCGTCGTGGGCATCTCGTCGATCGAGGGGCTGATCGGTCACGGTGGGATCCCGTCCTACACCGCGTCGAAGCACGGCCTCATCGGGCTGACGCGCTCGCTCGCGCACCGCCTCGGCCCCGACGGCATCCGGTTCAATGCGGTGTGCCCCGGCTTCGTGGAGACGCCGATGTTCCTTCCCGCGATCGAGGCCCGGCCCGAGGCGCGCGCCCGATACGAGGCGAAGGTCCCGCTCGGCCGCCTCGCGCAGCCGGAGGACATCGGGCGGGTCGTTCGATTCCTGCTGTCGGATGAAGCCGCGTACGTGAACGGAGCCGCGATCGTCGTCGACGGCGGCGTCACCGCCGCGGGGGGCCAGGAGTTGGTCGGCTGAACGCTTCCGGCGTCACTTGACGCGCGTCATCCGCGTGAAGTGACGCCAGAACGTGATCGAGCAACGACTCAGAGGCTCATGAAGAGGCGGACGACGCGGTCCTTGACCTCGGTGGGCGTCAGCGACGACCACACCGCGACCGCCTGCGCGTCGTAGCCGACGAGATAGCGCGAGCGCGACCACCGCGTGGTCACTGCGCCGGCGATGACCTTTGCGCAGCGCGCCGGATCGCCCATCAACGGCTGGAACACGCGTGTCGCGGTGAGCGTGCGACGGTACGCGCCGTCGTATCGTGACCCGGAACGCTTCGCGATCTCGCGCTCCGTCTCCTCCCAGATGCCGGTCCGGAACCCGCCCGGCTCGACCAGGACCACCCGAACCCCGTCGCGTGCGACCTCCATGCGCAACGCGTCCGTGAGCGCTTCGAGCGCGTGCTTGGCTCCCTGATACCAGCCGGTGAGCGGCGTCGTGGTCCGACCGTAGATCGACGACACGTTGACGATCCGTCCGTAATGCGCGGCGCGCATGTACGGCAGCGCCAGCCGGGCGAGGCGCATCGGAGCGAGCACCATCGTCTGGAGCGCGGCCGCCGCCTCTTCATCGGCGACGTCCTCGATGGAACCGGTCACGGAGTAGCCGGCGTTGTTGATCAGCACGTCCGGCCGGTACTCGTCGATCACCTCGGCACAGCGGGCGGCGTCGGTGACGTCGAGCAGGCTCGTCTCGACGGTCACCCCGAGCTCGGCTGCGGCCGCGGCCACGATCTCCGCCTTCGCGTCCGTGCGTACCGTTCCCACCGACCGAAAGCCCCGGCGGGCGAGCTCGAGCACCGTCGCGAGGCCGATGCCCGAGTTGGCCCCGGTCGTGAGCGCCGTGCGCAGCTCGGCCACGGGGCGAGCCTATCGACGCCCCCTGGCCGCCGCGAACAGCACGCCGAATCAGGCCTTCCGGCCCTGGATCGGCGGTCGCGCGTGTCGCACGGTTCGTACGTGCGCACCTTCACGTCGCGCCGGACATCGACCCTCGGCGCACCGGAGAACGCGACGGTCGCCGTCGACTCCCCGGCACCGTTTTCGCCTCCGAAGCGCCGTGCATTGCGCGGTCATCCTTGGCGTGTGGTCATGCTCTGTGCGGCGTTCGGAGGCGTGCTGTTCCTCTTCTCCGGTGCGCTCCGCTATGCCTTCCGGTCGCACCCGAAGCCCAAGTCCGTCGAGTCCGCGCTCAACCAGTTCCGGTCGACGACGTCGACCTCGACGTTTCCGCGCAACTTCCGGCAGCCCGTGCCCGGGGTCTACGTCGTCACGGGCCAGGGCAGGGAGCACATCTCCTTTCCGCCCAACTCGCAGACCGACGGGCCGATCATGCCCGTCACGGTGCAGCCACTCGACGCCGGATGCTGGCGGTGGCACATCGACTACAACACCGCGCACTGGCAGGAGTACGACTTCTGCCCCCGTGGAAGCCAGCTGATCCTCGTGGGCGACCGCAATGCTCAGTCCTGGGACTTCGGCACGATGCACATCGCGAACCGGGCCGAATTCACCTGCGACCCGCCGGCGCCGATTGTGGTCGACGACCCCCGACCGGGGAGCTCGTACCCGAACACCTGCACTGGTCAGAACACTGCGGTGAGCGGGAAGACGACGGTCACGGGCCCGGCGGAGATCGTCGGCTCGGAGCAGTTGACGATCGGCGGCACTTCGGTTCCGGCCATCCATGAACGGCGACACCAGACGATGTCCGGCGGCCAGCAGGGCACGCTCGACGAGGAATGGTGGTTCGCGGCAGACACGGGAATGCCGTTGCGGGTGCAGCGCACCTACAGCCTGCGAAGCGCCTCGCCGATCGGCACGATCGGCTACACCGAGAGCGGATCATGGCTGTTGAACTCGCTGGTACCACGGAGGTAGAGGACACAGCGTTGCCGGCGCAAGATGCGAGGTTGGGTCGATCGCCCGCATTGCGGGAGATCGACCCAGCTCCTCGCCCGGATCCGCTTCGCTTCAGCAGAGCTTGGCCGCGCCGTGCGGCACGCAGAGCGTGTGCGCGCCGCCCCCGGGCCGGACGCCCGTCGGGACACCGGTTCGCGAGGCGCCGCCGGAGTCGGTCAACGCCGACGCCGTCAGCACGATCGCGAGCGTCAGTGCAACTGCGAGCGTCATGAGCGTGATCACCCATCGATAGAAGTGCGCGGTCGAGTGCGGAGCCGAGATCGTCGTCACGTGTGCCTCCCCCAAGAGAACTCCCCGTGGCTCGCACTTGACCATGAAGCCAAACAGGCGTCTGGGTCCCCGTACCCAACACGGACGTGACCCGCGTCTCGGTCGCTCGGCTCAGACCCCGCGGAGCGCGTGGAGAACGGGGGCGAACGCGGCGTCGTGGGCAGGGTCGGCGGGCGGCGACAGCACGACACCGTGCACGAGCCCGCCGAAACGACGAGCGAGCGCGTCGGCCAGCTGGTCGAAACGCGCGACGGTGGTGAGCGTCTCCAAGACCTCGTCGTCGACGAGCGCGGCGAGCGCGTCCCAGCGGCCTTCCCGCGTCAAGGCCTGGAGCCGCTCGCCCAGCTCCGTCCAACCGTAGAGCTCGAGCGTGCGGCGGTATTCGGGCGTGGAATACAGGAACGCGAGCACGCCGCGCTGGCGTTCGCGCTCGACGTCGAGATCGCGGTCGCTGGCTGCCGTGATCACCGGCGCGCCGTTGACGAGCTCGAACTCGTCGAGCGCGCGGCCGGCACGCCGAGCGCCGTCACGCAGCGCGGGAAGGCAGATCGTCTCGAGATAACGACGGCTCGAGTTCGTGGGGTGGGTGACGAACCCCGCGGCGATCTCGCCGGCGAGCGCGCAAATCCTGCGGTTGACACCGCCGAGGTAGGTCGGAGGTGCCTCGAGCATCTCGTCGGGCCCCGGGTTGAAGTACGGCTGCAGGCGATTCAGCCGGTAGTAGCGGCCCGCATGCCGCAACGGCTCGCCGGTGCGAAAGGACCGGTAGAGCGCGTCGAGCGCGGCGACATAGTCGCGCATCCGCTCCACGGGCTCGCCCCACGGCATACCGAAGCGGTCCTCGATGTTCTGGCGAATCTGCGTCCCGAGGCCGAGCTGGAATCGTCCGCCCGAGAAGCGGCCGAGATCCCACGCCGCGTACGCCGTGAGCGTGGGGCTCCGCACGAAGGCGAGCGCCACGCTGGTCCGGACGATCATCCGCTGTGTGTGCTCGGCCGCGAGCAGCGCGACGGAGAAGGCGTCGTGCACGGTCTCGGCCACGTGGATGCCGTCGTAGCCGAGCGTCTCGATCCGCCGCGCGTACGCGCCGACGTCGCCCAACGGAAGCCGAGGATTCATCCCTGCGTACACCTTCATGGACGAGATCTCCCGGGCCCGCGACGGAACATCGACACGCCGGTCACGACTCCTTCACGACCGTCGGCCCGTCCGCCAGCCCGAGGAAGCGGCGCACGTTGTTCGCGTCCTCGACGAGCGCGTCGCGCACGACCGCCTCGATGGGCTCGAGCGCAGTGATCGACACGACACCACCGGCAAGCGACCACGTCCCGACGACTCGGCCGCCCGCGAGCGCGACCGGTCGGAAGATGCCGTTGGTGGTCACGACACCTTCGTGCGACCCGACGAAGGGCGCACGTGATGCCCATCCGTGCAGGAGTGGATCGAACGGCCCGAGCAGACGAGTCACGTGCACGCGCGAACGCCTGAAACGGCGCAGCGTCGTCAGTCCGCCGGCGAACGCGCGAAGCTCCCGGGCGATCACGTCGAAACCGGCCTGCGCCTCGCGTAACGGGATGCCGGCCCACTTCGCGAGGTCATGGGTCGCTGCGGGGCTGTGCCCCTGCAAATACCGACGAGCGACCAGACCGAGCGCCTGCGAGCGTTCGAGCGAGGCCGGCGCCGCACCCAGCCACTGGGCCGTCGACACATACGCCTGGTCCTTGCCGATCACGGGACCCCGCACGACCGCGCCTGTCAGGCTGGCCGCGAGGAGGACGTGCACGAGTGCCTGCCCCGCCGTCGGCACGCCGGCCGCGTCCAGCCGGCGGCGAAGCTGCTCGCGCGTCTGTGGTCCGTCAGTCGTGACCGCGGCCACGATGACGTCGACCGCCCGTTGGGTCTGCACCTCGCTCACACCTTCTTGACGGAGCCGGCGCGAATTCATGGTCCGCGTCTTTGGTGCCGTCAGGTCGTGAAGCCACCAGTAGTCGCCCGCCCGCACGAGGTGCAGCGTGCCGCGATTCAGCCACGTGACGACGAGTGAGCGGTCGCGGCCGAGCGCGTCGTCGACATCGGACACGACCAGGCCCGTCGATCGACTGCGGACGCTCAGGCGGAAGCCGCGCGGGTCCTGCGCCTGCACCGCCAGCAGCCGGCCGACCACCTCTTCGGCGGACCGGGCGGAGCGCCCCGCCAGGAGTTGCGACTCCAGCCGTGCTCCGACGACGGCCTGCTGGTCGACGCTCGCGGTCACGGCACAGAGTCTTCACCACCAGCCGGAGGGCATCGGAACGCGGGTTTGCGCGAGCCTCGCCGTTGACATAGCTGTGTGGGCGCACGCCGTCGCGGCGTCAGGCGACGTCTCTTCGGCGATCGATCGAGCCGGAAGGAGTGTCATGGCGCTGCACAGTCGCATCTGCGAGCTCTTCGGTGTCGAGCATCCGATCCTCAACGCCCCCATGGGCGGGGGCGACGCGCCGGGCCGCCTCGCCGCCGCGGTGTCCGAAGCCGGGGGCCTCGGAATGATCGGCGGCACGGCGATGGGCGGCGCGCCGTGGCTGCGCGACGAGATCCGGCACGCGCGAGCGTCGACGGCGCGGCCCTTCGGCGTCGGGTTCATCACCCACCTGCCCGGTGCGGACGAGTTGACGCGGGTCGCGCTGGACGAGGGCGTGGGTGTGATCGCGCACTCCTTCGGCGACCCGTCGCCATACGTCGAGCCCGCGCACCGCGCCGGCGCCAAGGTGATCTGCCAGGTGCGCACGCTCGACGAGGCCCGCCGCGCCGCTGATGCGGGGGTCGACGCGATCACCGCGCAGGGCACCGAGGCCGGCGGTCACACCGGAACGATCTCGACACTCCCCCTCGTGCCCGCGGTCGTCGACGAGGTCGCGCCCATCCCCGTGATCGCGGCAGGCGGCATCGGCGACGGCCGCGGCATCGCCGCGGCGTTCCTGCTCGGGGCCGAAGGCGTGTGGTTGGGCACGGTGTTCCTCGCCACGCCCGAGGCCGGCGTGCCCGATGCCTACAAGGACCGCGTCGTTCATGCCGGGATCCACGACACCGTCCTCACGAGTGTGTTCGACATCGCGATGGGAATCCCGTGGCCCGACGGCGTGGCCGGCCGCGCGATCCGCAACCGCTTCACCGACCGTTGGCACGGCCACGAAGACGAGTTGCGCGGAAGCGTCCGCGAGCATCCGATGACCGGCTCGCCCGCGGACGCAGAGCAGACCGCCCTGTACGCAGGGCCATCTGCGCGTTTCGTGGCGCGGATGGAACCTGCCGGCGCCGTTCTGCGGCGGCTCGCGTCCGATGCCGAGAGTGTGCTGCGCGAGCGGCCGCGCTCGCTGCTTCGCTAGCAGCGAAGAGGCGACGCGGCGTCACGCGGGTGGTTCGCCGACGACGTCGCGCTCGCGTTGCGTATGGATCAGCCCGACCGGGCTCGTAAGGACGAATGACACGATCGTCGCGAGCAGCGTGGTGGGCAGGAGACGGAAGCCGCTCATCTCGCTCACGACCAGTGTGGATCCGATGGGTGTCTTGGTGACACCTGCGTTGGACGCAGCCATGAGCGCGGCGATCATCACGGCTTCGTTCGTTTCGGGCACCAAACCGTGGAAGGCGCGGGCGAGACAGGCCCCCATGAAGAACAGCGGGATGATGAACCCGCCCCGCCACTCCGACGAGAGCGTCACCGACGTGCCTACGAGCTTCGCGAGCGCGGCGAGCGCGAAGAACGCGACCGTTTCCCGGTGCCGGCCGACGATCTCGCCGATCTGGGCCTCGCCGAACGTGAGCGAGTACGCGGAGAGCAGGCCGAGCGCCGCGAGGACCAGCCCGCCCACGACCGGGCGCAACTCGGCGCGCAGACGACGCGCTCCCGCACGGAACACGGTGCTGGTGTAGGTGAACGTCGTGGCGACGACGGCACCACCCACCCCGGCGACGATCGCCCAGCCCACGTCACCGGCGCGAAGGCCCGCGGGTGCGGACAGATGCCACACCGGCGTGAGGCCGGCTCCGGTCGCGATCACGTACACGACGTAGCCGGCGAGCGAGCCCAGAACGGCCGGGAGCAACGCCTCGTAGTACTGCAGGCCGCGACGGTGCAGCATCTCGAGCGCGAAGATCGCCGAACCGAGCGGCGCACCGAACAACACTGTGAAACCCGCCGCCATGCCCGCGATGGTGAGGATGCGGGACTCGGTCCGCGTCAGGCTCGACCGTTTCGCGCTCCACGATGCGAGCGTGCCGGTCGTCTGCACGAGTGGTGCTTCCGGGCCCATCCCGCCGCCGGACGCGATGCACAGCCAGGAGATCGGCAGCAGCGACCTCAGCATGCGCATCCCCGTCGCCGTGCCCGACACATGGATGTTGTCGACCATCAACTCGACGTCGCCCGGTGTACCGACGAACCGCGTCACGACACCGGCGAAGAGGCCGACGCCGCCGAGGATTGCGAACCCGATGGCGCCGCTCCAGTGCGTCGGCCACAACACGTTCTGGAGCACGTGCAGTACGAACAGGTAGAGCGCACCGACCACGCCGCACCCGGCCCCGACCACGACGACCAGACCGACGACGCGGGGCTGCATCCCGAAGAAGAAGCCGTCGAGTTTCGTCGTGGGAATACGCGGGCGCCGCACGATTAGATCGTAGTACGATTGAATCGTGCCGGGATCCAAGGCCGAGCCGAAGCGCTCCACCTCGAACGACGAGTTGCACGAAAGCGACTACCGGCGGCTGCTCGAGTTCCGCACCGCCATTCGCCGGTTCCTGCGATGGAGCGAAGAGCAGGCAGAGGCCGAGGGCCTCACCCCCACGCAGCATCAGTTGCTGCTCGCGATTCGGGGCAGCGGTGAGGCGGATGGTCCGACGGTCGGCGACGTCGCGCAGGCGATGCTGATCCGCCATCACAGCGCGGTGGGCCTCGTCGACCGCGCAGTCGACGCCGGATTCGTCCGGCGCATTCGTGACCACGAGGATCACCGCGTCGTGCGTCTTCGCCTCACCGCGGACGGCGCACGAAGGCTGGCCCGCCTCTCACGGCACCATCTCGAGGAGCTCGACCGTTTGCGGCGGGGCGTCCTCGGCGGCTGACGGCCGCCGCGCGGCGGCGATCGGACCCGCCACGTGGCGTCGCGCGGTCGTACCGCTTTCAGCCCGGCCAGGTGCCCGTGGCGCGCGCGAAACCGGCCGCGCCGGCACGGTCGACCATGGCCTTGACGAAACCGAAGACCGCGCCCTGCAGCGCGGCCGCGGGGAGCACCTCCGCCCAACTGCGAGTCTCGTCCGTCGCGTCCGGGGCCTCCTCGTCATGCGTCACGAGCTTCCAGATCTGCTTGAAGAGGAGGCTCGCGAGCACGCCGCCCACGACGCTGACGACGAGTCCGATCGGCTTGTACAGCGCCTTGCTCATCATCGCTCCCGCGCCCACAAGCGTCCGAGGACGAGGCCTACAACGAGCGCGCCGGCCACGAGGAACGGCACGGGTCGTTCCTTCACCATGTCGGCGAGGACCGACAGCTGCGAACGAGCGGGCTCCGGTGTGACCTGGCGGAGCTGCTCGCGCACCTCGCCGGCCTTCTGCTGCACCTGCTCGGTGCCCTTGCTGACCTTCTCGCGGACCCGTTCCTTGACGTCGACCTTGCGCGCGAGCGCTTGGACGGTGTCGGCCAGCTCGGCGCGATCGCGCGCTATCGCCTCGCGGACTGCATCTGCGTCTTGAGCCATGCGACATCCTCCTTTGCGCTCTCCATCGCTTCCGCAGGGACAGGCGGCGTCGCCCGGGCGATCTGGGAGCGCCCGATCAACGCCACGATGCCGGCCACGAGCAGATATCCGACCCCGACGAGCAGCGCTGCGAGCCATACGGAGATCACGAGCGCGATCGCGGCCACCGCGCACGCGGTGAAGCAAGCGACGGCGAAGAGGCCGAGCAGACCGGCGAAGCCGAACATGCCCGCGCCGAGCCCGACCCGCTTGCCCTTCTCCCCCATCTCGCTCTTGGCGAGCTCGATCTCGTCGTGGACGAGCGTGGTCATCTGGCGGGCAAGGTCCCCGGCGAGCTCGGCGACCGACTTCTCCGTGGCCGGCTGCGCATCGCGCGCGCCGTGGCCGTTCCCCGCCATCCTGTCCCGCTCGAGATCCGTTGTCGCCATGTCCACCTCCGAGCAGCGTCTTGACCGACGTCGCCGCAACGAGCACGTCGAGCAGCCATTACCCCCGGGGGCGGGCGAAAAAACGACCCGGGAACCACGTGGTTGGCGCGGTCAGTGGCACGCACCCGAGAAGGAGTCGGTGAACGTGGAGCCGGCCGCGCGGTCGGGCTCGAACGTGCCCGAGTACGAGCCGCTGGCGAGGGTGAGCTTGAGAACACCGAACACCCGACCGTTGCCGACGACCGAATTCGGCAGTCGCACCGACGACAAGCCGGTGGTCGACTTGCCGCCGGTGCCGACGACGAGCTGCACGATGCCGTTCGGGCTCGCGTTCGACGCGTTGTCCTGCGGGGCGAACCGCTCGTAGTCGTGGTCGTCACCGGAGAGCAACAGATCCGTGTGCGCGCCGAGGAGATCGCTGTACAACGGCAGCCACGACGTGTCCGAGCCGAGTGGCCCCGAGGAGTAGCGCGGGCTGTGCGCGACTGCGGCGATGCACGGCTGCGCCGTGGCGGCGAGATCGGATCGCAGCCACTTCTCCTGTGCGGAGCCCGCGGTGCACGCGACCTTGTTGCAGTTGGTGTTCAGCACGACGACGTGCCATGCACCGACGTCGTACGAGTAGTAGCCCGACGGTCCGTGCGCGGCCGAGCCGAAGTAGGCGTAGTAGCCCTCGCCGTTCGGAGCGCTCGTGGACTGGTACTCGTGGTTGCCCGGCGCAGGATGCGTCTTGGCCTTGAACGCGCCCCACGACTTGTCGTACGCGTTCTGGAACTCAGTGAGCAGGCCGTTCTCGTACTGGTTGTCGCCGAGCGTCTGCACCAAGTCGACGTTGGCATCGGACGAGATGAGCTTCGCCGTGTTGGCCTGCTGGCACGCAGTCGTCGTCACCGCGCTGCCCGGCTTGCAGGCGATGTCGCCGGCCACGGCCATGAGAACCGGCGGCGGAGGCGGCGGCGGCTCGCACGCGGTGACGCCCAATGCGGCCAGCGTCGCCGCCAGCAGCGCAACGCCCCAACCCCGTCGTGTTCCGTGTGCCCGTCGCGACCGCGACCGTGCTGCGCCATACCCCATCTCGACCCCCAAAGATGCCCCGTCGAGGTTGTCTCCGCCCCGAGCCCCGAGCGCCGGGCCGTCATGCCAGGCCCGTGTGCGCGCACCGGAGGTTACCCACGATGTCGGCGATCACAACCACCACCGCTGCACCGGCGCGCGCGTGTGCGCGCGTTGCCTCCGACGTACTAGAACCTCGCGCGGGTCATTGGGGTCATCGGGGTCGAACGGGGGTCGTCGAATGGGGGCAACGACGCGGCCGCGCGCCGCCGTCCTTTGGTGTCTCGCGCTGGCGCTGCTTCTCGGGGCCTGCGACTGGACCACGTGGGGCGTCTCGACCGATCGTCAGAGCTTCAACCCCTTCGAGAACACGATCACACCGAACAATGTCGGCGCTCTTCGGCACCTCTGGTCGCTCGACTTGGGTACCAATGTCAACGCGTCACCGGTTCTCGCCGAAGGCGTCGACGTCAACGGCACGAAGACCGACCTGCTCTTCATCGGCAACGAGCACGGCGCATTCTTCGCCATCAAGACCGACGGGACGCCGGTGTGGTTCCGCAATGTCGGTACGCAGACGCTGAACTGCACCGACACTCCCGACCAGGTCTACGGGGTCATGTCCTCGGCGATCTTCGACCGCGCCAGTAACCGCGTGTTTGTCGCGGGTGGCGACGGTCAGCTCTACGCGTTCGATCCCGCGACGGGTGCGACGGTCCCGGGCTGGCCGGTGCGCTTCACGTCAGTGGCTACCGAGTCGGTGTTCGGGTCCCCGACCATGTTGGGAAACCACATCTACGTCGAGGTCGCGAGCCACTGCGACCAGAGCCCGTACAAGGGCCGCGTCATCGACATCGACCCGACGAATCACGTCGTCGCCCACACCTGGTACACGTTGGGCAACCCGAACCTCGACGGTGGTGGAATTTGGGGATACGGCGGCGTCTCGGTCGATCCGGCCGACGGCGACGTCTACGCGGCGACGGGGAACGCTGCCGGCGCGACGCCGGAGAGCACGCCATGGGCCGAGTCCGTCGTGCGGCTGTCGAGCTCGCTGACGTTCAAGGCCGGCGACACCCCCGGGAACACGATCGAAGACGACGATTTCGGTTCGACGCCGGTGCTGTTCCAGAAGCAGGGCTGCCCGAAGCAACTCGTCGCCGAGCAGAAGAACGGGACCCTGTACCTCTATGACCGCGACAACATCGCGAACGGCCCGCGGCAATCTCTCGTCGTCGCGAGCCCCGAATTCATCGGCGTACCCGCGTACTCCCCCGAGACGCAGATGGTGTACGTACCCATTCTGTTCGACACCGCCGACCACTCCTACAAACGGGGTGTCGCCGCGTTCACTCTCGACGCCAACTGCAAGCTGCAGCGCGCCTGGAACACGAACACGCTCGCGATGGGGCTGAACCTCAGCATCGCGAAGGGCGTCGTTTACTACACCGGCGGGTTCGGCGGGGTTGTACGCGCCGTCGACGCGCGAACGGGCGCGCCATTGTGGAACAGCGGTACGACTGTGTCGGGGCCGGTCCTCGCGCAACCCGTTGTGATCAACGGCCGGTTGTACGTGGGCGGGTACGACCACTACCTGCACGCGTGGGGTCTGTGACCGAATCGCTGGTCGCGCTGCGAACGGCGATCAACCCGCACCGGCGCCGACGTCCCCGGCCGCGACGGGTAACGCGCTGACGTCGATTCCGTAGAGCTCGGCCACGTTGGTGCACAGGATCGCTTCACGCTGCTCGTCGGAGAGCGCGGCCGTGTGCTTCGCGAGCAGCTCCCGGCTCCACGGCCAGGTCGAGTCGGAATGGGGGAAGTCGTTGGCCCACATCAGCCGGCGCCAATTCATGTCGCCCGCATGCCTGAACGCGGTCCAGTCGTCCTGAAACGTGACGTAGATGCACTCGGCGAAGTACTCCGACGGCAGCCGCGTGAGCTCCTGATCGGGCTGCATCCAGTGGCGATGGCGTTTGAACGCGTGGTCCATCCGGTACATGAAGTGCGGAACCCAGCCGGCGTCCGCTTCGACGCAGACAACCCGTAGGTTCGGGTGACGTTCGAAGACGGCGCCGAACACGAGCGTGCCCATGATGTCCTGGCATCCGCGCACGATCGACAGAAAGCCGTTCAGCCGCGGTCCCCGAACCTGGCCGGTGCGGGTCGTGAGGATGTGGAACGAGAGCGGCAGCCGGAGGTCGATCGCAGCCTCCCAGAACGGGTCCCACTCCTTCGCGTCGTAGTCGTGTTCGAAGGCCGGCGTGCCCGGCATCATCACCCCGCGCAGGCCCAGGTCCTTGATCGCGTGCAGGTCGGCGATGCCCTCCTCCGGTGAGCGCAGCGCGGTCTGGCCTGCGCCGATCAGCCGCTCCGGATTCGTCGCGCAATACGACGCAATCCATCGGTTGTACGCGTCGAAGCACGCCTTCTTGTAGTCGCCGTCGCGGTGGTTGCACAGCTGCATCCCAACCGTCGGATAGATGACCTCCGCGCTCACGCCGTCGCGATCCTGGTCGGCGAGGCGCGCGTGGGGATCCCAGCCCGAGCGGTGCAGGCCCTCGAAGCGCACCCCCGTCAGACGGATCTCCTCGGCCGGCTTGCCGGCCGCAGCGACGAGACCCATCGGGACGGGCGTCTTCATCCCGTCGATCACGAAGATGTCGCCGATACCCTCCCCGGCGTCGACCAACTTCGGCGCGCGTTCGCGGAACGCAGGGTCGATGAAGTCGACGTAGGTGTTCGGAGCCTCGGTGACGTGGGAGTCGGAGCTGATGACCGGATAGGCGCCGGTCATCGCGACGCTCCCTGCGGCGCCGCCTGGCTCCCGCGCACGAGGCGGCCGGGCAACGCACCGGTGGGAGCGCCCGACGCGTACGTCTCGGTGCCGGCGACGAAGGTGTGCAGGTAGCCGTCGGCTTGCTGCACGAACCGCTTCCCGCCGGCGGGCAGATCATGTGTGAGCACCGGCGGGCGAAGCCGGAGCCCTTCCAGGTCGATGACGTTCATGTCGGCGCGCATGCCGGGTGCCAGAACACCGCGGTCGAGCAGCCCGACCATGCGCGCGGTCCGCGACGTCTGCATCGCGACGGCGTGCTCGAGTGGGAGCCGTTCGCCGCGGGTGCGATCCCGTACCCAGTGGGTGAGCATCGTCGTGGGGAAGCTGGCATCACAGATGGTGCCGACGTGCGCGCCGCCGTCGGCGAGCCCGAGCACCGCGTGGGGATGGACGAGCATCTCGCGCGCGGCCTCCAGGTCGCCGTCGGCGTAGTTCAGGAACGGCACGTACAGCAGGCCGCGCCCGTCGTCGGCGAGCGCGAGGTCGTAGGCGAGTGCCTCCGGCGTCGTGCCCGTGCGGGCCGCCTCGGCGGCGAGGCTCGCGTCCGGCGCCGGCTCGTACTCGGGCGGGTCGCTCAACCGGAACACGCGGTCCCAGGGAAACAGTGGTGGCCGCTCCCGCAACTCGGCGAGGATCGTGGCGCGCACGTCGTCGCGGCGTAGCGCCTCGAGGTCGAAACCGATCGAGCGCGCCGTGATCGACCCACCGATCGGGCTGATCGTCGCCTGCAAACCGAGCAGTACACCGACCGGACGCGCCGCGACCTGCGCGGTCACCTTGAGCCCGCGGCGGTTGGCCTCGGCGATCGCGTCGAGAACCGAGCGCCACGTGCCGGCGCGTGAGCCGACTTGCGTTACGGAGATCGACAACGGTCTCGCCGACGCGTCCGCCATGCCGATCACCGTGCCGACCTCGTCGTCGAAGTCGGCGAAGTCGGAGACCACCTGCAACACACCCTTGCCCACGGCACCGAGGCCGCGTGCGATGCCGGCGAGCTCGCTCGCCGCCGCGGTCAGTGTGGGTGTCCAGTCACCCCGGCTCGTGCGGTGGTTGCGCGTCCGCGACGTCGTGAACCCGAGCGCGCCGGCCTCGGCCGCTTCGCCCGCGAGCCGGGCCATCTCCGCCACTTCGTCGTCGGTAGCCGCTTCACGATGCGCACCGCGTTGACCCATGACGTAGAGCCGCAACGCGCCGTGCGGAAGTTGCGCCGCGACGTCGACGTCACGCGCCCGTCGGTCGAGGGCGTCGAGAAACTCCGGGAAGCTCTCCCAGTCCCATTGCAACCCTTCGTGCAACGCGGTGCCGGGGATGTCCTCGACACCCTCCATGAGCTCGACGAGCACTTCGTGGTCGGATGGTCGCACCGGCGCGAACCCGACGCCGCAGTTGCCCATGACGACGGTCGTGACGCCGTGCCAAGCCGACGGCACGAGCCGATCGTCCCACGTGGCCTGGCCGTCGTAGTGCGTGTGCACGTCGACGAACCCGGGCGTGACGATCGCGCCGTCCGCGTCGATCGTGCGGCGCGCCGTGCCGACCTCGCCGGGCTCCGCGACTGCGGTGATCCGGTCGCCGTCGATGGCGACGTCGGCAGCACGCGGCGACCGGCCGGTGCCGTCGACGACCGTACCTCGCCTGATCACGATGTCATGCGGCATGGGTGAGCTCCCGGATTGCAGGCAGTACTTCCGCGGTGAAGGTCTCGACCGCGACCCGAGCCTGAGCACGATCCGCGTCGATCGACGGGCCGACGACGATGAAACGGTCGACGCCCAGATCGGCAAGCTGTCGCAGGCGCGACACGCAGTGCTCCGGCGGCCCGACGATGCCGAAGCGGTCGATGAAGCTTTCGGTCAACTTGGCTGCTTGCGGCGAACCGCCCCGCGTGTGTTGGTGCATGTCGTATGCGCGATGCACGTCGCGGACGACCTGCTCGGAATCGGCGTCGATCGGGCTGCGCACCGTGCCGTCCATCGCGGAGAAGCGGGCAAAGGTGGTGAGGCCGCCGGCACCGAGACGGCGAGCCTCGCGCACGTCGTGGTGGGCGACGACGTTCACGAACGCGCCGATCCGCGCCGCGCCCGCGTCGCGCGCCACACCTGCGGCCCACTCGACCCGCTGTGGGTCGGCGCCGACCGCGAGCAGCACGCGGTCTGCGAGCTCGCCGGCGAGCGCGAGCGCACGCGGCCCCGTGGCGACCACCTCCACCGGTACGGGCGCGTGGTCCGCGGGCAGCCAGTGCAGGCGGCTGTCGTGCGGACGGTCGGCCAGACCGAGCGCCTCGACCGGGCGGGCCCGATCGCGTTCGTAGCGACGGAGGTCGTCGAACGCGACGGGCTCGCCGCGCAGGTACGCACGTGTGATCCGCACGAAATGTGCGAGGTCGTCGATCGGTGCGGGCGCCATGCCGAGATGTGCGAGCGCGGAGTCACCGCGGCCGACACCGAGATGGGCCCGACCGCCCGAGGCGATGTCGACGCTCGCGATTGCCGCCGCCGCGGCCGCGGGATGACGGGTGGCGGGGTTGGTCACGCCCGTGCCGAGCCGGAGCCGTGAGGTCTCACGCGCGGCGAGGGCGAGCGCGACGAACGGATCACCGGACAGGTTCTGCGAGTCGACGACCACCATCCCGTCCCACCCGGCGGCCTCGGCGCGCGCGGCCGCGCGGGGTGCGTAGGAGACGTGGGCGATCCCGGTTGTCCAGACCTCGACGGCCATGGTCGCCTCCTGACGGGGCGACGGTACCGCATCGGCCGGCAGAGGCGCGGCGAGCGCCTGCGGCACTCAGCGGCGGGTCGTCGTTCCCCTTCGTGCGAGTGAGTCGATCGTGACCGCGGCGATGAGCACGATGGCGGTGACGATGAACTTCGAAGCCGCGCTGAAGCCCTGCAGCCCCATGCCGTTGTCGATCGCGGCGATCACGATCCCTCCGAGCACCGCGTCGATCGGCTTGCCCCGACCGCCGAAGAGGCTCGTGCCGCCGATGACCGCGGCCGCGACGGCGTACAGCACGAGCGTGCCTCCGTCGAGGTTGGTGGACACGGATCGCAAGCGCGACGCGTAGATGATTCCCGCGATGCCGGCGGTGAACGACGCGAGCATGAATGCGATCGTGCGGATGCCGGGCAGGCTCACACCGGCACGTCGTGCTGCTTCTGCGTTGCCACCGATGGCGTAGATGTAGCGGCCGAGCTTCGTGCGCCCGAGGACCAACGTCCACGCAGTGAGCACGCCGAGCACGATCAGGATCACCCACGGCACGCCGCGAATTGGCGCGAGCACGCCGCGGTCGCGGTTGCAGATCAAGACCACGATGACCCCGGCGCCGATCGCCGCGGCGATCTTCACGAACGTGAAGCTCGCGGGCGGCGCGACCAAGCCGCTCTTCCGGCGACGAGCGTCGCGCAGCCACGTGACGGCGCAGAACGCGGCCACGATCCCGGCCATCACGATCCAGCTCGCCGTGGCGGTGAGGTTCGCGTTCGCGAGGTCGTTGATGACCTTGTCCTGGATCGGCAATGTGCCGCCGGTGCCGATGATGCGGAGCATCACGCCCTGGAACCCGAGCAGGCCCGCGAGCGTCACGACGAACGACGGCAAGCCGAAACGGGTGATGATCGTGCCCTGGAACAACCCGATGACCGCGCAGACGCCGAGCGCGGCCGCGACCGCGGCCCACCAGGGCCAGCCGGTGTCGGTCTTCACCAACTCCGCGCACACGACGCCGCCGATGCCGGCGACGAATCCGGCCGAGAGGTCGATCTCGCCGAGCAGGAGCACGTAGACCTCGGCCATCGCCAGCAGCATGTACACCGCGCCCTGCACGAGCAGGTTCACCAGGTTCCCTGCGGTGAGGAACTTGGAGTTCAGCGTCTGGAAGATCACGGCGATGATCAACAGGCCCACGAGCACCGGCAGCTTGCCGGTCTCGCCCGCTCGCAGGCGGGCGAACCAGGCCCGGGCGTAGGCCGGGAGCGAGTCCGCAACGAGCTCGGCCGGCACCGGCAGCGCGCTGAAGTCGGTCGCGCCTTCCTCGACCTCGGCGTCCGTGACGAGCCGGTCGTCGTCGATCTGCGACATGGGCCCTCTACTGCTCGGCCACGGTCGGCTCGGAGTTGCGCTTCCGGCGCTCCGAACGGCCGAAGGCCATGTAGTCCACGACCGTCTCACGGTCGAACTCACTGATCGGCCCGGTCGCCACCAAGTGGCCGAGGTGCAGGATCGCGATGCGGTCGGCCACTTCGAACACGTCGTTCATGTTGTGCGAGATGATGATCACGCCCAACCCGCGTTGGGCCAAGCGACGCACGAGGTCGAGCACCATGCGGGTCTGCGCGACGCCGAGCGCGGCCGTGGGCTCGTCCATGATGACGAGCTTCGAGTTCCACAGCACCGCGCGGGCGATGGCGACCGCCTGGCGCTGACCACCCGACAGGGACGCCACGGGTTGCCTGATGGACCGCACCGTCGTGACCGACAGGCTCGACAGCGTCTCGCGCGCCGAGAGCTCCATGTTTTCCTCGTCGAGCAGCGTGTAGCGCGTCTTCTCGCGGCCGAGGAACATGTTCTGGACGATGTCGAGGTTGTCGCAGAGCGCAAGGTCCTGGTACACGGTCTCGATCCCGAGCGCGGCCGCGTCACGAGGCGTGCGGAGGTGGACGGGCCGGCCCTCCCAGTAGATCTGGCCTCCGTCGGGGTGGTGGATCCCCGCGATGCATTTGATCAACACCGACTTGCCGGCGCCGTTGTCTCCCACCAACGCGGTCACCTGACCTGCGGGCACCACAAGATCCACGTCGGTGAGGGCCTGGACCGCCCCGAACCGCTTGGTGATCCCACGCAGCTCGAGGAGCGGCGCGGCCGAAGCCGGCCGCTCCTCGACGCGCGAACGATCGTCGGCCCGGTCGGTGGTCGACCCAGCCGTCGTCATCGTCAGATTCCGGCCGCCGAGCAGGCGCTCGCGTACTGGCCTGCACAGAGGTCGGTCTTGCTGACGAAGTTGTCCTTCACCACGGTCGACCCCATGTTCTGGGTCGTCACCGTGATCGGGGTGAGGAGCACCGACGGCACCTGGGTCTTCTTGTTGTCCGACGCGCCGTTCACCAGAGTCGACGGCGGTGCTTCACCGGCGCGGATGTACAACGCGAGCGCGGCCGCGGCCTGGGCCTCGACGTAGATCGGCTTGTACACCGTCATGCACTGGTAGTTGGCGAGGATGTTCTGGAGTCCCTGCAGCGTCGCGTCCTGGCCGGTGGTCGGCACCTTCTTCGGCGGGAGCTGCAGGTTCTTCAGCCCCGAGATGACCGAGTTCGCGACACCGTCGTTCGGCGCGACCACGGCGTTGATGTTCGGGTGGGCCTGGTACTGCTGCTGGAAGATCGTGAGCGCCTTCTGGTTGTCCCACGTGCCGGCCGGCTCGGCCACCTTCGTGTACGTGCCGTTCGAGAAGAGCGGGTCGAGGACCTGGTGATAGCCCTGCGAGAACAGGCTCGCGTTGTTGTCGGTGGGGTCGCCGTTCATGACGAGCACCTGCGGCTTCTGGACACTCCAGGCCTGCACGCAGTCGACGAAGCCCTGGCCGATCATCCGGCCGACGTTGACGTTGTTGAAGCTGACGTAATAGGTGGAGCTGCCGTTGAGCGTCAGGCGGTCGTAGTCGATCGTCTTGACGCCCTTCGACGCCGCGTTCGCTTCGATGGCCGCACCGCTACCCGAGTCGAGCGGGTCGACGAGGATCACGCTCGCACCGTTGGTGATCGCGGCCTCGGCCTGGGTCTGCATCGTGCTCGCGCTGCCCTGCGCGTTCTGAATCTGGAAATCGGACGAGCTCAATCCCGCGGCTTGGAACGCCTTCTGCAGGTACGGAGCATCGAATGACACGTACCGCGCCGACGACTGTGTGTCGGGCAGCAACACGGCAATCTTTCCTTTGCCTTTCGCCGCGACCGACTTGAGTTGCGCCATCGCGGAGAAGTCGCTCGTGAACGACGTCACGGAGACCGTGCCCGAGGCCGCGGCGCCGCCCGAGGTCGTCGTCGTCTTGTTCGACTTCGACGAGCTGCCACAACCGGCCAGCGCGAGAGCGAGCGCAGCGATCAATGAGACCCCTGCGAGGCGGAGATGCGAGCGAGACATGGAGTTCCCCCCTGCGGTCGTTGTTGATGAACCTGTCCCCCGCGAGATGAGCCTCAAACGAGATGATCGCGCCACTTCGACCGTCGCGCGTGCACTTCGGGTTGTTCCGGTGGGCGTTCGGTGTTTTTCCCGTGTGCACCGGCCGCTCGTGCTCCCGTTCACAAGATCTGACGAGCGACACTCCGCACATTCAGTCCGCGAGACCCGTGAACGCGGGGGCTTCGCGGCCCATCGACGGCTCAGAGGTCGAAACGCGGCCTCGGTCGATTGACCCGCGGGCGTGTGATCTCGAAGAAGCCGGGCTCGCGCGCGAGCACCTGAATCGCGTCCCAGAGGCGAACGGCAGCATCGCCCGTGGGCGCCGGAGCCATGACCGGTCCCTTGAATCCGTAGGCCGGGTCGGCCCGCACGACGATCGTCGGCGTCTGCGTCTTCGGGCCGCCGAAGGCGTACGCGACCTCCATCGACGCCATGATCTGGCTGTCCCACTTCTCGTCGTCGGCGGCGTCCGCGAGATCACCCTCGAGGCCGGACGCGGTGATGCATTCCGCGAGCAGCGCGTCGTCGCGCGCGCCGTCACGAGCGAAGAATCGGGGCCCCCACGCGGTGTACAGCGCGTCGACCGCTTCTTCGCCGGCTCGCGTACGAGCTGCCTCGAAGACGCGCAGCATCCGGTGCGAGATGGCATGTCCCGCGATCGCCGCCGCGCGCGATTCCTCGGGCACCCACGGGGCGACGCCGTAGTCGTCCCTGATCTCGAGGCAGTACGACGGCCACGTCACGGCAAGATCACGCGCCGCCGCGACCCCTTTGACCCAGCGCGACGTGATCCACGCCCAGGGGCAACTCGGGTCCACGTAGACCTCGACGCCGGTCACACCGTCAGCCTACGACTGCCGGAAGCGCGCCGTCACCGGCCCTCAGAAACCCGAAACCGCGGGGACGATCTCACGCCCGATGATCTCGAGCGGCTCGATGCGAGACACGTCCATCACCCGCCCGTGCGCAACCTCGAAGCCGAGCGCCGCCAGGTCGTGCAGCTCGCCGATGATGCGATCGACGTTCTCACCGCGCGCTCCGACGTCGAAGTTGAACAGTACGGTCTTCTGGATCTCGTCGTAGTCGCGGCCCTCGCGTTCGCAGTGTGCGCGCAGCACGTCGAGTTTGTGGGCGAGGTCCGGCGTGGAGAACAGGTTGCAGGCCTGTGCGTACTTCGCCACGAGGCGCAGCGTCTTGCGCTCGCCCGAACCCCCGATGAGGATCGGCGGGTGCGGCCGCCGCAGGGGTGGCGGCACGTTCAGGGTGCGCTCGAGGTGGTAGTGCTTCCCGTGATACGGCGCATCCGTCGTGTCGTCCCACATCTGAAGACAGATCTGCAGGGCCTCTTCCAGCCGCTCGAACCGCTCCGCGGTGGGTGGGAACGGTAGGCCGAGACCGCGCGCTTCCTCCTCGTTCCAGGCTGCGCCGATGCCGAGCCACGCCCGGCCGCCCGATAGCACGTCGAGCGTGGTGACGATCTTCGCCAGCAGTCCGGGCTCGCGGTACACGACACCGGTGACGAGCGTCATCAGGTCGATCCGCTCGGTTCGGCCGGCGAGGAAGCCGAGGGTCGTGTACGCCTCGAGCATCTCGTGTTCCGGTGGCCCGACGACGCGGATCTGCCACACGTGATCCATCACGCTCATACGGTCGAAGCCCGCCTCCTCGGCCGCCTGTGCGATCCGGCCGAGCATGCTGCGCATCTCAGGGGCGCCGCCGGGCCAGGTGAAATCGGGAACGTGCAGTCCAAGCTTCATGCCCTCAACTCTTCCCTCGATACTGGCCGGCGCATCATCTTCACGAGTGGCGGAACAGCGTCGACGCGTTCTTCCAGGTGATCAGGTCCGCTTCGTGGTCGGGAACGCCCTGACCTTCGAGCTGACGCACGAGCATGGCCTGTGTGTCGGGCCACGACGAGTCCGCGTGCGGATAGTCCGACTCCACCAGGATGTGCTCGATGCCGATGCGGTGGCGCAGGAGCATGCCGGCATCGTCGTCGAGCGAGCAGAACCAGAAGTTGCGCCGCATCACGTCGCTCGGCGCGTCGTCGACGTCGCGCCATGTGGGCAGGTACCCGAGCTGATAGCGGTAGCAGTGATCGAGCCGGTCGAGGATCCCGGCGACCCATCCGATCCCGCCCTCCGACAGGCAGATCTTGATGTCGGGAAACCGCACGGGGATCTTCGAGTACAGCCAGTCGACCGCGGAGTACATGCCGTAGGCGCCGAAGAGCACCGCCGGAATCTCCGGTGGCGCGTCCGGTGAAGTCGTGGGCGACGTGCCCGACGATCCGACGTGCAAACACACGACGGTCTGGGTCTCCGCGCACGCCGCGAACAGCGGATCCCAGTGGCCCGAATGGATCGTGGGCAGCCCGAGCTTGTCGGGAGCCTCGGAGAACGTGACCGCCTTGAACCCGCGCGCCGCGTTGCGGCGCACCTCGTCCGCCGCGATCTGCGGATCCCTCAGGTATGCGATCTGGTTCGGCACGAAGCGGTCGGGATGCGCGCCACACCACGCTTCGAGATGCCAGTCGTTGTACGCACGCATCGCGGTCAACGCGAGCTCGTCGTCCTTGGGCCAGAGGGTCAGCCGCTGGCCGACGAACCCGGGCAGGAACGACGGGAAGCACAACGACGCCGACACCCCGTCGACGTCCATATCGTGGACCCGTGCATCGACGTCCCACGCGCCGCGACGCATCTCGTCGAAGCGCGCCGGCTCGAATCCGTACTCGCTCGACGGCCGCCCGACGACTGCATTGAACCCCACGTTCGGCAGCAGCTCGCCGTTCCACAGCCATGCCTCGCCGCCGTCGTCGGTAGGAACGACCTGCGGCTCGTCGTCGGCGAACTTGCGCGGGAACCGGCCCGCGAAGGCATCGGGCGGCTCGACCACGTGATCGTCGACGGAGAAGACCTTGTAGCGGCGGACCCGCGGCTCGGGCTCGGGAAGCCACGTGATCGTCTCTCGGCGCCCTTTGCCGCCGCCGAACGCGTCCATGCTCGCGAGGTCGTCCAGCGACATGCCCATCAGCCGTGCACCATCTACTCGAGCACCTCGGGTTCGTCGCGCAACAACAGCCGCACGGCGCCTTCCCAGTACGCACGCGGAGTGTTCTGTCGCAAGGCCGGCTTCAGCTCGGCTCGTTGATCCGCCGGAACCTCGACCGGCGCGCGACCGGCCCGCAGGACGTCGTACGTCAGGCGGCACATGCGTTCGAACGTCGCGGCCTTGTAGCACGACTCCTCGATCGTCGGCGCGGTGACGATCGCGCCGTGGTGGGCCAGCAGGACGCCTGACGCGTCACCCACTTCACGGGCAAGCCACTTCCCGGCCGTGCTGTCGTCGACGCTCTCGTACTCGTCGACGAATGCCAGCTCACCGTCGAAGATGCACGAGTTCTGGTGCACCATGCGGGGCTGCTCGCCCATCGCCGCGAGCAACGTTGCGAAGTACGGATGGTTGTGGACGACCACCGTCGCATCCTCGCGGGCCCGGTGCAGCTCGGTGTGCAGGAAAGCCGCGGGCGTGACGTCCCACTCGCCCTCCTCGACGTTGCCGTCGCAGTCGAGGCGGATGATCTGCGACGCCCGCACTTCGTCCCACCAGACGCCCCAGGGATTCACCCACATGCCGCCGTCGGGCGTTGCCCACGTGATGTGGCCGGAGAGGTTCTCCTTCCACCCCTCGCGGGCGAGGATCCGCAGCGCGCACGCGAGCTGTTGCGGCACGCTGAGCTCGCGGCCGATTCCGGGGCCCGGTCTGGGAAGCCGCACGTGTGCCAACGTACTCCGCATGACTGTCGTCGTGATCGGAGCGGCCGGAGACCTCGGCCGCCGCGTCGTCCGCTTCCTCGAGGCGCGTGGTGCAGCGGTGCGCCCGTTCACCCGTCGCGACGGATACGACCTGGCTGACGTCGCGTCGCTCGACACGGCGTTCGCGGGCGCGCGGGCCGTCTTCCTGCAGTCGTCGCCGTCGCGGGAGCAGGTGGACCTGGAGACGAACGCGATCGAGGCCGCCGAGCGAGCCGGTGTCGCGCGGATCGTGAAGCTGTCCAACATTCCCCTCGCAGGCCTCGACGCCGGCTTGCACGGCAACCACCGCGTGATCGAACGCCGGCTCGCGGCATCTCGGGTGGCGTCCACGTTGGTTCAGCCGTCGTTCTTCACCACGGTGGTGGAACGACAGCGCGACGCCCTGGACCGTGGATACATCGTGCTGCCGTTCGGACGCGGGAAGCTGGCCTGGGTGGACCCCGACGACATCGCGGAAGTTGCCGCGGAGGCACTGGTGCGTGACCTCGACGGTGCGATCGTCGTGACCGGCCCGGAAGCGCTCGACGGTGACGAAGTGGCGCGGCGACTGAGCGTGAAACGGCTGGACCCGCCGATCGACGAATGGCGGGAGATGGTGGCGGGCAGCGGGATGGACCCGTGGCTCCTCGACTCGACGGTTCACCTGTTCGAAGCGGTGGCGCGCGGTGCGCTCGCCGGCGTATCACCCGACGTGCAGCGTGTGCTGGGCCGCCCGCCTCGCCGCGCGTTCCGCTTGTAATGATCAGTTGGGCGTGAAGGGAAGGCGGGCGAAGAGCGGGTGCTCGGGCACGACGCCTGACTCACGGCCGAAGACGCGCGTCGACGGGTAGGCCGGCCAGCCGGGATCACCGTGACGTGCGAAGGCGGCCCAGGCGTCGCGCATCTCCCGTGAGAGGCGCTCCGCGTCGGCGTCGTAGCCGACGAACCGGTCCCAACCGTCGACGAAGTTTCCGAATGTGAACGGGATGTCCACCGCGTGCGCGGCACCGACCGCGGGAGCTTCCCACGTGAAGAGATACGCGTACGTGGGCGCGTGGGGCGCGTGCGCGTCGAGCACACGCCGCAGCGGAACCTGCATCTCCATATCGCTGAACAACGCAGGCCACACGTCGCCGGCCGCGCGCTCGTACGTCGTCACGATCTTCTCGGCTTCTTGTGAGGGGACGCCGACGTAACGCGCCACCCGTCGCACCAACCGTTCGCGGTCCGGCGCGTCCGTGTCCGGACGGAGGAAGAGCTGCATCTCGGCTGCCGTCGTGCCGGCGAGCAAGGGAACTCCGGCCGCAACTCCGGACGCGAGCGCCGCCGCCGGCGGCGAATGCAAGAGCTCGCCGTCGACACACGGATGGAACGGCATCATCCCGACCGGCTTCAGCAATGCCGGCGCGGCCGCGTCCTGAGCGTCGAGCAGAGCCTCCACGGGCAGGGCCCGCAGCCCAGCGAGATCGGCGACGTCCGCCGCCTTGCAGAGCTCGTGGAGCACCAACTCGGCCTGGCCGGCGTCGAGCGTGCGATCCGTGATGCCGCTCTGCACGATTGCGCCCGCGAACAGTCCACGGCTGGCGGGCGACGCAAGTAGGTGCACGCACATACCGCCGCCGGCCGACTCTCCGAACACCGTGACGCGCCGGCGGTCACCGCCGAACGACTCGATGTTGTGCTGGACCCAGCGCAGCGCCTCGAGCGCGTCGTGCAGGCCGAGGTTCGCTACGCCGCCACCGATCGTTCGCACATCCAGGAATCCGAGCGCGCCGAGGCGATAATTCGCCGACACCACGACAACGTCGTGTTCCACCGCCAGGCGCGTTCCGTCGAAGCAGCGTTGTGCCGAGGACCCCGTCACGAACGAACCGCCGTGGAACCATACGAGCACCGGACGCGCATCGTCGCGGTTCGCCGGCGCCCACACGTTGAGCGTGAGGCAGGCGTCTTCGTCGGTCGGGCCGATCGGCGACTCGGGAACCAGCTCCATACCCGGCCGCTGCGGCGCGGCGGGCCCGAACGCGGTGCAGTGCTCGAAGTCGACGGCGCCCGCGGCAACCGGCCGCTCGAAACGCTTCGCCGTCGCGTACGGGATGCCGAGGGAGGCGCGGGCCGTTCCCATCGGAGCGGATCCTATGACAGCGCGTGGCAGCACGTTGTTGTCACACCCCCGTCATACGATCCCAGTGTGATCGGGTTGGCGAAGATCCGAAGCGAGCTGACCGCGAACGTGCGCGCGCTCGCACCCGACGCGGTGCCGCTTCCCGACGTTGTCGCGCTGTGGGAGGGCTACGACGCGATCGAACGCCAGGCTGCTGCCCCGAAGACGTTGCTGGCACGTCGGGTCGAAGAATCGCGCGCGTGGCAGCGTGCGGGGCATCGCAGCGCCGCCGAGTTCATGGCGTCGCGTGCGGGCACGTCGATCGGCGCGGCCCGGGCGCAGCTCGCGCTGTCACAGAAGCTGGAGCAGCTCCCCGTGATCGAGCAAGCGTTTCGCGACGGCGCACTGTCCGAGGCGAAAGCCACGGCAGTGGTCGACGGCTCGAGCGTGAACCCCGACGCGGCCGCCCGGCTGTTGGAACAGGCCGAGCGCGGCTCGCTCAAGGAACTGCGCGACGAGGTACTACGCGTCCGGACCGCCGCCGACCCCGACCCCGAAATCACCCAGCAGCGCATCCACGCGCGGCGCCAGTACCGCAGCTGGCGCGACGCCGAAGGAGCGTGGCACGCGGCCCTGTGCGGCACCGCGCTGGCCGGCGCCCGTTTCGAAGCCCGGTTGAAGCCTTTGATCGACGAGGAGTTCGCTTCCGCCCGCGCCGAAGGCCGCCACGAACCCCGCGAGGCCTACGCGTTCGACGCGGTCATGGCCCTCGCCGACCAACCCGGAGCCGACGACGCCAAGCACTCGCGCTCGCGGTTCACGACCATCGTGCGCGTCGACCTCGACGCCCTGCGCCGGGGCACGCTCGCAGACGGCGACAGCTGCGACATTCCCGGTCTCGGACCGATCTCGGTGAGCACCGCACGCGAGCTGCTCGGCGAGAGCATCCTCAAACTCGTCATCACCAAGGGCGTCGACGTATTGAACGTCACCCACCTCGGTCGCGGCCCGACGACAGCCCAGAAGATCGCCCTGCTGTGGTCCTCACCCATGTGCAGCGTCGCCGGGTGCAGCCACGCCGCCCGCGAAGTCGACCACCGCGAACCCTACGCGACGAACCGCGAGACCAGGCTCGACAACCTCGACCCGCTGTGCAGGTACCACCACGCCCTCAAGACACTTGACGGCTGGGCCCTCGTCGAAGGCCGAGGCAAACGGGAGATGGTCCCACCTCACGACCCGAGGCACCCCAAGAACCGCCCGAGGGAAGACACCAGTTAGCGCGCGGGTTGGAATCAGACGCACCAGGCATCCGTTGACCTCGGCAAGAAAGGAGGCGCCATGCGGGCCACGCTTCCGGAGGTCGTCACGCGGTACTTCGAGCTCGACGCGCGCCGTGATGTCGACGCCGTCACCGCGCTCTTCACCGAAGACGCCCGCGTCATCGATGACGGTCAGGCCTATGAGGGCGTCGCCGCGATCCGCTCCTGGCGCACGGGTCCAGTGGCGAAATACACGTACACAACGGCGATCCTCGACGCCGAGGCGGTCGGCGGCGGCAAAATCGTCGTGACCGTGCGGCTTACGGGCAACTTCCCCGGTGGCGCAGTCCTCCTACAGCAGCACTTCACGCTTGCCGGTGATCGAATCTGCGGGCTCGTGATCACTCCATGAAGGAGCGCGGAATATCGGATCCGCGGTCACGGTTTCCAGCGCGGCCGCGAAGGAAAGGTAGGAGCTGATGAAGGTCAGGAGCTCCCTGCGGTCGTTGAAGCAGCAAGACGGGTCGACCGTGGTTCGGCGGGGCCGTCGCATCGTGGTCGTGAACAAGCAGAACCCGCGGCGGAAGGCGCGCCAGGGATGACGGTGCAAGGCGAATATGCCCCGAGCCCCGCTGCCTGGGTGCGCGAGCAGGTCGAGGCCTATGAGCGCTCCGGTGGCGACGAGGCGAACACGTTGCGCGACACCGGCTTGCCGATCGTCGTGGTCACCATGCGCGGGAACAAGACCGGGAAGGTCCGCAAGGTCGCGCTGATGCGGGTGGAGCACGACGGCGAGTACGCGCTCGTCGCGTCGATGGGTGGCGCGCCGAAACACCCGGTTTGGTACTACAACCTGAAGGCCAACCCCGACCAGGTGACGATCCAGGACGGACCGGAGCCGTTCGAGGCGCGGGTTCGTGAGCTCACCGGCGACGAGCGCGACACGTGGTGGGAACGGGCCGTCGCCGCATACCCGCCGTACGCCGAGTACCAGGAGCGCACGGAACGACGGATCCCGGTACTCCTCGCCACCCCGAAGTAGCGCGCGGGATCACACCGCGGTTCGGCCGGCGTCGACCGGGAACACGCTGCCGGTGACGGACCTTGCTTCATCGGTCATGAGATGAACGGCCAGCGCGGCAACGTCGCTCAACTCGACGAGGCGGCCCAGCGGTACCGATTCGAGCCCGCGCTCGATGTGCCCGTCCATGCCCCGCGTCATTGGCGTCTCGGTCAGCCCGGGCGCGATGACGTTCACCCGGATACCTCGTGGCGCCAGCTCCAACGCGAGGCTGCGCGCAACAGCATGGACACCGGCCTTCGCCGCGACATACGGCAGCAGCCCCGTACCGGGCCGGAGCGCGAGCGACGACCCGCAGGCGAGGAGCAACCCACCGTCGGGATGGAAGTTCGCGAGCGCGGCGCGGAACGTGAGCACGACGCCGGTCAGATCAACGGCGATCACGCGGTTCCATTCGTCGAGGTCGAGCTCTGTGAGCGTCGTGCGGCGGGTCAGCGTTCCGGCGTTCGCGAACGCGACGTGAAGCGGCCCGAGCTCGCGTGCCAGCTCGCCGACCGCGGCCGTGATCGCGTCGGCGTCGGACACGTCGGCTTGCCGCGCCTCGGCACGGCGACCGAGCCGGCGCACGTCGTCGACCAGTCGCTCGAGGCCGTCGGGCGCGAGATCCACCGCGGCGATGTCCGCTCCCTCGGCCGCGGCGCGCAGTGCGGTCGCACAACCGATGCCGCTGCCTGCACCGGTGACCAGCACCAGTCGCCCGGCGAGCCGGCCCGCCATCTGATCGGCCACCGCCGGAGCCTACCGACGCGTCACGCGTCGAGGAGCGCCACCGTTCGGCCGACCGTCTCGCGGTCGGCCATCGCCTGGATCGCGGCGGGTATGTCGTCGAAAGCGATCGTCCGGCCGACGACCGCCCGGATTCTCTTCTCGCGCACGAGGTCCACGATCTCGCGCGTGATCCGTTCACCGACCGCCGCGGGCACGAAGTTCCAACCCATCCCGGTCTTGAGGAACTCGATCGCCTCGGGCGCGGCGTAGGCGAGCATGACGCCACAGAGCTTGAAGTTCGACAGCATGAGACGGCGAGGGACCAGGAACGGTTCGTCCGCGACGGCCTTGTTCGACGCGAACCCCATCATGACGTAGCGACCGTTGTACTTCGTGCACTTCATCGACGGTTCCATGACGGCCTCGCCGACGTTGTCGAACACGACGTCGACGCCGGCGTTGCCCGTCTCGGCCAGCACGACCTCCGAGAAGTCGCTGTCGTTGTAGTTGATCGCCACGTCGGCACCAAGGTCGCGGCACAGTTGGACCTTCGCGTCGGTACCCGCGGTTGCGAACACGCGCGCACCGGCGTTCGCCGCGAGCTGCACGGCCGCCGAGCCCGATCCGCCCGCCGCGGCGTGGATCAACACGGTCTCACCCGGCTGGAGAGCCGCACGGTCGAACAGTCCGAGCCATGCCAGATGGAAAGGGAAGTAGAGCGCGGCCGCGTCCGGTAGGGGGATGTCCTCGGGCATGTCGAACGCGGACACCGCGGGACAGATCGCGTACTCCGCGAATCCCCCGTACGCGAACTTCGTCGTCGCGACCACGCGCCGGCCCAGAGCCTCTTCGACACCGTCGCCGCACGCGTCGACGACGCCCATCACCTCCATGCCGGGGCTGTACGGCAGCTCGGGGCGCACCGCCATGTTGCCGCCGGTGATGCGCTCCAGGTCGTTCAGATTCAGCGGGATCGCCTGCACCTTGACCCGGAGCTCGCCTGCGTCAGGTGCCGGCACGGGCACCTCGTCGAGCCGGAGCACTTCGGTAGGCCGGCCGTATTCGTGTGTTCGCCAAGCTCGCATCACACCACCGTCGCGTCGTTGAGGCTCAGTGAGTCGGCACCGCATAGCGCTCGACGTAGCCGGCGAAGCGCTCGTTGATCGCGGCCGGGTCGAGACCGTAGTCACGAAGGTCGTACTCGTGGGTGCCCAATGATCCCTTCGGGTGGGCTGCGACGTACGCGTCCATGGCCTCTCGGGCCTCGTCGGCAAGCGTGTCGCCGAAGGCCGCGTAGATCGACGCCACCGTCTCGACCGGATCACGCACGAACTCGTCGTACTGCACGTCGACGATCGGACGGTCGGGATGCGCGGCGCGGAATGCATCGATCCGCGCGATCGATTGCTCCAGCATCGCGACCCAGTGATCGGCGACGTAGGCCCGATGGTCGGCGTCGGTGAAGGGACGCGACAACTCGGTGACGAGGCTGCAGACCGACGCGCAGAGCTGGACCGGATCACGGTGCAACAACACGAGCCGTGCGTCCGGGTACACCGCCGTGAGCGCGTCGAGGGCAAGCGCGTGGTGTGGGCTCTTCAGCGTCCAGCGGCCGCGGACGCCACCGTGCTGCAACACGCCCAGCACTTGGCGGTGGTACCTGTAGACCGCGTGATGATCAGCAGCCAGCAGCCATTCGCTGTAGGCGGGAACGTTGGAGACGGCTTCCCACAAGAGGCTCTTGAAGCCCTGACTCATCACCGCGATGCACTCCGTCGGCCCGTCGGCCTCTTCGTGATGGATCGACCGCATGCGCGGGTTGAGCTGTTCGAACATCTCGCCGGCGGCGCGTGCCGCGTCGACGCGGGGCCCGCACCGGAAGCTGTCCGGCGTGGGCGGCGGCACGCTGTCCGCGGCCTCCCAGCGCAGGAGCGGGCGGTTCGCGAGGTCCTGTTCGAGCAGGTAGCTGAGGAAGGTCGTTCCGGCGCGGAACATGCCGATCACCACAAGCGGCTCCTCGACGCGCTCCGACGCGACGTCGGGATTGCGGGTGATGTAGTCGACGACTCGCAGACGGTTCACGAGCGCGGACACGACATTGGCACGAATCGCCACGGCACCGAGGTCGTTCAGCCGCGCCTCCTGCGTGACCGACCTGCAGTACGCGTCGAGGCCCTCGCGGAAATCGTCGTCGCCGAAGTTACCGAGCGCTGCCGTCGCCTCCGCCTCGGCGAGCACCTCTCCGGCCTCGAGTCGCATCGGCGCGAACGTACTCAAGAGGATTGATTATGGGAACCCGTCACCGGGTGACCGGTGCGTCGAGCACGACGCGATCCGCGATCATCGCGTCGATCTCCACGTCCGAGTAGCCGAGCTCGCGCAGGATCTCGCGGCTGTGCTCGCCGCACAGGCACGGACCGCGCTGCACCACGCCGGGCGTGGCCGAGAAGCCGACGAGCAGGCCGGGATCCTCGAACCGCCCCACGCCACCGGCCCACGTCTCGACGACGAGCCCTGCCGCGCGCGCCTCGGGGTCGTCGAACAACGAGCGGCAGAACTCCTCGTCGACGATCTCGACCGGGACCCCGGCGCGGTCGAGGTCCGTGAACCAATCGTTCGCCGAGCGATCGGCGAGCCGGGCTTCGAGCGTCGCCGCGGTCTTGTCGGGATCGTTCGGCGCGATCGCGTCGTCGCCGACCACACGGGCCAGCTGCGCCCGGTGCTCGTCGCCGGTGGAGGCGACGAAGATCCAACGGTCGTCGGCACACCGGTACATCCGGTACAACGGTGAGAGCCCGTACTGCTGCGCGTCCCCGCGTGCCCAATCACCCGGGGTGCCGTCGGCGTGGATCCAGGCGTACGACGCGCACAGCAACTGCGCGTTCACGATCGACGTGCTCACCGCCTGCCCCTGTCCGGTGCGGTCGCGGTGGTAGAGGGCCGCCGTGATCGCGATCGCGGCGAGCAACGCGTTCCCGGTGTCGCCCAACCCCGAGCGGCTCCACAGCGGCGGGTTGCCCGCGTCGCATGCCCCGCCGTCCCACTCCACTCCGGTGAGCGCGGCCGCGCTTTGATCGGTGCCCGGAAGGTCCGAGCGCGGACCCTTCTCGTAACCACGCGTGTTGCAGTAGACGAGGCGGGGAAACCGCTCACGGAGCGAGTCGTAGTCGATTCCGAGGCGTGCGGCGGCGCCGGGCCGCCAGTTCGTCGTGACGACGTCGGCGCGCGCGATCAGAGCATCCAGCGCGGCGCGGCCCCGTTCGTCCTTGAGGTTCAACGCGATGCTGCGCTTCCCGCGATTGGTTCCGAGGCCCATGTGCGTCCCGGCCCAGAACGTGTCGTGGACCGCGTGGACCTTGGTCACGTCGGCACCGAGGTCGGCGAGCGCACGCCCGGTGAAAGGACCGGCCACGCCGAGGCCGAGGTCGAGCACGCGCACTCCTTCGAGCGGGTGCGCAAGTGATCGCGCCGACGCGGCCGCCGAGTATGAAGGCGTTGCCATCGTCGCCTCCGCGACGACGTCGGCCGTGTGCGCGCCCGGGCGCGGCGCGGGGCCCTGCACGGAGCCCGGCGTGGCCGAGAACTCGAGCACCGGACCGACATGACGGATCGGGCCGAGGTCGGGGTCGTCGACCTCGACGACGCAGCCATCGGCGACGAACGACCCGTCGGCCAGCGCCTCGGCCGGCCAGCGGACGAGCGCCACGCCGACGCCGGCGCGCTCCGCCGCCTCGACCCATTGAGCGGACGGGAACTTCTTGAACGCGTCGGCGAGCATCGGGTGCAGGAACATCCCCGTCAGCAGGCCGTCGGGCTCCATCGAGATGCGGTCGGGATCGTCACGGTACGTCGTCCCGAGCGGCACGTCGGCGAGCTCGTCGCCCTCCGCCGACGCGAGCACCCAGCTCGGCCGGATGGTCCAGTGGTGTACCCAACGGCGGTCCGCGCATTCGTAGAGCCCTTCGATCGATCGCGCGTCGACGGGCCACATCCAGTACAGCGGCGCCTCCGGGTTCTCGACCCGTTGCCAGTTGAGACATGCCGCCGTGAGCGCGCCCTGCAGCAACGAGGTCTCGACCCACTGGCCCTCGCCCGTGATCTCGCGCGCCCGGAGCGCGGCCGCGATGCCGAGCGTCGCGTTGTACATCGCGCCGACGCTCGGGAACGGCGCGCGGGCGAAGACCGGGCCCGCGCGATCGGCGCCGCGCACCAGTCCCTCAGGTGCGTCGAACTCGGGATGCGGCCCGGGACGGCCGTTGACGTACTCCATCGCAGTCCCACGCCGGCCCTTCTGGTCGTGCAGCAGGCCGGTGCGGGCGGCGACGAGCGCGTCGTCGGCCGGACGGTCACGGTGCCGGCCCGAGCGCCCGTATCCCGTGATCGAGCACGTGATCAGGCGTGGGTTGCGGGCCGCGAGCGTCGCGTGGTCGATACCCAGACCCTTCGTGACGCCGGGCGCGAACGTCTCGACGACGACGTCCGCGCCGGCCGCCAGCCCGATGAACAGCCGGCGACCGTCGTCGGTGTCGAGATCGATCGCGGCACTGCGCTTCCCGCGATCCCAGACCGGGCAGTCGCGCGGCTCGCTCGCGACCGCGCGCGCGGTCGGGATGATGCGAGTCACGGAAGCACCGTTGTCGGCGAGGTGCATCGTCGTCATCGGGCCCGCGATGCCGGTCGAGCAGTCCAGGACACGAAGACCCTCGAAGACGCCACCCATCGCGCTATCGCGCCTGTTCGTCGGCCACGCGTTGCAGCGTGACCGTCGCGAGCGCGAGACAAGCGTCGTCGTCGCCCGCGTCGACGACCTCGACGCGGCACACCGCGTGGTCTGCGCCACGGCGCAGCACGTCCGTTGCAGTGCGAGCCGGACCGTTGCGTGCCTGTGCCAGGTAATGCACCTGCAGATCCGTAGCCACTGCGTCCGGGACCGCGGCCTCGGCCGCCCCTTCGAGGATCATCGCGAGCACTCCCCCGTTGATCGCACCGAAGCTGTTGCGCACGTAGTCGGTGACCGGCAACTCGACCGCGCCCTGCGGGCTGTCGAGCACACGCAATCCGATGCGCTCGGCCAGACCGGCGACGGGCACACCGTTCGCAGTCGACAACAACCGCCGCTGCCCGACGGCATCGCGCGGGTTGAACGAGCCCGATGCGGACGACGCCCCGCGCGGAATTCGCGCGAACGTGGCGAGCCCACGCGCCACCGGCACGAGGGATGTCGCGACGAGGGCCTCGTCGACGACACCGTCGTCGCCGGCAAGAGGATCGATGCCGCGGCCGTCGAACACGTCGACCGAAACCACGATGATCGTGCGGCCGGCGCGCAGCAGCCGGCTCTCCGCGACCGCGGGTCCGACGGTGAGCGATCCGGCGCCGTGCAGTGCAAGATCGGCGGTGGCGGTCCAGTCGGGATCGGCGGCGATGAGCGCCACGAGCGCGCAGTTCACGTCGACGAGTGTCGTCAGGAATCCGAGCGACGCGCCGCCGGCGCGGTTCCGTACGCCATGGACGACCGGCGCCACGCTGATCGAACGGGTCTCCGTGACCTGCTGGGTGGTGATGTGAAGATCCCGCAGCACGTGTGGCGGCTGCAGATGCGATGTCTCCACTACTTCCATGGGTCTCCGGGTCGTGAGCCGGGCTCCAGCCGGTAGATCCGCGCCGCGTTCCTCCAGCAGATCGCGTCGCGCTCGTCGGCCGGGATGCCGGCGAACTGGCGCTCGACGACCTCGCGAGAGTGCGGCCAGGTGGTCGCGGGGTGCGGGAAGTCGGTCGACCACAGGATGTTGTCGATGCCGACGAGGTGACGGCTCTGCAACCCGACCTCGTCGTCCATGAACGTGAGCGCCATGTTGCGGCGGAAGTACTCGCTCGGCTTCATCGACAGGTGCGACAGGTCGTAGGGCCCTTCGTACTTGCGGTCGAAGCCGTCGAGGAAGCCCGGCACCCAGTAGAGCTGCGGCTCGACGAACACGATCTGCAGTCGGGGGAACCGCTCGAGCGTGCCGCTGAGGATCCAGAGCCCGAGCACCTCAGCGAGCGCGAGTGACGGCAGTGACGTGAAGACCGCGGCCTGCTTCGTCGGGTCGCGGCGGAACACGTCGTAGAGCCAGTGGCGCACGCCGAGGTGATGACTGATCGAGATGCCCGTTTCCTGCAGCACCGCCCAGAGCGCGTCGTAGCTCTCGTCCCAGTAATCCGGCAGGCCGAGCTCGGTCGGGTAGTTGGGCAGGTGCACGGAACGCGCGCCGAGGCCCGCGAGCCGTTCGACCTCGCGGACCGCGTACGGAACGTCCATGATCGGAACCTGGTACGAGACGGCGAGCCGGTCGGGATCCACGGAGGCGAACTCGCTCATCAGATCGGTGAACGCGCGGCTGATCGGCTTCCAATCGCCCTTCACCAGACCGAACGCGCGGAACGCGCTGACCTCGGAGTAGAGCACCTCCGCGTCAACTCCATCGCGGTCCATCGCCGCGAGACGCGCGTGAGGCTCGCGGTAGCCGGGATCACGGAACGCCTCCATGTCCCAGTCTTCGAGCGACATCTGCCGGCCGCCGCGCAGCTCGTCGTCGATCCGGCGCTGCTCGGCCATCGCGTCGTCGAAGGGCTCGCGCAGCTTGGCGGGTACACGAGCGCGGACGTCGTCGATCGCGATCGCGACATGTGAATCGGCGGAAATGAGAGGCGCGTTCTTCATTGGTACCCCCGAGTCCGGCTGCACGGCGCCGTGCCCCGCCGGCTCGGAAGCATATCAACTACTATGACTCCATGACAGAGGCCCGGCGCCGGCGGACGGACGGCCTCGTGACACGGTCGCGGGTGCTCGACGCGGCCGTCGCCAGCATTCTCGAGAAGGGCTATTACCGCACGAGTTCCAACGAGATCGCGCGGCGCGCCGGCGTCACCTGGGGCACGCTGCAGCATCAGTTCGGAAGCCGCGAGCTCCTGCTGCTCGAGGTGCTGAACGAACGCTGGCACGAGCTGCAACAGGCAGTGGCCATCGCCGAGGTACAGGGGGACACGCTCGAGGCACGTCTCGATCAGGTTCTCGACGTCCTTGCCGCGCACTACGGACAGCCGGCGCAGCTGGCGGCCCTGCAGATCGTGCTCGACCTCAGCCGCGATCCCGCCGTGTCGAGTGCAACCAAGGAAGCGGTCGCGGCGCACGGCGAGCGGCTCACGCGTGCATGGCAGCCGCTGTTCAAGCAGGCACTCGGCGACGCGTCCTCGGACACCACGCTCGTTCGGTTCGCGTTCGTGACATTGCGCGGCTACCTCACCGGCAATCTCGTGGCGTCGCACATCGCGCGCACGGGCAGCGACCGCACCGTGCGCGACATGCTGGTGCAAGGCGTCGCGTGTGCCATCCGCGAACGGGCAGCCGAACGTGGCATATCGGTAGCCGGCGCGTAGATCAGACGAGACGGCGCCAACGCGATGCGGAGACCGGTTTCCTCGGCCACCGTGGCCGGTGGAGGTGGCGCCCGGGTTTCCTCACCGGGCTCAGCTCGCGTTCGCGCCTTGACCGGTCTGCGCTCCCGAGGATGGACTGGAGGAGTCGTTGTCATCTGCCGGCGGGCGGGGCTGCCGGGGCTGGGAGGCTCGATGCGGCGCCGTGCAGTTGTGCTCGTTGCGACGCTTGTTCTCGTCGGGGCCGGATGCGACTGGCCGATGTTCCGCCGTGGACCTGACCACTCGGCGGTCAGCGACGACACCTCGATCAGCGCGGGTGCGCTCCGCTCCGGAGCCGTGCTGCAGACCTGGAGTGCAACGACCGGCGACGCGATCTTCTCCTCTCCGGCGGTGGCGGGTGGTGTGGTCTACGTCGGCTCCAACGACGGCACGCTGTACGCGTTCGACGCGGCGGCGGGCGATGCCACCTGCACCGGCACACCACCGTCGCGAACCTGCACTCCGTTGTGGACCGCGGCAACGGGCGGCTCGGTCGAGTCGTCGCCCGCAGTCGTCGGTGGTGTCGTCTATGTCGGCTCCGACGACAAGAAGCTCTACGCGTTCGACGCGGCAGGCGGGAACGCGCGCTGCACCGGCACGGCGCCGGCGCGGCGCTGCACCCCGTTGTGGACCGCGACCACCACGAACATCATCGTGTCGTCGCCCGTTGTCGACAATGGCATCGTCTACGTCGGGTCTACCGACAACAATCTCTATGCGTTCGACGCGTCGGGCGGAAATGCAAACTGCACCGGCGCGGCGCCGGCGCGCACCTGCACGCCGCTGTGGAGGGCGACTACCGGAAGCGGCATCCGCTCCTCGCCTGCGCTCGCCGGCAACGTCGTCTATGTCGCGTCGCAGGACCGCAACCTGTACGCGTTCGACGCGACCGGCGGGAGCGGCAACTGCACCGGTACTGCGCCGGCGCGCATCTGCACACCGCTCTGGACCGCGCCGACGAGTGGCATCGTCATCTCGTCACCTGCCGTCGCAGGGGGCGTCGTATATGTCGGCTCCGACGACGGGATGCTGTACGCGTTCGACGCCGCCGGTCGTGATGCCACGTGCACCGGCACCCAGAGCCGGACGTGCAGTCCACTGTGGAAGGCCCGCACCGGGCTCGGCATCGAGTCGTCGCCCGCAGTTGCCAACGGCGTCGTCTACGTCGGCTCCGACGACCTGAAGGTCTACGCGTTCGATGCCGCAGGCGCGAGCGCCAACTGTACGGGCGCGTCCCCGAACCGGACGTGCACCCCGCTGTGGAGCGCGGCCACGGGCGACATCGTGCTCTCCTCGCCCGCGGTGGCGAACGACGTGGTGTACGTCGGTTCGACCGATCACAAGCTGTACGCCTTCGACGCGACCGGCGGGGATGCGTCCTGCACCGGTACCGCGCCGGCGCGAACGTGCAACCCGTTGTGGTCCATGTCGACGGGCGGTGTCGTGCGTTCTTCGCCGTCCGTTGCGAACGGTGCCGTCTACGTCGGGTCGGATGATCACACGCTCTACGCCTTCGGACTCGACAAGATCCCGCCAACAACGTCCGTCCTGCAGCCGTCGAGCAACGCCACCGTGTCCGGCACGACGACGCTCGTCGCATCCGCGTCCGACAACGTCGGTGTGGCGAAGGTCGAGTTCCACCTCACCGGCGGCAGCTTCCAAGACGCGCTCATCGGCACGGCAGTTGCGTACTACGGCTGGGACTACGACTGGAACACGACCACCGTCCCGAATGGCGTGTACACCCTCACCAGCGTGGCCTACGACCGCGCCGGCAACGTGGGCCGCAGCGCCGGCGTGACCATCTCCGTGAAGAACTGAGTCGGCGTTTCGGCGAGAACACGGCGTCGACAGCCCAGGCACGGTCGATGCATCGGATCGCCAAGTGGCGGCCGTCGTGCGCCCTCGCTGTTCGGCCAGAAACCATCACCTGGCTGCGAGCTACGACCGCCCGTCGACCGGCGCGAGCAGCTCGCCGTCGACGACGAGACCGACGTCGAGGCGCTTGTATCCGACCCGGTCGAACTGGAGCAGGATCCCGCGGCCGGCATAGCCGAGCACCTCGCCGTCGCCGAAGATCCGGTGCCGAACACGGCTGCCTCGTGGGAACGGGTGAGACCCGTCGTCCTCGGCATCACTGCCCTCGAGCATCTGGTCGTTGTCGCAGTGGCCACACCGCCGATCCGCCGGCTCGCCGAAGTACTCCAGCAGGAACTTCCACCGGCATCCGACATGCTCGGCGTAGGCGCCCATCATCTCGGTCCGCGTCCGCTCCACCGTGCGTCGCGCGCGCACGAGTTGCCGCGCCTTCGAGACGGCACCGCCGAGATCGCCCACGACGGTCACTCCACCGCTCGCGTCGACCGCGAGCACCCCGACGTCGGCCAGTGCCATCACTGTCGCGCCCGTTCGTTCGCGTGAGAGCTGCGCCCGTTGACGAACGCCGTCGAGTGTTGCGGGACGGTCCTTCCCGGCAAGCGCGGACACCACCGCGGCGAGTGCCGCCGGGCTGGGACCGATCCGTGACGCGTACATGCGCGGCAGCCGGAGGTCCTCGGTGCGGAAGTACAGGACGGCATCGGCTGCCGCTCCGTCGCGGCCGGCCCGGCCGAACTCCTGGTAGTACTCGTCGAGCGAGCCCGACACGTCGGCGTGGAACACCCAACGAATGTCCGGCTTGTCGACGCCCATGCCGAACGCGATCGTCGCGACGACGACGTCGACCTCGTCGGAATGGAACCGTTGCTCGATCTCGGTTCGCGCCGCGCTGCGAAGGCCGGCGTGATACGGCGTCGCGCGCAGCCCCCGATCGTGGAGGGTGGCCGCGAGCGTCTCGACCCGCTTGCGGGTTGCTCCGTAGACGATGCCGCGCCCGTTCTCTGCGGACGCGCGCACGACGTCGTCGACGAGAACTTCGACCTTGTGCGCGTCGTCGGTGAAGTAGGAGTGCACTCCGAGGTCGATGTTCGTCCGTTCGAATGCACGCACGACCATGACCGGGTCGCGCATGCCGAGCCGTTCGACGACCTCTTCCCGAACTGGTGGCGCGGCGGTTGCGGTCAAGGCCAGGAGAACCGGACGGCCGATGGCCTCGACCGCGGGACCGATGCGCAGATAGTCGGGCCGGAAGTCGGGGCCCCACCTGCTCACGAGGTGCGCTTCGTCGACGGCCACCAACGCCGGCCGCAACGCACGCAGCCGCCCGAGAACGTCGTCGTCGGCCAGCTGCTCCGGCCCGAGGAACACGAAGTCGGTCCGAGCACCATTGCCCATCTCCTCCAGGATCCGGCGCCGGTCGCGCGCCGAGCCGGCGGAGTTGACCGCAATGGCGACGAGATGCCCCCTGCCTTCCAGCGCGCCCAGCTGGTCGCGCTGGAGCGCGAGCAGCGGAGAGATGACCACGGTCGGACCGCCGAGCAGCTGGCCCGCGAGCTCGTAGATGGCGGACTTGCCGCTGCCGGTCGACATCACGACCAGCGTGTCCCTTCCACCGAGCACGCTCTCGATGGCTTCTCTCTGGCCCGGCCGGAGCGACCGGTATCCGAACAACCGGTTCGCCAGCTCCAGGATCGGATCACTTTCCGACACGGTCGCTCTCCCAGCGAAGTCGCGTTGTCCCGTCCCGCCATCCCCTCGTCGACAGGCCTCCCCAAAGCGAGCGCGAGCCCAATCACGCGTGCGACGATGTCCGAACCGTGATCATCGCCGACACACCGGACGCGCTCACCGCCTCGTGGTTGTCCGACGCGCTCGAACGAGAGGTCGTCGACGTCGCCATGGAGCGGGTCGGCACCGGGCAGATGTGCGACAGCCTTCGACTCCGCCTCACGTACGGGCCGCGCGTGGACGGGCCGGCGACGATCGTCGCCAAGCTTCCTGCCGCAGACCCGACGAGCCGCGCGACCGCGCTGAACCTGCGCAGCTACGAGATCGAGGTGCGCTTCTACCAGCAGCTCGCACCGGAGCTGCCCATCCGCACGCCGCACATCCTCTACTCCGACATCGACGTGGCGACGGCGAGCTTCGTGCTGTTGATGGAGGATCTCGCGCCCGCGCGCCCCGGTGACCAGCTCGCGGGATGCTCCGTAGCCGAAGCCCACGTCGCGCTCGACGAGCTCGTGAAGCTCCACGCGCCGCGGTGGGACGATCCCAAGCTGGCTGAGTACGACTGGCTCCATCGCGACCCCGAGACCGGCCGCATGTTCCTGCTCGCCATGCTGCCGGTGTTCTGGGACGGCTTTCGCAGCCGGTACGCCGACCGCCTCGGCACCGACGTGCACCAAGCCGGTGACGCGCTCTTCGCCAACCTCGAGCGGTATCTGTCCAGCAACGACGAGCCTTTGACCGTCGTCCACGGCGACTACCGGCTCGACAACCTGCTCTTCGACCCGGCCGGTGGACGCGCATCCGTAACCGTCGTCGACTGGCAGACCTGCGCGCACGGCCCCGCGCTGAACGACGTGGCGTACTTCATCGGTGCCGGCCTGTTGCCCGACGACCGGCGCGCGAGTGAGCACGCGCTGGTGCGCCGCTACCACACGGGCCTCGTGGCCGCCGGTGTGACGGACTACGACTTCGATCGGTGCCGGCTCGACTACCGACGAGGAACCTGGTCGGGGTTGATCATGGCCGTGGCCGCGTCGATGCTCGTCGAACAGACCGACCGCGGCGACGACATGTTCATGGCCATGGCCCACCGCCACGCGCGCCACGCGCTCGACCTGGAGGCGCCCGCGCTGTTCGCGAGCTGACCGTCGCGAGCGCGCTCGTTCAGCGACGCTTCGGTTTGGGCGTCGAGAAGATCAGATCGACCGCGCGGTCGAGACTTGCGTGCACATCTCGGATCGACATGCGCCCGAGCGCCCATGATCGGAGCCGCATCGCCATGATGGTGCTCGTCGTCTCCACGATCGCGGCCGCATCATCGGGGTCGAGGTCGCGCAAGGCCGCGGCCATGGCGTGCTGGTGCCGGTCGGCGAAGGTCTGGAACACCTCTCGCGCGCCGGCGTCGCTCGAGCTCTCGAGCAGGATCTCGGCCCGCAGGAACTGCGGATGTCGCTCGAATGCACGGACCGCACGATGCAATCGCAGCCGCAGGCGCGCTTCGTCGGACGCGGCCCGATCGTCGCTTCGCTCGGAACGAAAGCGAAACGTGCTCGACCACTGGAGCAGGACGGCCGCGTAGAGGTGCTCCTTCGAGGCGAAGTAGCGGTACAACGTGGCGAGCGCGACGCCGGCACGCTCCGCTACGTCGCGCATCTGGATGCGCTCGTACTCGTGGCCCTCCTCGAGCAGCTCGAGCGCCGCGTGCACGATGTTGTCGCGGCGGCGCCGTTGGTGCGTAGGCAGGCCGTCGGAGTCGTCGACCGCAGCGCCGTCTTCGCGTTCGACCGCCACCGACGCCTTTCCCATGCCGGCGGTCAGCGAGGCCGCGGCGTGACGAGCGCGCGTGCGTTGTCGTGCATGATCTTGCGCACGTCTGCGTCCGGCAGCCCGTCAAGCTCCTTCTCGAAGCTGACGGGGTCCGCGAGCCCCTCCGCGTGCGGATAGTCAGAACCGAACACGACACGATCGGGGCCGATCCGCTCGACCAGTTTCAGAACGTCGTCCTCGAAGAACGGCGACACCCAGACGTGTTCGAGGAACAGCTCGTACGGGTCCTGGCCGAAGACACCCGGTACTTGGATCGCGATCGTTCGCAGCTTCTTGAGCAGGGGTGCGACCCATCCCGAACCTGTCTCGATCGTCGCGACCCGCAGGTTCGGGAACCGCTCGAAGAGCCGGTCGGCCATGAGGGACGCCATCGTGTCGTGGATCGGGCTCGCCGACAGCAACCGCTTGAGCGGTGGGATCCGGAACGACTCGGTCTCCCCGCTCAGCCCCCACAGCTGCTCGTACGGCGCGTAGCCGGAGTCGCCGCCGTGCAGCACGAGCGTGATACCGGACTCGTCCAACCGGGACCAGAACGCGTCATGGTCGGGATCACCCGGTGTACGGCGACGGTCGAAACCGAACACGGATCCAGGCCGGATCAGCACGACTCCCGCGTCGTGCGCGATCGCATACTCGAGCTCCTCGACCGCCGCGTCCACGTCGACCAGCGTGATATACGGCGCCGCGTAGATGCGTTGCTCGAAGTTGAAGCCCCAGTCCTCCTGGAGCCACCGGTTGAACGCACGGAACGCGGCCGTCAACGCCTCGGGATCGCGCTCGAGTGCGGTCTCCATCCCCACGCCGAGCGTCGGCAGCATGATCGTCGCCTCCAACCCCTGCTCGTCCATGACTCGGAGCCGCGCGGCACGGTCGCGGTACTCGGGGCGTTCGCCGATCGGCTCGAGGTGTCCGAACGCGGCCCGCATGTCGCCGACCCCGGCCTTCGCACGGAAATAGTCGGCGAGAGCGCCGGGCTTCGAGACGTTCTCGAACGTCGGGTTCGGGATGAAGCGGTTCACCGTCCCGCCGACCAGCAACCGCTCCTTGCCGTCGATCGTCGCCCACTGCATGGCCCGCTTGTGCATGGACGGGTCCAGGTGACGGGTGAACGCGTCCTTCGGCTCGTAGTAGTGGTTGTCGGCGTCGAAGACGGGGAAGTCGACCATCCGGAGTCACCTCGGCGTGGGGCGGGAACGTCCTCCCATACTAGAACCAGATTCTCGTTCTTGTCGAGAGCGCCCCCGCTCAATGCAGCACGTATTCCTGGCGGTCGAGCGTCCGCGTGAGCTCCCAGTACTGGTCGATGGACCACGGCGACAACGTGTACACCTTGCCGTCCACGTTCTTGTAGTGGCTGTGCGTGATCGAGGGATGGGCCCACACCAGCTGGCTGATCTCACGCTGGTGCCATTGCGCGTACGCGTCGTGCACGTCGCCGCGGACCTCGATCGTCCGAGCTCCGGAGGCGAGCACCGCGTGAATCGCCTGGAGCGCGTAGCTCGTCTGGTACTCGGAGTGGAAGAACAAGCTCGCGCTGTGTGCGAGGTTCGTGCCCGGGCCGTACACGCAGAACAGGTTCGGGAAGTTCGGCATGGTGATCCCGAGATACGCCGTCGGCTCGTCGCCCCATTGATCACGCAGCGACACGCCGCCGCGGCCGGTGACGTCCATCGACGCGAGGAAGTCGTTGTGCCGGAAGCCGGTCGCGTAGCAAATGACGTCCGCGGGTCTCACCGTGCCGTCGACGGTGATCACGCCCTCGGGAACGATCCGTTCGATGGCCGTGCGAACGAGCTCGACGTGGGGCTTCCGGAGACAGTCGAGCCAGAATCCGTCGTCCTGCAGGATGCGTTTCCCCATCGCCGGATAGTCGGGGATGGACTTCTCGATGAGATCCGGTCGACCTGCCAGCCGTGACCGGATCCACCCCTCGAGCTGTTCGCGGCGCATGGCGTTGCCTTCGTTGACGGCGCTGCCGTCGGCATGCGGGTAGTCCGGATCGAGGCGGTAGGGGGCGGTGCCGGTGGCGATGCCGGCATAGCCCATGATGAACCGCAACCAGCGTGCGTAGAAGGGCAAGTGACGCAGCGCCCACTGCTCGCCCGACGGGACGGCGCTGCGGTACACCGGGTTCGGGAACATCCATTGCGCGGTCCGCTGGTAGATCGTGAGCTGCGCGACGTCGTCGGCGATCGAGGGCGCGATCTGGAACCCGCTCGCGCCGGCACCGAGAAGTGCGACACGCGAGCCCGCGAGGTCGATGTCGTCGGGCCAGCGCGCCGAGTGGAACGACGGGCCTGCGAACGTGTCCATTCCCGGGATGTCGGGGAGCCTCGGGATGTTCAGGGATCCCACCGCGCTGATCACGAAACGAGCGTCGAGCGCGTCGGCGGTGCCGTCGGATCGCATCAGGTCGACGCGCCACAGCGCATCGCTCTCGTTCCAGGTGATAGCGGTGACCGTCGTGCCGAACCGGCAATGCGGCGCCAGCGCGTACTTGTCCACCACACGCGCGAAGTAGTCCCGAAGTTCGGGTTGACGGCAGTAGTACTCGCTCCAGTGGTCCGCCGGTTCGAACGCATAGCAGTACTGATGGCTCGCCACGTCGACACGTGCGCCCGGGTAGCGGTTCTCCCACCACGTTCCACCGGGCCCGTGGTTCTTGTCGATGATCGTGAAGGGCAGGCCCGCCTGCGACAGCCGGATCCCGGCGAGAATGCCCGACTCGCCGCAACCGATGACCAGCACTGGCGATGCGGCCCTCACGTCAGCAGGGATCTCGTCCGCCCAGGTGATCGCCCGACTGTCGACGCCGTCGAACTGCATGTCCTCGAACAGCATCGACACGATGCGTCCCTCGAGCGGCTTGCACGCGACGAACGACATCATCTCGAGCAACAACTGCCGCGAGAGGGCATGCGCGGTGCACCCGTGGTCGCGGTAGGCCGCGATCGCGGGGAGCGCTCGGCGCCGGACGTCTTCGCACTCGTCCGCCGACATGCCGCACTGGAGGTCGGACGACGAGCCCAGCTGCGCCAACGGTCGAGCCCGGATCCACGACGGATCGCCGGTCATGTGCACGAGCGAGCACAAGAGCGCGGGCACGCTCAGGTCTTCGAGCGCGGCCGCGATCGTGGTGTCGTCGTCGTCGAAGGGTGCGCCCGCATGGGGGTTGCCCGAGGGCGCCGGGTGTTCGATCCGGGTGATCACCGCCTAGCTCGCGAGATCGGTCAGCAACGCGCGACCGAGATAGCGGCCCGCCTCGAGGTCGTCGAAGACGGAGGGCAGTTCGGAGAGCTTTGCTCGGCGCGACACGTGGCTCTCCACCTTCCCGGCCGCGGCGAGCGCAACCAGTTCGCGCATGTCCTGCACCGTGCCGACCGCTGAGTACACGAGCGTCGCGTCCTTGACGAAGAACTCGAATGGGTTGATCGAGAACGGACCGTCGCTCGTCGGCGGGAGCCCCACCGCGACGAACAATCCACCCGGTCGCAAGAGCCCGAAGCCGAGGTTGAACCCCGCGATACGTGACGAGAACACGAGCGCGGCGTCGACCCCGCCGGTCTCCTGCTGCACGACCTCGCGTGCGTCGGCCGCGTCGACGGCGAGGCGGGCGCCGAGCGACCGGACGAAGTCGAGCCGTTCCTTCCCAACGTCGACTCCGATCACCTCGTAGCCGAATTCGGTCGCGAGCTGAACCGCGTAGTGCCCGAGGCCCCCGGCTGCGCCGATCACCGCGACCGGACGGCCCGGCAGCACCTGATGGCGCAGCAACTTCTTCACTGCGCCGTATGCGGTGAGACCACCGCACGCGAGCGAAGCCTCGTCGTCGCTCACGCTGTCGGGCAGCGTGACGAGCGACGGCGCCCATACGGCGAACTGCTCCGCGAACGTGCCGAGGATGCCCTTGCCCCGCGCACAGTGACGCGGCCGCCCGCTGAGGCAGTACTCACACGCGCCGCACCAGTAGCCGCCCCCGGCGCCTCCGAGACCGAGGATGACACGATCACCGGCGTTCACGAGACGTTCCGCACCCGGCCCGAGCGCGGTCACGACCCCGATCGCCTCGTGCCCGATCCTGCCGGTGCGGGGCACACCGGCCCAGTCGCCCCGGGCGAGGTGGAGGTCGGAGTGGCAGACCCCCGCGGAGGTGATCCGCACGAGCGCCTCCTCGGGGCCCGGCTCGGGTACCGGTACGTCGCGGATGTGGAGCTCGCCGTCCTCGAGGCGCATCGCCTTCATGGTGCTCCCCCCTTGGCTGTGGCCCCTCGGCCACCCGTGAGCATGGCATCCAGCGCCGCGACCAGGCATTCCTGGCGGTGGAAGCCGGGTGGTAAGGGCCGGGAGCAAGCTGCGCGGCGGTGTTCGCGACGTCGATGCTGTCCTGGTACCTGCACTGGTCGCTCCTGCACGGATGGCTGCCGATCGCGGTCGACGTGCTCGCGTTCGCGACCTTCGTCGCCGGTGTTGCGTGGCTCGGTCGGCCGGCGTGGCACTGGGCGGCGATCGCGGTTCTCGCCGGTGCCGGCGCGGTCGGCCTCGCGGCCGTGGTCGACGCCCCGGCGCGGTTCGGCAGCACGTACCCGCGGTCATTCCTCGCATGGGGCGCGCTGCCGCTGTTCGCTCTGGGCGCGGCGGCATGGCAGTGGCGCCGCGTCGGGTGGCTCCGTCGCACGGTGACGCTGTTCTCGATCCCTGCGCTCGCGGCGTTCGGCGGAATGCAGATCAACCTGCACTACGGCCACGTCCCGACCATCGGCGACCTCATCGGCGCGCCGCTTCCCGGCCAGGTCGAAGCGTCGCGCCTGCTCCGGCCACAAGGACAGGACGGCTCGACTGCCATCACGGCTGCGATGCACCCGCTGCCCAAACAAGGGCTCGTTGCGAGCCTCGACATCCCCGCGCCCGTGTCGCGCTTCGCCCACCGTGACGGATATGTCTGGGTGCCGCCCGCGTTCTTCTCCGCCCGGCCCCCACGACTGCCGGTGCTCATGCTGATCTCCGGGATCCCGGGGAGCCCGGCCGACTGGTTGCGGGCCGGCGGTGCACTCGCGGTGGCCAACGACTGGGCCGCGGCACACGGCGGGATCGCGCCGGTCATGGTCCTTCCCGACGCGAACGGAAGTTGGACCCACGACACCGAGTGCGTCGACGGTCCACGCGGACAAGCGGAGACGTACCTGACCGTGGACGTTCCGCGGTTCATGGTCGACCACTTCGGTGTCGCGAACCGTCCGGAACAGTGGGCGGTCGGAGGTATGTCCGAAGGTGGTACGTGCGCGCTCACGCTCGTTGCGCGGCACCCCGATCGGTTCTCGACCTTCGTCAACCTGTCCGGTGACGCGGCGCCGACGCTCGGCAACACCGGACGAACGATCCGTGAGCTCTATGGCGGCTCCGTGCAGGCGTGGCGAGACCATGACCCCACACGTTGGTTCGCGCAGGACGCCTCGATGGGTGTTGCAGGGTTCATCGCCGTCGGAGGCGACGACTACAACGACGTGCGCGCCGCGAAGGCCTTGACCGCGAAGGCCCATGCCCATCAGCTGCGGCTCGTGACCCAGGTGCTTCCCGGGCAGGGGCACAACTGGTACGCGTGGAAGCGGGGTTTGAAGAACGCGTACCCGTGGATCGTGATGCGGCTCGGCCGATCGGGCGGCGCTCCGGCCTGAGCCGGGCCATGGCGGTCCCTTGCCGCCGCGCGCGCTACGCCGGCCCGGCGCTCGTGCCGGAACGCGTCTGCGCGCGACCCCGCTCGGTGACCGCGTCACGCCTCGCGGCGAGGGCGGCCGTCGCGCGCGGCCACGTCTCGGCGAGGTATCCCTCGATCAGGTGCGCCTCGTCGAGCGTCGCCGCGGCCGCGATCTGCCGGTAGTGCGCGAGCAGACGCCGGACACCGATCTGATCGTTGCTGACGACATCACCCGCGACGCGGCGTGCGAACGGCATCAGGTCGTCGTGCGGCACGACATGGTTGACCAGACCGAGACCAAGCGCCTCGTCGGCGGAGAGGAAGTTGCCGGTGAGCGACATCTCGACGGCGCGTCGCAGGCCGATCGACTGGGCCAGCAGCACCGTCATGCCACCGCCCGGCATGATCCCCACACGCGCGTGCGTGTCGGCGAAACGGGCTCTCTCGGATGCGATGAGGAACGTGCACTGGAGCGCGACCTCGAGCCCGCCCGTCACCGCGACGCCGTTGACGGCACCGATGATCGGCTTGTCGACGACGGGCAGGAACCGGTAGAGACCATTGGCGTCGCGTTCGGGGCCGGCGCCGGCAGGCCGCTCCTGCGCGCTCGGCGGCGACTCCCCCGACACCTCCTTGAGATCGACCCCGGCGCAGAAGGCAGGGTCGGAGCCCGTGAGGACGATCACGTCGACCTTCGGGTCGTTGCCGGCCGCGCTGACCGCGTCCCACAGCGCGAAGCTGAGCTCACGACTGAGCGCGTTGCGCGCATCGGGCCGATTGAGCGTGATCGTCGCGACACGGTCGGCGACGTCGAACAGCAGAACGGGCTCGGGTTCCGTCATGCGTCGAACGTACTCTCGGTCCCCTAGGCTCACCCGCCGATGCGCTTCGCCGTCGGCTTGCCAACGATCAACGTCGACACGCCCGAGGAGTTCCTGACGGGCCCGGCAATCGCCGAGATGGCACAACACGCCGAGGCGATCGGATTCGAATCGGTGTACGTCACCGACCATCCCGCGGGCGACCAGCAGTGGCTCGACACGGGCGGCCATCACGCGCTGGACCCGTTCGTGGCGCTTTCGTTCGCGGCCGCGGCGACGGCGCGGCTGCGTGTGCAGACGCACATCCTCGTCTTGCCGTACCGCAACCCGTTCCTGACGGCCAAGAGCGTCCTCAGCCTCGACGTGCTGTCCGCCGGCCGCCTCACACTCGGTGTGGCCGCCGGTTACCTGCGCAGTGAGTTCAACGCTCTCGGGGTGGACTACGACGAGCGCAACGAGTTGTTCGACGAGGCACTCGAGGTGCTGCGGCTCGCACTGACCGAAGACCGGGTCGCGTACACCGGCCGCCACTTTCGCTCGCGGGGCACGACGATGCGGCCCCGGCCCGCGCAGCAGCCGCATCCGCCGATCTGGATCGGGGGCAACAGCACCCGCGCCATGCGACGCGCGGTCGAGTCCGCCGACGGATGGTGCCCTTTCCCGAACCCCGCGGCCGCGGCCGCCGCCACCAAGACGCCGAAGCTCGAGACGCTCGACGAGCTCGCCGCGCGGCTGGACCGGGCCCGGGTGCTCGCGGCCGAGGTCGGACGCACGGCGCCCTTCGACATCTGCTTCGCGCCGATGTCACTCACGATGTTCGGCCGCACGGCTGATCGCGGCCGCGTGCGTGAGGAGATCGCGGCGCTCGGCGAGCTCGGCGTGACGCAGGTTCCGGTCGAGGTCCACACTCCGACGCGACGTGAATGGCTGGCGGGTGTGGAACAGCTCGCGTCCACCTTCATGACCTGAGAAGCAGCATGGCAAGCGACCGCGACCACGACGCCCGGTACACACACGGCCATCACGACAGCGTGTTGCGTTCGCATCGCTGGCGCACCGCGGAGAACTCCGCCGCGTACCTGCTGCCACACCTCGCTCCGGGGATGGACGTCCTCGACGTCGGCTGTGGGCCGGGCACGATCACCGTCGACCTGGCCGCGCGTGTCGCACCCGGGCGCACCGTCGGCGTCGATGCCGCGGCTGCCGCGATCGCGGAGGCCGCGCAGCTCGCCACCGACGATCGCGTGGACTTCTGCGTGGCGGACGTGATGCGGCTCGACTTCCCGGACGACTCGTTCGACATCGTGCACGCGCACCAGGTGCTGCAGCATCTGGCCGACCCCGTCGGCGCATTGCGGGAGATGGGTCGCGTCTGTCGCGGCGGCGGCATCGTCGCCGCGCGCGACGCGGATTACGACGCCATGACCTGGTTCCCCGCCGATCCGCACCTCGATGCCTGGCTCCACCTCTACCGGCGCGTGGCACGCGCGAACGGGGGCGAGCCCGACGCAGGTCGCCGCATGCTCGACTGGGCCACGGAGGCCGGCCTCCGCGACATTCACCCTTCGGCGTCCACGTGGTGCTTCGCGAACGTCGACGACAGGGCGTGGTGGGCCGATCTGTGGGCGGAGCGGGTGACCGAATCATCACTGGCGGCACGCGCCGTAGACCTCGGATTCGCGACGCGCTCCGATCTTCGCCGCGTGGCGGATGCGTGGCGCCGCTGGGCCGGCGCCGAAACGGGATGGTTCGCCGTACTCCACGGTGAGATCCGGGCGACGCCGGCGGCGTGATCGGCATCCCGGCCGCTCCTACAGTGACCGCATGCCCACGTTCGTGTTCAGGCTCAAAGCACCGCGTCCGACGTTCGCGCTCGACATGACCGACGACGAGCGCGAGATCATGGGCCGCCACGCCGCGTACTGGCAGCCGCTCCTCGACAACAACCAGATGGTCGTATTCGGCCCCGTGCTCGATTCCACGGGTTCATGGGGCCTCGGCGTCGTGGAAGCCGACGACGAGGAAGAGCTCCGTGCGTTCGCCGCGGGTGATCCCGTTGTGACGACGGGTACGGGCAGCATCGAAGTCGGAAGGCTCCTCGCCGGGTTCGTGCGCGGCTCTTCGTGACGGCGGCGCGGCTACTTCAGGCCTGACACGGATCGGAGATTCGACGTGCGGCTCGCCAGGCCGCCCGATGTCGGCGGCTGCAAGGCGCGGAGCACGTCGAGGCCGATCGAATTCGCGATCGCCTGCAGACCGGCATCGTTGGGGTGCAGTCCGTCGCCGCTGTCGTACGCCGGATCGAGCCGATCGGCGCCCGACGGGTCGCGTAGCGCGGCGTCGGCGTCGAACACGGCGTCGAACTCGTTGCTCGTGCGGATCCAATCGCTGACCTGGTTGCGGAACGCGACGGCTTGTGCGTCGGTGTGGCTCGGAAATGCACCGCGCGGCGCGGTCGGCGTGAGTGTCACCGCCATGACCTCGAGGCCACGAGCATGCACGGCGTCGACCAGCTTGCGGTAGCCGTCGATGACCTCGTCCGCGGTCGCGCGCGGCGGCGTGTATCCCGCGATGTCGTTGATGCCTTCCAGGACGATGACGGCTCGGATGCCACTGAGATCCAAGAGGTCGGTCCCGACCCGCTTGAACGCGGCCGGCCCGGACATCGTGCTGTCGCGGCTCACCTGGTTGCCGATGACCCCCGCGTTCAGCACGGACAATCCGCCGAGGTTCGGCGCGGCGAGCAGTCGTCGCTGCAGGTCGTCGGGCCAGCGCCGGTTCGCGTTCAGCGTCGACGCGCCCGTGTCGGTGATCGAATCGCCGATGATGCCGACCGCTCCGGTCGTATCTCCGCCCCGGACATCGATCCCGTCGAGGTAGTACCAGGAGGTGATCGATTGCGTGTACGCGTCACCCAGTGCTTCGCCACCGCGCGCGGCCGATCCCGGCGACGTGACGTACGACGTCTGTTCCGCCGCGAGATGGACGGGCGCCAACACGGCCGGGCCGTCGAATCGGATGCTCACCGCGAGATCCTCGAACGGAGCGACCTCCAGGCCGACCGGGTCGCTCATGATGTCGCCGCCTGCGGGCACGGTGACCGACCGCATGCCGCCGAAGGTCAAGAGCCGGTTGGTACCGGGAACGAGCGCGGCGCCGCGCTCGCGCTTGCCGATGTGCACCTCGGCGAACGTCACCGGTGAGGGCGCGTAGCGGTTCGTGAGACGCACCCGGACCTGTGACCCCGCTCCATGAGGCGAGACCACGAGGCGCAGCGTCTGGCTCGAGAAGCCGGGACTGATCGTCTGTGGGCTCGCGGTCCACGCGGTGACCCACGCCGGCGCACTGGCGCGTCGCGCCGTATCCGCCGTACCCGCGCTACCCAGCGCGACGAGAATCGCCAGAAATGCGGCGTCGCGCAACACGCGCGGAAGTCGAGCTCGAAGCATCGTCGAGGTCGGCGATCGCCGTCAGGCGCCGAGGGCGTGACGAGCGGCCGACGCCGCCGTGCAACCCGACCGGGAAGGTCTTCCGGCGCCGTTGCGGCGCGCGTGTGGTCGTGCGAACGCAGCCATTGGCCCACCCCTTCGGCCGCCGTCGGTCTCCGGTCACATGTGCATCGGCACGTGCCCGGCGAACTGAAGCAGCGTACAGGCCCCGGCGCGCGCGCCGGGCCGCGGCCGATCGCCTGGCACTCCCGAGACGCGAGTCGTGAGGCGACGGGCACTCGGTGTCGTGAGCGGATTCTCCCACCCGGCAAGGCCCAGGCCGAAAGCTGCCCCACCTGCCCGCGAACCGTCGAGCGACGCCCGCTTCGTGGGTCAGAGCTGCTCCATGAACTCGAGGCGCATCCGACCCGGCGCGTCGACGAAGGCGATGCGCCGGGTGCCGAACGTCGGGCCCGACACGACGGTCGGGCCCCAGACGACGTCGTGGCGCTCCAACTCGCCGTCGAGGTCGTCGGTGAAGAGTGCGACGTGGAGGAACCCTTCGTCGGGCACGTCGACACCGTCGTCTTCGTAGACCGCCTTGGTGAACAACGTGATCTGCAACGGACCCAGTTGCACGTCCGCGCGGCGGCCGCCGCGCCACTCCTCGGGATCGGTGACCTCCGCGCCGGCCGACCGGTAGAAGCCGACGGCGGCGTCGAGGTCTGCGACCTTGACGGCCAGATTTGCCACTCCTGTGACTGCCACGGAGGGAAGCTTACGAACGAGGCCCATGGTGCGCGAAAGCCCGGGCAATCAGCTTTGTGAACGCAGCTCGCGCTTGAGCACCTTGCCCGAAGGGTTGCGCGGCAGCGCGTCGACGAACACAACGTCCTTCGGCACCTTGAACCGGGCGAGCTGACCCCGGCAGTGCTCGATCAGGTCGTCGACCGTGGCCTTCGCGTCCGGCCGGAGCGCGACGAACGCTATCGGCACTTCGCCCCATTGTTCGTCGGGACGGCCGACGACTGCCGCCTCGAGCACCGCGGCGTGCTCGTAGAGCACCCGCTCGACCTCGGAGCCGGCGATGTTCTCACCGCCCGACACGATCATGTCCTTGACCCGGTCGACGATGTACAGGTAGCCGTCGTCGTCGCGCACACCGATGTCTCCGGTGTGGAACCACCCGCCGGTGAACGCGGTCGCGGTCGCGTCGGGGTCGCGCCAGTAGCCCCTGAACACCTTCGGCCCCCGCAGCACGATCTCGCCGCGCTCACCCGGCGGAAGCGACCGGCCGTGCTCGTCCCAGATGTCGAGCTCGAGGTAGAGACACGGGCGCCCGACACTGCCGAGCTTCGCGATCAGGCTGTCGCGGTCGAGAAAGGTGTCACCCGACACCGTCTCAGTGAGCCCGTACGCGTCCGCAAACCACGCCGACCGGAACGTCCGCTGCAGGCGCTCGATGAGGGGAATCGGCATCTTCTCGCCGCCGTTGATGATCAGGCGAACCGACGAGAGATCTCGCTGCTCGATGTCGGGCAGCGCCATGATCGCGTTCACCATGGCCGGGGCGAGCCACACCGTGGTGACGCGCGACCGCTCGATCTCGTCGATGACCTCCGCCGCGTCGAACAGTCGATGGATGATGATCGTCGCGCCCGCCGCGATCAGCGTGGTGGTCGTGAGATCGAGCGCGCCGACGTGGTAGAGCGGACCGCAGGCCAGACCGAGGTCGGCGCTCGTGATGCTGAACTCGACGAGGTGCGCGAGGTTCTTCCACGCCAGGTTGGCGTGCGTGATCATGACGCCCTTCGGACGACCAGTCGTGCCCGACGTGTACATCAACCGGTGGATGTCGTCGCCGGTGACGTTCGCGCGAGCGGGAATCTCTGCTGCCGTGCGGAGCTCGGCCAGCGGCGTCCATCCGGCCGGCGCCGATGTGCTGATGCACGCACGCGCGAGCGCGTTCTCCATGCCCTTGGTCGCGTCGGTGGCGAGTGGCACCAGCCTGCCGTCACACACGAACGCGCGCGCTTCGGAGTGTTCGAGGATGTAACGGACCTCGGGCGCAGCGAGCCGCCAGTTGATCGGCATCGCGATCGCTCCGAGATAGTTCGCCGCGAAGATCGTCTCGAGGAACTCGCTCGAGTTGTACGACAGCAACGCGACAACGTCACCGGCACCGACCCCACGCTCGTGCAGGCCACCGGCAAGTGCCGCGGCCCGGTGCGCCATCTCGCCGTAGGTGACGGTCACCTCGCCGTCGCGTGCGAGCGGCCGGTTCGGCGCGTGGCTCGCGTGGTGGGCGAGCACCGCGAACCAGTTCATGTCGGCCTGCATCGGCCCGCCGCCGGTCGTCACGCGACGCCCCCTCGGACTCGCTTTCCCCGGGCTCGAACCGGACCGTACCGACCGTTCAGTATACTGGCGCGCCGCGCACCGCAATGGAAGGGATCCTGATGACCCCAGCCGGAGATCCGGCGGCGCTGCGGCAGGACGAGGCCACTGCCGGGCCACACCGAAGCCCGAAGTGGCAGGCCCGGCGGCAGGCGATCATCGGCACGTCGGCGCGGGTCTTCGCGCAGCGCGGCTACCACGCGACCGGCCTCACCGAGCTGTGCGCGGCAAACGGTCTCGGCAAGGGCGCGCTGTATCACTACATCCGCTCGAAGGAGGAGCTCCTCGCCGCGATTCATGACCGCGTCATGGACGAGGTCATGGCGGGTGCGGACCGCGTGGCCGCGGCGGGCGGTTCACCCTCGGCCCAGCTGACGATGCTCGGCGACGAGCTCCTCGACGTGATCCACCGATACCCCCACCACGTGTGGGTGTTCCTTCACGAGTTCCCCGCACTCACGGGCGAACGGGCAGAGCAGTTCCGCGTGCGGCGGCGCGAGTACGAGCAGCGCGTGGAAGATGTCTTGCGCGCCGGAATCGATGCCGGCGACTTTCGTGACGTCGACGCGCGGCTCACTGCGCTCGCGTGGCTCGGCATGCACAACTACACGTACTTGTGGCTCCGGCCCGGGGGCCGCCTGTCGGCGCGCAACGTCGCGAAGCCGTTCGCGGACCTGTTCCTCCGCGGGATCTCCGCCGACGGCGAATAGCGGCGCTCAGGGCGCCGAATAGCCGCCGTTGGCGACAATCGCCGATCCGGTCGTCCAACGCGACGCGTCGCTCGCGAGATACGAGTAGGCCCCACCAAGTCGTCGGCAGAGCCGACACCGAGCGGACGTCGAGCTGCTTCGAGTCGACCGCTGCCGACGGGAGCCCGGCATGGATAAACATCCCGATCAGCCCCACTCCTCGGGGATGAGCATGCCGAGCAGACCGAGGTCGCCCATCTCCCGGAGCCGATCGGTTGGGCACCGTGCTTCCTGCCACGCGCGCTTGCGGCGCGCGCGCTGCGATCTCGCGCTGCGCGAAGTCACGGCAGAGCGCGACGAGCTCACGTTCGGAGTCGCGCAGCGAGAAGTCCACCGGTGCCTACGAAGCCGCGGCGTCTTCGCCGCTCGAGCCGAGGTGTTGCATGAACGCGGCCGACCACGCCGTGAGGTCCGCCGGCACGTAGTAACCGCTCTCGTCGTTGATGGTCGCCCAGTTGTCGGCGACGTCCTCGACCGTCGGCTCGTCGGGGGCGTGCACGTAACCCTGCGTCGAGGCGATGAAGATCCGCGCGAAGCGTCCGAAGCCCGCGGCATACATCTCACCGGTGACGGGACAGTCCTCGTGCGCGAGGAACGCCACCATCGGCGCGACGAGCTCGGGCGACATCTGGGCCGAACCGGCGCCGCCCGCCATACGCGTGAAGGCCGCCGGCGCGATGAGGTTGACCTTGATGCCGTGCGCGGCGCCTTCGGTCGCGAGGCTGCGCGTGAGCCCGATCACGGCACCCTTCGCGGCCGCGTACGACGTGTTGCCGGGGAGCCCGAGCATCCCCGTGGACGTGGTCATGACGACACGGCCGTAGCCCTGCTCGACCAGGTGCGGCCACGCGGCGCGGGTGGTGTTGAACGAGCCCGCCACGTGCACGGCGAAGTGCCGCTGGAGGTCGTCCGCGTCGACGTCAAGAAAGCGTGCCCAGTTCATGATGCCGGCGTTGTTGACGAGGACGTCGACGCGCCCGAACCGCTCGAGCGCGGCATCGACGAGCGCCTGTCCTCCGGCAAGGTTCGCCACGTCGCTCGTGTCTGCGATCGCGACTCCTCCGGAATCAACGATCTCGGCCGCGACCATCGATGCCGGTTCGGCGTCGGCTCCGACACCCTCCATCGACCCACCGAGGTCGTTGACAACCACGCGCGCGCCGCGCTCGGCGAGCAGGCGCGCGTGAGCTCGTCCGATCCCCCGTCCCGCGCCCGTGACGATCGCGACGCGCTCCTCGAAGCTGTGTGTGTTCACCGGAGTTGTCAGATCGCGCTCGGGGCGTCGTCGGCGTTCCGCGCGCTCACGCCGGGACTGCCGCCTCGAACCCCAGGAGCTCACCGAGTGTGCCACCGAGCATCGCCGCCCGCTCGTCCGCCGGAATGCCGACGAACTGCTTCGCGATCAACTCGCGGCTGCCGCGGAACGTGCCCTCGGCGTGCGGGTAGTCGTTGCCCCACACGATGGCGGACACCCCGGTGATGTGACGGCACGCGAGAGCCACGGGGTCGTCCTGGAACGAGACGTGGAACTGGCGCTGCACGTACTCACTCGGCATCAAGGGATACGGCCACTTCTCGTTGAGGCGGAAGAGCTGGGCCATGTTCGGTTGGTCGTTCGCCGGACGGTCCTCGTCCCAATATCCGAGCCACCAGTCGGCGTCCTGGCCGATACCGGTGATCCAGCACTTGTCCATCGCTCCGACCAATGACGCGAGCCAGTGCGCGTTGAACTCGATCAGCGCGAAGTGGAGATCGGGATAACGCTCCGGAACCCCGCCGCCGATCAGTTCGCAGATCACCTGCTGGGGGACGAACGTGCTGTGGATCGACTGCGTGATCATCCGCTTCGAGGCCGACTTCTCGGTCATCGGTTGGTTGACCTGCGCGGCCGACTCCATCACGACCTTGAGCGTCGTCGACGCCGGATCGTTCACCTTGACGCCCCCGGTCTGCGTGTGGATGAACACGTGCACACCGTTGGCCTGTGCGGCCCCCCACACCGGATCGAACTCGCGCGAGTAGTACGGCTTCGGTGGCACTGCGGGGAGCAGGATCGCACGGAAGCCCGCCGCGGCGACCCGCTCGATCTCGGCAACCGCGTCGGCGATGTCGGTGATCGGCACGGGCGCCGTCGGAGCGATGCGCGAGAAGTACGGCGTGAACCGCTCGACGATGTAGTCGTTGTACACACGGGCGTGCGCCATGGACAGCTCGTGGTCGTCGGAGTAGAGCCCGAACAACGACAGGTTCGGGTGCATCACCTGCACGTCGACGCCGTCGAGGTCCATGTCCTCCAGGATGATGTCGGGGTCGCCTTCGGGCATCCGCCCGCGTGTCTGGCGGTACCGGGACACGGTCCAGCCCTCGAACCCGGGAGTGTGCAGGCGGCGGAAGATCCGGGCGCCGCCCTCGACGAGCGGCTCGATCTCGAAGTCCTCCTCCCAGACCGCCCGGTCCCGCAGATGCTTCGGCAGGCGGGTCACGAACAGGTCGGTCGGCTCCAGGACGTGCCCGTCCGCAGAGACGACAAACTCCTTCGCCGTCATGTGGTGATCCTCCCGCGCGAAGCTTCGCGGCAAGCGTAGACCAACCGGTCGGTACAGGGAACGGGGGCACAAGTGACGAAGCGGTGGAAGCAGCGCCCGCCCGGCTCGACCTGGGGCGACTGGGGCGACGAGGACGAACTGGGCCGAATCAACCTGCTCACGCCCGAGAAGGTTCTCCAAGGCGTGCGCGAGGTCCAGGCCGGCATCAGCTTCTGCCTGAGCCTGCCGCTGGACTATCCCGGCGGCACCGTGCTCAACCAGCGACGCCGCCCGCCGATGCTGGCCCCGACGGAGGACATGGATGGCAATGCGGGCACCTTCTACAACGTCCGCATGCGCGACATGCAGGGCTGGGGCGACGATCGCTACGTCGACGTGTGGGCCGACGACGTCGTGACGCTCTCACTTCAGTACTCGACCCAATGGGACTCGCTCGCGCACGTCGGTGCCGAGTTCGACGCCGACGGCGACGGGGTCGAGGAATCGGTCTATTACAACGGCTACCGCGCCGGCGTCGACCTCGTCGGGCCGAAGCCCGACGCCGCGGGCGACGGCGGCCGGCACCTCTGCTTCGCGCACCACCTCGGCCTGGAGCACATGGCGTACAAGGGCGTGCAGGGGCGAGGCGTCCTGATCGACCTGGCCCACCATCTCGGTCACGACTTCCGCGGTGTCGACCGCGCGACGCTCGAGGCGATCATGGCCGCCGACGGCGTGGTCGTGGAACCGGGCGACATGCTCCTGCTGCACACGGGCTTCGCGACCAAGGTCCTCGAGATGAATCGCGAACCAGACCCTGCGCAGATCTTCAGGATGTGCACGTGGCTCGACGCGCGCGACGAGCCGCTGCTCGAGTGGATCGCCGAGTCGCAGATCTCCGCGCTCGTGGCCGACAACTACGCGGTCGAGGGGATGGTCGGCAGCCGGCAGGACCGCGACCAGAGCAGGCACTCGTTTCTGCCGATCCACCACCTCTGCCTGTTCAAGCTCGGCGTGCCCCTCGGCGAGATGTGGTACCTGCACGAGCTCGCGTCGTGGCTTCGCGCGCACGACCGGAGCCGCTTCCTGCTCACCGCTCCCCCGCTACGCCTTCCGGGGGCGGTCGGCTCACCCGCGACGCCCGTCGCAACCGTGTGACCGATCCCGTGGGTGACTGCTGCGCAAGAGCTTGAACGCCTCGTAGTCGTTCTCACGTGCGGCCGCGCACTCCTCCAGGAACTTGGGACGGCCGACGGAGTTCAAGAGGTACCGGCGAGGCTTCCCCGGGATGTTCGACCCGAAGTAGTAGCTCGCGGTCCCGAAGTTCGGCGGCCTCGTCGCCCACTTGTCGTTCAGACGGGTCCACTTCTCTTGCGCGGCGGGCTCGGCCTCGATGGTGTCGTAGCCGTGGTCACGCGCGTAGGTGAGCACGCCGGTGATGAAGTCGACCTGGTCGCCGTTGTAGCGCGGGTTGTTGCCGGCCGCCGCGTGCGGTCCGCCCGGGAAGAAGAGGTTCGGGAAGCCCGCGGTCTGTACCCCGAGGAACGTGCTCGGGCCGTCGGCCCAGTGGTCCTCCAGTGCGAGCCCGTCGCGGCCGCGGATGCCCATGCGGCTCAGCGCACCGGTGCCGAAGTCGAAGCCGGTCGCCCACACGATGATGTCGAACTCGCGCAGACTCTCGGTCGTCTCGATCCCGGTCGGCGTGATGCGGACGATCGGCGTCTCCTTGGTGGCGACGAGCGAGACGTTGGGCTGGTTGAACGCCTCGAAGTAGCCGGTGACGAACGGGGGACGGTGCTCCCCGTAGCGATGGTCCTTCGGGATCAGCTTCTCGGCGGTGCCCGGGTCCTCGACGATGCTGCGGATCTTCTCGGCGAGGAACTCACACCATTCGGCATTCGCCTCGGGGTCGAACAGCAGGTCGGTGTAGTGGCTGACGAGCTTGGCGAAGCCGGGACTGTTCCACATCTTCTCGTAGAACGCCCACCGCTCGTCCTTCGAGTCGTCGAAGGTCGCGCGATCGCCGGGCACGTGAAGGAAACCGCTGAACGACGTGGCGAGCGTCTCGCACATCGTCTCGAAGTTGGCGCGGAGCCGAGCCTGCTCGTCGGGAGTGATCGGCGAGTTGTTGAGCGGCGTGCACCAGTTGGCCGTCCGTTGGTACACCGTCAGCGACGCGGCCTCACCCGCGACGACCGGGATCACCTGCACACCGCTCGAACCGGTTCCGACGACGGCGACGCGTTTACCGGCGAAGTCCACGGGCGCCGCCGGCCACCGGCCGGTGTGGTACTGCTCGCCGCGAAAGCCGTCGCGGCCCGGGACGTCGGGGAAGTACGGCACCGACAGCACGCCCGTCGCGGCGACGAGGTAGCGGGCCCGGAACACAGTGCCGTCGTCGACCGTCACGGTCCACTTCGCGGCGGGCTCGTCGTACACGGCGGAGGTCACGTTCGAACCGAAGCGCATGTCGCGACGCAGGTCGAACCGGTCGACGACGTGATTGAGGTAGCGCTCGATCTCCGGCTGCTCGGCGAAGTGCTCCTGCCACTCCCATTCCTCGAAGAGCTCTTTCGAGAACAGGTAGGCGTACGTGTAGCTCTCCGAGTCGAAGCGCGCGCCCGGGTACCGGTTCCAGAACCACGTACCGCCGACGCCGCTACCCGCCTCGAGGAGCTGCACGGTGAAGCCCGCCTCGCGAGCGCGATACAGCTGGTAGATGCCGGTGATGCCGGCGCCGACGATCAGTACGTCGACGTCGGCGGCGGGCGGGCGCGCGCTCTCGTCCACTACGGCTTCCGACGACTCCATCGAGGCCGGGAATTGTACCGACCGGTTAGTATACCGAGCGCCGGCAACGTGCTCCGCGACGGGGAAGGGGGGCGGCGTGGCGACCCTGGATCAGAAGTGGTCGGCCCTTCCGGTGCCGTACGCGATGGAGCTGCCCGACCGGGTGCGCAAGGAGCGCTACTACGACGGCGGCTTCTACGAGTTGGAGGCCGAGGCGCTGTGGCCTCGCGTCTGGCAGATGGCGTGCCGGCTCGAGGAGATCCCGCAGCCGCGCGACTTCGTCGAGTACGAGTTCCTCGACCAGTCCATCGTCCTGCTCCGCACCGACGACATGGAGGTGCGCGCGTTCCAGAACGCGTGTCGCCACCGCGGCGTCAGGGTCATCGAGGGACGCGGCACGTGTGAGCATGGATTCGTCTGCCCTTTCCACGGCTGGTGCTACGGCGTCGACGGCAAGAACAGCTTCGTCCCGCGCAAGAAGACGTTCGCGGAGCACAACGTGCAACCGGGAGACATCGATCTCGTGCCGGTGCGCTGCGAAGTATGGGGCGGGTGCGCGTGGATCAACCTGGACGACGGTGCACCGCCGCTACGCGAGAGCCTCGAGCCCGCCGCGAGCATTCTCGACGCGTGGAAGGTCGAGTCGTTGCGCACCGAGTGGTGGTACGCGTCCCGTCTACCGGTGAACTGGAAGCTCGCCATCGAGGCGTTCGTCGAGAGCTATCACGTCGTGCAGACGCATCCTCAGCTCGTGATCCCCACGCGGTACGGGTTGCGCGACAGTGGCCCGTTCGATTCGCGCGCCTTCGTCGAGGCCGACATCGGCTATCTCCGCACGATGAGCGAGGGCATGGCGGGCATGGTGCACGCCAACGACGTGCGCATCGCCGAGGGCCTGCGTGACATCGAGCTGCCCGGCGAGGCCGACCAGGCGATGGCGACCTGGAACCGCACGCTCAATGACGCGGTGACGAGGTGGCACCGCGACCGCGGCGACGACATGCCCGACCTCAACGACCTCGAGGCGCGCGGCCTCAACTTGGAGTTCTTCCAGTGCTTCCCGCACTCCTTCGTGCTGCCGATGTACAGCAGCGCCACTGCGTACCGCTTCCGGCCGTTGGCGCCGGAGGAGACGTTGATGGAGATCTGGTCGCTCACGCGCTACCCCGAGGGCGAGGAGCCGGAGCGACCGGCGCAACCGGAGGTGTGGGAGTGCGACGATCCACGGTGGCCACCGATCCCCACGCAGGACTTCTCGAACCTGCCGAGGCAACAACGAGGGCTGCACGCGAAGGGCTTCGAGTACATGCGCCTGTCGGCCGGCTTGGAGGGGCACATCGCGAACTTCCAGCGGACGATCGACGGCTACCTCTCCGGGCTTCCGCACGAGCGGCTGCTCCCCGCGCTGCGCGCCGTCAACGTGTACCCGTTCGACAAGCCGATCACCGATCTCGGCTTCTGAACGCTTCTGAACGCGAGGGCCGGATGACGTTTGCAGAGGTCGTCGAGGGTGTTCGCGCCGCGATCGCCAGGTACACGCTCGCGTTGGACGATGGCCGCGCCGACGACGTCGTCGCAACCTTCTGCGCCGACGGCGGCTGTGACATCCCGGGCCTCGGCACGCACCAGGGCCACGACGCGCTCCGTGAAGCCTTCGCGGGTTGGCAGCCGAAGCGACCGGTACGCCATGTCGTCGCCAACACGCTCGTCACCGACTGGAACGACCACGAGGCCCGCGCGGTCAGCGACGTGATCGTGTTCGTGCAGCGCGACAGCGGTTGGGTGATCCAGGTCGTGGGGCGCTACCACGACACGCTGCACTGCGACGACGGCACGTGGAGATTCCACCATCGCGCCGCGGAGTTCGTGACCTAGTTCTGGAAGACGAGAAGCGCGCTCGTCTCGTATTGAGGCCCGTCGTCAAGTGAGGGCAACGCGGTTTCGATCCTCGCGAAGCCCGCTTCGGCGGCCTCCGCGCTCATGTGCTCGAAGACCGAGACGGCACGCAGCTTCAGTCTCTCGAAGTCCTCGGCGAGGTTCGCCGCGCGAAGCCAGGTGACTTCATCACGAGCGACGAGCGCCCACCCGGCGCCGGTGAAGTCACGTTTCACCTCCTCCTCGGACCGGAACTGCGCCTTGTCGACGTTCCTCCATTGGGGCACGACGCGGAACCACCAGACATCGGGCATCCGGTCGGAGAAGTTCGCCTGCACGAAGAGCCTGCCGCCCGGCTTGACGACGCGGCGCAACTCCTGCGCCCCGCGATCGCGATCGACGACGTGGTGCCAGACGAAGAACAGCAATGCTGCGTCACACGAGGCATCCGGCAACGGGATGTGCTCGGCAGACCCGGCCCGATACGTGACGGCGGGATGGCGAGCATGGGCAACGGCTCGAGCACGCATCTTTTCCGACGGCTCGACTCCGTGGGCGGGGCCGCCGAACGCACTCGCCAACGAGGGGGTGAGGCGTCCGGTACCCGAGCCCAGGTCGAGCCAGACCAGTGGCCGTCTCTCCGGCAGGTGGCGAGCGAACGCCTCCATCCAGGTTTGTCGTGCATCGGGCGACATCTGCCGGCCGGCGGCGTAGACGGCATGGAGACGTGCGTCGTAGTCAACCTTCTCCATGCCGATCGCTTCCTAGGCGACGAGGTCGGACAGGTGTTGCAGCGAGTTGTCGAGGTGAGCCGGGTCGAACGGCGGGAACTGGAGGTACTCGCGCACGTGGGGCGGGACTGCCGACCAGTCGTAGGTCAGCGTCACGGTCGTGCGCGACGGGCCGTCCGCCTCGAGGTCGTAGCGCCAGGTCCACCCGCCGAAGCTGAGCTCCCCCGTTTGCGCCGACTCCGTCCCGGGCTTCCACCCGATCGCCCGCGGCTCGTCGAACACCTCGACCAGGTTGGCGATCTCGTAGTCCTTGTCCGGGTGGTTCGGGTGGTACATCGCCATCCGGAACACCTGGCCGGCGGCGGTGATGCGATCGCCGTCCAGGGACTGGCGCACCCAGCCGGTGCCGTCGATGGCGGCGTGGGCTGCCGGGTCGGCCAGTACCCCGAACACCGCCTCCGGGGCGGCCTCGATCGTCGTGGATGCGCTGACTCGCTCGGTTTCCATACCAGTGAGACGGCTCACCGGGCCCAAACTCATCGCCGAATCGGGACGGACGCGACACGCGCTCGCTCGTTCGCGCGCCTCCACACGTCTCAGCCGGTGAACTCGGGCATGACGTCGCGCGCGAACCGCTCGACCTGTTCACGGCCGGCGCCGGGCCAGCCGCAGACGAGATAGCCGTAACCCTCGTCACGCCATTTGGCGGCGTGCTTGCGCGCGGTGTCGACGTCGTCGAGCGACAACGAGCTCGCCCGCATGATCGACGACGGGTCGCGTCCTGCCTCGGTCGCGAGCTCGTCGATCCGTCGGTTGGCGTCGCGCAGCGAATTCGGCGAGCCCCATGTGTGCCAGACGTCGGCATAGCGCGCGACGAGTGGCAGCGTCCGGCGCGGACCGCTCCCACCGATCCATATCGGAGGGTGCGGCTGCTGCACCGGCACCGGCAGGAGCCGCGCGTCCCGCAGCGACACGACGTGGCCGTCGTACGACACGATGTCCCCGGTGAACAGCCGCGTGACGATCTCGAGCGCGTCCTCCAGCAGATCGAACCGCTCGCGCGTCGGCGGGAACGGGATGCCCAGTTCGTGGTGCTCCTTGTCGAACCATGCCGCGCCGAGCGACAGCTCGAGCCGGCCGTGCGAAGCGTGGTCGATGGTCATCGCTTCCGCCGCGAACACCGACGGATGCCGGTACGTCACTCCGGCCACGAGCAGGCCGAGCCGAATGTGCGACGTCACGCCGGCGAGCGCCGCGAGCGTCGTCATACCCTCGAAGGTCTCACCCGGCCCCTCGCCGTACATCGGTTGGAAGTGGTCGAAACCCCAGACGCCGTCGAAGCCGACATCCTCGGCAAACTGCACGCGGCTGACAACCTCGTCCCACGGCATCCGCTGCTGGGCAACATCGAGTCCGAATCGCATCGCGGCAACCTACGACACCGGCAGGCCGGGGCGCACCCGAGGCCTGTCGTTCCCGGATCAGGCTGTCAGCTGAGGAGCGAGCGGTCGAGCGAGCCCATCGACGGCGCACCGATGAGGCTCATCGTCCGGACGATGTCGGCCCGGAACCACTCGAGGACGCGATCGACGCCTCGCTCGCCGGCCGCGCCCAGTGCATAGAGGTACGCGCGGCCGGCCATGCACGCAGTCGCGCCCGCGGCGACGGCCTTGACGATGTCGCTCCCCCGCCGTACGCCACCGTCACAGATGATCTCAGTGCGCCCGCCGACGGCATCGGCGACGGGTGCGACCAACGGGAAGGTCGCCGGGGCGCCGTCGAGCTGCCGTCCGCCGTGGTTCGACAAGATGATCCCATCGACGCCGGCCTCGGCGGCGAGCACGGCATCGTCGACGCGCTGGATGCCCTTCACGAGGACGGGGCCGTCCCAAACGGATCGCAGCCACTCCACGTCGGCCCATGAGAGTGCCGGGTCGAACTGGGTGTTGATGTAATCGGACAGGTTCACCGGTGACGCCCCGTCACCGACGTCACGCCCCATGACGTTGGCGAATCGGATCGGCTCGCTGCGCACGAACTTCCATGTCCATGCCGGGTGCAACGCGCCGTCGACGATGGTGCCGGGGCCGATCGTGGGCGGCAGCGAGAACCCTCGGCGCACGTCGCGTTCGCGCCGGCCGAAGACGGCGGTGTCGACGGTGAGCACCAGCGCCTCGAACCGTGCCGCGGCGGCACGCGCGATCATCTCCTTGACGAGACCACGGTCGCGCCACGCGTAGACCTGGAACCACAGCCGGCCATCGCTCACGGCGCGCACTTCTTCGATGGAGCGTGTGCTCAGTGTCGAAAGCGTGTACGGCAGACCGGCTCGCTGGGCCGCCCGTGCGACCGCGAGCTCACCAGCCGGGTCCGCGATGCGTGTGAACCCCGTCGGCGCGAGAACCAGAGGGAACGCGAGCGACCGGCCGAGCACACTGGAGCGGATGTCGACCTCGGCGATCCCACGCAGGACCCGGGGCCGGAAGCCGACCGCGGCGTACGCCGCTTCGTTGGCCGCCAGCGTTCGCTCGTCTTCGGCACCGCCGTCGATGTAGTCGAACACGCCCCCGGGGAGTCGCCGGCGCGCGACCCGCCGGAGATCGGCAACCGACGCGGCGCGGGCGAGGCGTCGCTCGACCGGATCGGTTTCGATGCCCTGGAAACGGATGACGGACCGCAGTGTCCGGTAGATGCTCATCGTGTTGTTCCCGTCGGCCGGCTCGTAGCCGCGCAACATAGTCGAGGCCGCGTCGCGTGCTGCGTTCGACAGCGCAAACCTCGGACAGGCGACGCCGGCTCATGTGCGCGGCATCACGGTCGCGCGCTCCTTGGAGCGTGACGCCACCGCGGCAGGCCTTGCGGACTGGAATTCCTTCGGTGACCATACGAGCTCATGGCGAACGACCGCGACCCCGGCGCATTCGACCGGGCGGTGGCTGCCGTGCGCGCCGGCGCCGCCCCTGACGCCGAGGCCGCGGCGCTGTACGACCGGCTCACGAAGGAGGAGCGCCTGGGTCTGCTGGACGGCGATCAGG
>JAMXLJ010000081.1 GCA_024281095.1 Acidimicrobiia bacterium | reverse complement strand
GATCGATTTCGACCAGTCGGGCGCACACTTCTCGTTGGCGGCGATGACGGGTCAACACGCCGATGACATCGCGGCCCTGGCCCGCGCACATGCTGATGAGCCGAACGGGACCGGGCGGCGCGTTGTCGAGCGCTTCACGTAGCCGACGCTGCACGACGGCGAGTCGTCGACTCAGCGACGAGCTCGGGTCGTCGTAACGCTCGTGCCAGCGGATCCAGTGACCGTCTTCGACCACCGCCACAACGTATCCGCCCCCTCCGAGCAGCCGGGAGAGCGACACTGGTGACATGGAGCACGAGGTTCTCGCGGGCGGAGTCGCGAACGTCGGGCAGGTCGTGCGCGTCGGTGGTCACGTCTTGCGTCCCGCGAATGGACGCAGTGCCACGGTGCACGCGTTCCTCTCCGCCTTGCGCGCCACCGGGTTCGACGGCGTGCCGCGGCCGGTTGGCATCGAAGGCGACCGCGAGCGGCTCGAGTTCGTCCCCGGAGCGGTTGCCATCCCGCCGTTCTCCGGCTGGGTGCAGACCGACGACTGCCTCGCATCGATGACCGAGCTCATCGCCGCCTTTCACACGGCATCGGCCACGTTCGATCCGGCGGGCATCGACTGGAGCCCCGAGCTCGCGGACCCCCAAGGCGGGCCGATCGTCTGTCACAACGACGTGTGCGTGGAGAACGTCGTATTCCGCGACGGCAAGGCCGTGGCCCTTTTGGACTTCGACTTCGCGGCGCCGGGCCGACCCGTCTACGACCTGGCGCAGTTCGCGCGCATGTGCGTCCCAATCGACGACGAGGTCAGCGCGGCGCGACTCGGGTGGCAACCGGCGAACCGCCCCGAACGGCTGCGACTGGTGTGCGACACGTACGGTGTCGACGCGACGGGTCGCCGCGAGTTGCTCGCGGCGCTCGAGGAAACAATTGCGCGGGGCGGTGAATTCGTGGCCCGCCACGTCGAGGCCGGCGAGCCCGGCTTCGTCGCGATGTGGCATGACATCGGTGGCATGGAGCGCTTCGACCGTCGCCGTCGCTGGTGGGCCGAGCATCGGAGCGCGTACGCCGCGAACCTCGCGCCATGACGTGCGGGATGCAGGAAGCGGTGCTCTTGAAATTGGAGAACTACGATTTCGCTCGATGCGGTTGCAGCCGACCGGCGACCAGGAGTTTTTCCGCGAGACGACCGCGCGGTTTCTGGACGACATGGTGCCCGTCGACCGTCTCCGCGCGTTGCGCGACGACCCTGCCGGCTACGACGCCGACTACTGGCGCCGCGGCGCCGAGCTCGGGTGGACGTCATTGCTCGTCTCCGAGGAGCGCGGCGGGGGCAGCATCAGCGGCGAAGGCGTCGTCGATCTCAGCTTCATCGCCTACGAGTTCGGGCGGCACGCGGCGCCGGGGCCGCTCGTGGCGACGAACGTCGTCGCAGCCGCGTTGAGCGACGCCGGCGGCGACATGCACTCGGCCGCGCTCGACCATCTGCTGTCGGGCGAGGCTGTCGCATCGTGGTGCTTCGGTGAGCCGGTTCCGAACGACCGCCTCGGCGACGTGACCCTCGAGATCCGGGTCGACGGGCCCGAGGTCGTGCTGAACGGCGTCAAGCGGCCGGTGGAATCGGCCGCGCAGGCCGGCGCGCTGTTGGTGACGGGGCGGACGGGTGCCGGCCTGACACAGGTGCTCGTGCCCTCGGATGCACGCGGTGTTGCGATCGAGCCGCTGAAGTCGGTCGACCTGACGCGCCGCTTCGGGCTCGTGCGCTTCGACGACGTGCGCGTGCCGGTCGACGCAGTCGTAGGTGAAGTCGGCGGCGCGGCCGAGCAGGTCGAGCGCCAACTGCAGATCGCCGCGACGCTGCTCAGCGTGGAGGCCGTCGGCGCGATGCAGAGCGCGTTCGACATGACCGTCGATTGGGCGTTCCAGCGCTATTCCTTCGGTCGTCCCCTCGCGTCGTACCAGGAGCTGAAGCACCGCTTCGCCGACATGAAGTCGTGGCTCGAGGCCGGCCACGCGATCAGCGACGCGGCCGCCGCCGCGACAGAGGCCGGCGCACCGGACGCCGCGGAGCTCGTCAGCGCGGCGAAGGCGTTCGTCGGTACGCAAGGCGCCGAGCTCGCGCAGGACTGCGTGCAGATCCATGGCGGGATCGGTCTCACATTCGAGCACGACATCCATCTCTTCCTGCGCCGCATCACCGTGGACCACGGCCTGTACGGCACGCCCGCCGACCACCGTCAACGGCTGGCCGCCATCATCGAGCGCCGAGTCGCGGCAGCATGAGCGCACTCGAAGAGCACGACCCCGGGATGGAGGACGTGGTCAGCTTCCGTCGGCGGGCGCGGGCGTGGATACGGGCGAACCTCGAGCCGAGGTCGTCGGTCGAGTTCGGCACGTTCGTCAGTGACGTGCCGAGTGACGACGACGTGTTCGCCGCGGTGACGCGCGATCGCGAGGTCCAACGCATGCTGTTCGACGCGGACCTCGCCGGTGTCTGCGTACCGCGCGAGTACGGCGGCCAAGGTCTGTCTCCGGCCCATCAATGGGCGCTCAACGAAGAGCTGGTCGGTTACGAGTACCCGGTGTCATTGCAGTCGCCGACGATGGCGACATGCGCCGCGGTGCTTCTCGACTTCGGCACCGAAGAGCAGAAACGGCGCCACATTCCGGCCATCCTCAAAGGAGAGGAGATCTGGGTGCAGTTCCTGTCGGAGCCGAGCGGCGGCTCCGACGTCGCCGGGGCGCTCACGAGTGCAGTGCGCGACGGCGACGAGTGGGTGTTGAACGGGTCGAAGGTCTGGACGACGGGTGCGTGGTGGTCCGACTGGGCGTTGTGCCTCGCGCGCACCAACTGGGACGTGCCGAAACACCGAGGCCTCACGGTGTTCATGCTGCCGATCCACCAGCCCGGCATCGAGGTGCACCGCATCGAGATGGTGAACGGCAACAAGGAGTTCTGTCAGGAGTTCCTGACCGACGTCCGGGTTCCCGACGGCGACCGGATCGGCGGGGTCGACCAGGGTTGGACCGTCGGTGTGCGCTGGATGTTCTACGAGCGCATGGCGATGGGCCACAACTCGCCGCTGATCACCCAGCCGCCGACCGGGGGGCACGTGCGGTTCGGTGCCGAGATGCTCGCCGCGGCGGCACATGACGCCGGCCGGCTCGACGATCCGTACGCGCGCGACCTGATCGGCGAGGCTCACATGCTCGAGCTCGTCGGGGCCGCGCTGCAGCGCCGGATCAGTGAAGGTGTCGCGTCGGGGCGCATGTCGGATCAGTCGGCGTCCGTCGGCCGGCTGTTCAGTGGTGTCGCGGCGACCCGCTTCGCCACGATCGCGTTCGAGATCGCCGGCGCGGCAGGCGCCGCATGGTGCGGCGACGACGGCGCGGTGGCCCGCAGCGGTTTCGACTTTGTGATGCGGCAGCTCCCGGCGATCGCGGGCGGCACCACCGAGATGGCCCGCAACGTCATCAGCGAGCGCGTGTTGGGAATGCCGCGCGAGCAGGCATTCGACCGCGACGTCGCCTTCCGCGACGTGCCACGCGGCCCCGCTGCGCACGCTTGAGCGGCGCGAGCCACGGCCAGAGAACGCGCTAACGCGACGGTACGGCGCGGGGTGTCTTCAGGCAGGCGCGGAAGAAGTCGAACAGCCGCGGGAAGAAGTGCCCGGCGACGGTGGGCAGAGCGATGCACCCGTGCGGGGTGTCGGGGTACACGAGGAGATCCGTCCGATTTCCTGCGACTTCCCATCGCGCCGCCATGAACAGTGTGTCGTCGACGAGGTGGTCGTTCGTGCCGACGGAGAAGAGTGCGGGCGGCATGCCGCGCAGATCGGCAAAGAGCGGCGACACGTCGGGGTCGCGGCGTTGCTCCTCGCTCATACCCGGCAAGAACAGGTCGAGCGGGAAGCCGGTGCCGTCGAGGATGTCGGTCCCGGGTGCGATCCCGACGCCGCGTTGACTCGGCGTGCGTGAGAGGTCGTACGCGCCGAACACGAGGTTCGCGCCGAGGAAGCGGTCAGCGGCGTCGTGTCCGTCGCGCATGCGCAGCAACGTGACCGCCGCGAGATGCGCGCCGGCGGACTCGCCTGCGATGAGCAGCCGATCGGAGCCGAATTCCTCCGCGGCGTGCTCGATCAGCCAGCAGGCGGCGGCCTCGCAGTCGTCCGGCGCCGCCGGATAGGGATGCTCCGGTGCAAGGCGGTAGTCGACGCTCACGACCGCCACGTTGCACGTGTCGACGAGGATGGCGTGGAGCTGGTCCATCATCTCCGGTGAGCCGGCCATCCAGGCGCCGCCGTGGATGTGCAGCAGCACACCTTCCGGGTGCTCGTGCGTGAACGTGCGCAGCCGGATCGGGCCCGTCGGACCGTCGATCGTCCGGTCGACCCCGCGGTCGGACGGGGGGCCGCCGAGCTCGGACCGCCGATGGGCGGCGACTCGCTCGTCGATCGACAGCCCCGCGGTGTCGGTCTCGTTCCACGCGACGGATGCGACGAACGTCGCCGCCTCCTCGCGGAGCTGCGGTCGCAGCTGCTCGAGCTCCTCGTCCCAGAGGGCCACGAGGCGCACCCTAGATCATGGGCGACCTGCTTGTTACGGTCCCTCTGTCGAGGGCAGTCCGGCCGGGTCTGAAGGGGGTCGGTCGATGCGGCGGTTGCGCGTTCTCGTGGCCGCGCTCGCACTGGCGATCACAGGTGGCGGGTGTGCGTGGCTCGTCCGGTCGTCCGTGTCGAGCACCGGTGATCAGGCGAACGGCCCGAGCGTGCACGCGGTCGTGAGCAGTGACGGGCGGTTCACTGCGTTCGAGTCGAGCGCGTCGAACCTCGTGAGCAACGACACGAACGGAGTTGCCGACATCTTCGTGCGCGACAACCGGACCGGGAAGACGGAGCGGGTGAGTCTTGCGAACGACGGTTCGCAATCGACCGCGGACTGCTCGGATCCCGCGATCAGCGGCGACGGGCGGTTCGTCGCCTTCGACTCGTTCGCCTCCAACCTCGTCACCGGCGACACGAACGGTGTCGGCGACGTCTTCGTGCGCGACCGGCTGCTCGGCACGACGACTCGCGTGAGTGTCGCGACCGGAGGAGCACAGGTCAACGGCACGAGCCGCGCGCCGAGCATCAGCGCCGACGGCAACATCGTCGCCTTCCAGTCCGTCGCGACCGATCTGGTGCCCGGAGACTCGAACGCGGTCGACGACGTGTTCGTGCGCAACATCTCCGCCGGGACGACGGCGCGGGTGAGTATCCCGAAGGGTGGCAGCGGAGAGGCCAACGGCCGCAGCATCGGGGCCGTGGTCGATCCGACGGGCGCGTGGGTGGCGTACCAGTCCTCCGCGACCAACCTCGTGCCGGGGGACACCAACGGTGCGGACGACGTGTTCCTCCGCCAGATCGGCGACGTCAACAACGTCTTCCGGTTCGGAGGCGACTTCGGCGGCGGGGATGCCGCTCTGTCCGCACCACAAGGTGGGTTCCAGATCCCACTCGTCGCGTACGACTCGTTCTCGAACGACATCGTGCCGGGCATCACGAACGGTGTGTCCAACGCGTATGTGAGCGCGGCCGGCGGAAGTAGCGAGGTCGTGAGCGTCGCGAACGACGGCAGTCAGTCCGACGGCAGCAGCTTCGCCCCCTCGATCTCCGGCGACGGCCTGCGGATCGCGTTCCAATCGTTCGCGACGAACCTCGTCACCGGTGACGGCAACGCAAAGACCGACGTGTTCGTGCGCGACCGGAACGCGGCGGTCTTCGGCGGCCACACGCGTGAGACGACCACGCGGGCGAGCGAGACCGAGGCAGTCAACGGCCCGGGCACGCAGGGAAACGGCGACAGCCAGCGCCCGAGCCTCAGCCGGGACGGCAGATACGTCGCGTTCGAATCGTTTGCGAGCAACCTCGTCGACGGCGACACCAACAACGCGTTCGACGTGTTCACTCGCTTCGCCATCCCACCCACCGTGGACTCGGTCACGCCGGCCGTCGGCACGCGCGGGAGCGGGCCGCAGACCGTCGCCGTGTTCGGCTCGCACTTCCTTTACGGGCCCGACCCGACGGTCGACTTCGGTCCGGGTGTGACGGTGCAGTCCATCACCAATCGCCGGCCCGGTGAAGTGGATGTGACGATCACGATCGCCGGCAACGCGCCGACCGGCCCTCACACCGTCTTCGTGCTCGACACCGGCACCGGGCCCGGCCCCGCCGCGGTCGGCGGCGGCGGCTGTCAGAGCTGCTTCACGGTGAACTGATCCGCGCCGGTCACGATGCGCGTCCGGCGCCGGCTGTGATCGGCCACGGGTTCGTCCGTTCGACCGCGAGCGCCACGTCGAAGAGCAGCGCGTCGGCGTGGTGCCGGGTCAGCACCTGCATCCCCACCGGCAGCCCGTCGACGAACCCGGCCGGGATCGACACGGCCGGGTTGCCGCAGATGTTCGACACCATCGTCAGCGCTCCCATGCTGACGAGGTCGGGGAAGCGGCGCGATCCGAGCTCGAGGAGCTTCGACGGCAGCGCCGGCCGTGCCGCGGCGGCCAGCCGCACGAGGCCGAGCGCAGCCCGGTACGCGATGCGGGCCACGGTGCTGTCGCGCGCGGCGTCGACGAAACTGTCGGTCGGGTTGCTCGTCGGCGCATCGGCCGGGAACGCGACGTCGGGGTTCGTGGCCGCGACGACGAAGTCGACCGTCTCGAACGCGCCCGCCATCGCCGCGTATGCGTCCAGCCGCAACGCCTCGGCGACCGCGGCAGTGTGCAGGTTGTACATCGCTTGCGACAGATAGAGGCCGGTCGCCACCTCCGCGGTCAGCTCGGACGCGCACGCGGGCCAGCGATCGCCGAGCTCGGCGAGCAACGTCGCGAGGTTCCCCATCATCCACTGGGCCGAGAGGTTGGGCAGCGCGAGCTCGAGGTCGACCTCCACCATGCCGGTCGCCTCGATCAGTGCCTTCGCGGCCTCGCGCACCCGATGCTCGACTTCCGGCGCGACCTTCGTCACCCCGCCGAGGGACGGCAGCACGGCGACGCGCCGGCCGGCGAGCTCGTGGGTGCCGAGACCGCGCTCCCAACCGCCGGGTGACGGGAGGCTCGACGGATCGGCGGGGTCGTATCCCGCGCACACGTCGTAGAAGCGGGCCGCGTCGCGCACCGAACGGGCCAGGTTGCCGAGGACCACGGTGCCAGGCCGCGAGAACGCATACGGCGAACGCGGGATGCGTCCGTACGTACCCTTCATGCCGAGCAGGCCTGTGTAGCCGGCCGGGATGCGGATCGACCCGCCGCCGTCCCCGCCGGTCGCGAGGGTCACGAGCCCGCCCGCGACCGCCGCCGCACTTCCGGCCGAAGACCCGCCGGTCGAGCGGCCGTGACGCCACGGGTTGTGCGTGACCCCGTTGAGCCGGCTCGAGCCGATGTTCAAGCCGCCGAACTCGCTCGCGGTCGTGAGCCCGACGGGCACCGCGCCCCCGGCGAGGACCCGCGCGACGAGCGTCGACGTCGTCGACGCGACCCGGTCGCGGAACACCAGCGATGCTTCCGTGGCCGGCCAGCCGGCGACGGACTCGAGCTCCTTGATCCCCGCCGGCACGCCACCGAAGGGCTTCGTCACGTCGGCGCTCCGGGCGGCGTCGCGCGCGCGTTCGGGATCGATGAACGAGAACGCATTGATATCGCTCGCCTTGATCGCGCGCAGCGTCGCGTCGAACTCCTCGAGCGGCGAGCGCTCGCCGCGGCGGAAGGCGTCGACGAGTGAGCACGCGTCACCGGTCCACGGTGCGTCCATCGAGGGATGATGCCACCTTCTGCCAATCCCGGTGCCCGTCGCCGGCGGAGAAACGAGGTGGACGCGTGCCGCCGACAGGCGCACGATGGGGGTGCGTCTTGGTGGGCAGCCCCGTCGGGGCAGGACGCACAAAGGGGGCGTCATGAGCGACACGACCGTCGAACGGCTCCGCGAGCAGGTCCGCGCACCCGTCATCACCGCCGACGATCCCGGTTACGACGAAGCCCGTGCCGTTCACAACGGCATGTTCGACAAGCGGCCGAAGGTCGTCGTCCGCGCCGAGCAGGTCGCCGACGTCATCGGCGCCGTGAACTACGCGCGCGACGGCGGGCTCGACCTGTCCGTGAAAGGCGGCGGGCACAGTGCCCCGGGCTTCGGTACGAACGACGGCGGCGTCGTCATCGACCTGTCCTTGATGCGGCACGTGCACGTCGATCCGCGCGCACGCACCGCGCGCGCGGGGGGCGGCGCGACGTGGGGCGACTTCAACTACGCCACTCACGCGTACGGGCTGGCCACGACCGGCGGAATCGTGTCGACCACCGGGATCGGCGGCCTGACGCTCGGCGGCGGGATCGGGTACCTCACACGGGGCTACGGGCTGTCGATCGACAACTTGCTCTCCGCGGAGGTGGTGACTGCCGACGGCCAGGTCCGCACCGCGAGCAGGGACGACAACCCCGATCTGTTCTGGGCGTTGCGCGGCGGCGGCGGGAACTTCGGTGTCGTGACGTCCTTCGAGTTCCAGCTGCACCCCGTCAACGACGTGTACGTCGGCCTCTTCTTCTACGAGCTCGACCATGCCGGCACGTTGTTGCGGTTCTACCGCGAGTTCATCAAGAACGCCGACGAGGCGTACGGCGCGTTCCCGGCGTTCCAGATCGCGCCGCCCCTTCCGTTCATCCCGGAGAACCGTCACGGCGACACCTTCTGTGCCGCGATCGTGCACTGGGCCGGACCGCTCGAAGAAGGCGAGAGCGCGATGAAGCCGTTCCGCGACGTCGCGCCCGTCGTCGCGGAGATGGTGGGCCCGATGCCGTACCCGGCCCTCAACTCGGCGTTCGACGTGATCTTCCCGAAGGGAATCCGCAGCTACTGGAAAGGGTCCTTCGTCAAGGACCTCACTGACGACGCGATCGAGCAGCACGTGATCCACGGCGCGAAGGTCCCCGAGGTCAGCGCGACGATGCACCTCTATCCGATCAACGGCGCCGCGCACCGGGTCGGCGCGGACGAGACCGCGTTCGCCTACCGCGACGCGAATTTCGCGACCGTCATCGTCGCCGCGTGGCAGGATCCGGCGGTCGATCGCGAGCGCATCCAGTGGGTGCGTGACTACTACGACGCCACCGCGCCGTTCTCGGAGGCCGGTGGCTATGTCAACTTCATGGCCGACGACGACCAGGCCCGGGTACGGGACAACTATGGGGCGAACTTCGAGCGCCTCACCCAGGTGAAGCGCACGTACGACCCCGGCAACCTGTTCCACCTGAACCAGAACGTCCCGCCGGCCCGCTGAGTCGTGTGCCGGTTCGATCGAACCGGCACACGCGACGCGCATCCGGCGGGCGTGGAATACTTCGAAGGTCGGGGCCGGGGGGATCCCGACTCGAGAGGTGACCCACAGATGCGCGCTCGCACCATCGCGTTGTGCATGGTCCTGTCAGTCGTCGTCGCAGCCGCGTGCTCGAGTTCGGGCTCCGGCCAGACGCAGAAGTCGAGTACGACGACTCGTGCTCCGGCCGGCGGGTTCCCCGTGGTGGCCCAGCCCGGGGTGACGCCCACCGAGATCCGGGTCAGCGGCATCGTCGACGTGACCGACCCCACGGGGCCCGGTTACCGCGCCGCGTACGACGGCGTGCAGGCCTACTTCGACATGATCAACAGCGAGGGCGGCATCTACGGCCGCAAGCTCGTCATCGCCAAGCGTCACGACGACCAGTTGTCGAACGACCGGCGTGAAGTCACGGCAGTCCTCGAGCAGGACAAGCCGTTCGCGGTGCTCCCCGTCGCCACGGTGCTCTTCACCGGAGCCGATCTCCTCGCCAAGAGCGGCATCCCCGTGTTCGGCTGGAACATCCAGAAGGAATGGCAGGGTGCGCCGAACATGTTCGGTGAGGTCGGCGCCCTGTGCATCGGCGGTGACTGCCCCGACGCCTCGCTGCCCTGGGTCGCGGCCCAGCTGCAGAAGAAGCGCGTCGCCTCACTGGCGTACAGCGTGGCCCAGTCGGCCGACTGCAGCGACGGGGTCAAGTCCAGCTTCCAGAAGTACCCGTCGGCGAAGGTCGTGTTCCTCGACAAGAGCCTCGCCTTCGGCGTGACCGACTTCAGCGCGGACGTGAAGCACATGAGGGACGCGAACGTCGACCTCGTCACGACGTGCATGGACTTCAACGGGGTGCTCGACATCGCGCGCGAGATGCACCAGCAGGACCTGTCGGCGATCCACTACCTGCCGAAGGGATACGACCACGACTTCATGTCGAGCAACGGCGCGCTCTTCGAGGGCTCCATCGTCGCGACCGAGGTCGCGCCGACGGAGACGGTCCCGCAGTTCCCGGCGCTCAAGAACTACATCACCTGGATGAGCAAAGGCGGCTACAAGCTCGCCGAGAACGCCGAGGTGGGCTGGGTGAATGCCGACCAGTTCGTCACCGGGCTGCGCGCCGCGGGCCCGAACTTCACCCAGCAGGGTGTGATCGACGCGATCAACCGCGAGCGCGCCTACGACGCGGGCGGCCTCGTCGGTCCCATCGACTGGACCACCAGGCACACCGTGAGGCGGCTTCCGCCGTGCATCGCATATCTGCGGGTCCACAACTCGCAATTCGTGCCGGCGTTCGCGCCGAAGGGCAAGCCGTTCACGTGCTTCCTCACTCCGGCCACGAGCGTCGAGGGAGCGAAGCCGACGTTCCTTCAGTGAGCCCCGGCCCTCGGAAACGACTCGAGGTGCTCGCGTAGCACGCCGAGCGCGTCGTCGCTGCGGCCGTCGAGCTCGAGCTGCGCGAAGCGGTCGATCGCCCGTTCGTGCGCGACGAGCTCGGCCATGATCGGGTCGTCGGGATCGGACGCGAGCGACTGCAGCCGCTCGAACTTCACGAGGAACTCCGGCAGCGCGCTGCGCAGGCTTCGCAGCAGCCCGTCCCACGGCTGGCCCTCCACGGCTTCGGCCATGCGCGCGCCGTCCGTGGCCGACGGCGCGTCGCCGGGATCGATGCCGGCCGCGTCGACCAGCGGGCGCAGACGGGCGGCGGTCCGTGCCTCCACGGTCTGCAGAACGCGAAGCGTCTCGCGGCGCGTGTCGTCGTCTTGCGCGTCGGCGAGGGCGCGGAAGAACGCTTCGCCGAGAACCTCGCCGCGGTAGGCGTCGCACAGCAGGTCGTCGAATTCGCTCATCACAACCTCCTCGGCCGCATTCAAGTCCCTCACCGGTGCGGGGGCCAGCGGCCTGCAGGGCTGCGCCCGGCGGCGGGGCGGTGCGAGAATCGTGCCGTGACGGAATCTCGCCGAAATGTGGACGTCGTCGTGGTCGGTGCCGGCTTCGCCGGCCTGTATGCGCACCACCGGTTGCGGGCGCTCGGGCTCACGATCCAGGGCTACGAGGCCGCCGCCGGCGTCGGCGGCACATGGTGGTGGAACCGGTATCCCGGCGCCCGCTGCGACGTCGAGTCGATGGACTACTGCTACTCGTTCGCGCCGGAGCTCGAGCAGGAGTGGACGTGGTCCGAGCGCTACGCCACGCAGCCGGAGATCCTGCGGTATCTCGACCACGTCGCCGACCGCTTCGACCTGCGCCGCGACATCGAGTTCGAGACCCGCGTCACCGCGGCGAGGTGGAGTGAAGCCGAACAACGCTGGGACGTCGTCACCGACCGCGGCGATCGGGTCTCGGCCCGGTTCGTCGTGATGGCCGTAGGGTGCCTCTCCGCCTCGAAGGATCCTGAGATCCAGGGGATCGACACGTTCCGCGGCCCGACGTACCACACCGGGCGCTGGCCGCACGAAGGCGTCGACCTCACGGGGTTGCGGGTCGGCGTGATCGGCACCGGCTCGTCGGGCATCCAGTCGATACCGCTCATGGCGCAGCAGGCCGCGCAGCTGACGGTGTTCCAACGTACGCCGAACTTCACGATGCCGGCCAAGAACGCGCCGCTCGACCCCGACGCCGTCGCGGCGCGCAAGGCCCGCGCCCGCGAGCACCGTCAGGCGATGCGCGAGTCGCGCGCCGGTGTGCTCGTGCCGCCGCCGCAGGAATCGGCGCTGAGCGTCGACACCGCGACCCGTCAGTCGACGTACGAGGCAGCCTGGGAATCGGGCACGTTGTTCGGAATGATCGCGTCGTACAACGACCTTCTGGTGAATCCCGACGCCAACGAGACTGCCGCCGAATTCGTACGGCGCAAGATCCATGAGATCGTCGCCGACCCGGAGGTCGCGGACCGGCTCTCGCCCCGCGGCCATCCGCTGGGCACCAAGCGCCCGTGCCTCGACACCGATTACTACGCGACATACAACCGCGACAACGTCACGCTCGTCGACGTACGCGCGACACCGATCGTCGAGATCACGCCGGCCGGAATCCGTACCACGACGCAGGAGTACGAGCTCGACGCGATCGTGTTCGCGACCGGGTTCGACGCGATGACGGGCCCGCTGCTGCGCCCCGACATCACCGGCGTCGGCGGGGTCGCGCTGCGCGACAAGTGGGCCGCGGGCCCCCGCACGTTCCTCGGCCTCGCGACCGCGGGCTTCCCCAACCTTTTCGTCGTGACCGGCCCGGGTAGCCCCTCGGTGCTCGTCAACATGGCGGTCGCGATCGAACAGCATGTCGACTGGATTACCGACTGCATCGCGTACCTCGACGAACGAAACATCGGCGCCATCGAAGCGACCGTCGAGTCCGAGGACGACTGGGTCGCACACGTGAACCAGGTCGCGAGCTACACGCTGTTCCCGCGCGCGAACTCCTGGTACATGGGCGCCAACGTGCCCGGAAAGCCGCGCGTCTTCATGCCCTACATCGGTGGCCTGCCGCGCTACACGGAGACCATCGAAAGCGTCGCGGCCAATGGCTACCGCGGCTTCGAGCTGCGGGTCAGCCCGACTGCGACCGTTCGCCGATGACGTTTGCCGCGGATCCTACGGGTTTGCGGCGGACGCGAGGATCTCAGCGCCAGAGCGCGTCGAGATCGATCTCGACGCGCCGGCTCGGCGGCGATGCTCCGAGCGCGGCCGGGGCCAGCGGGTCGGGCTCCGCGCTGCGGATCGTGTCGGCGTGCTCGAGCACCGCGGCGTCGAGAAAGCGCGAGAGCTTCGTGTAGCCGTAGGCGTCATCCCGGCCGTTCGGTCGGTGGTAGTAGCGATCCGGCGCGGACATTCGCAGCACCCGACGGGCGCGGGTCAGGGCGACATAGAACACCCGCCGTTCCTCGTCGAGGCCGGTGGAGTCACTGAGCGCCATGTCGGACGGGATCGCGCCGTCGGTGACCCGCAGCACGTGCACGGCGTCCCACTCGAGTCCTTTCGCAGAGTGGATGGTCGAGATCACGAGGTAGTCGTCGTCGAGATGCGGTGGGCCGGCCAGGTCACCACTCGAGCGCGGGCCGTCGAGCACGAGGTCGGAGACGAAGTCGACGAGTTGCACGAATCCCGACGCGGCGGCCGCGAGCTCGCGAAGGTCGTCCAGACGCGACGTGTCGTGTGGATACCTCGCCCGGATCAACGGCTCGATCGCGTGGAGCACCAGTTCCGCGTGCGCTCCGGCGCGCACCTCGTGGCTCGGTCGAATCGCGCGCAACACGCGTGAGCCGGCCTCGCGTGCACTCTCCGGAACCGACGGCGTGGGCCAGGCGTCGGCAAGATTCACGTCCGCACACGCGAGCTCGTCGATGATGCGGCGAGCCCGCGCGGGCCCGATGCCGTCGAGGAGCTGCAACAGCCGGAACCAGCTCGGCGTGTCGTGGACGTTCGACGCGGCCCGGAGCGCGGCGAGGAAGTCCTTCACGTGGGCGGTGTCGAGATAGCGGAGCCCGCCGTACTTCACGAACGGGACATGACGGCGGGCCAGCTCGAGCTCCAGCAGGTCGGAGTGGTGCGCCGTGCGCACGAGTACGGCCTGCTCCCGCAGTGCGAGGCCCTCCTCGTGGAGCGCGACGATCGCGTCGGCCACGGCGGTTGCTTCGCCGGCCTCGTCGCGGCAGCGCACGAGCTCGGCGCGGCATCCGCCCGGTCGCGACGCGCGGAGTCGCCGTCGAACCGGTGGGCGGGCGCGTTCGGCCAGTGTGTTGGAGAGCTCGAGGATGGGCCGGGTCGATCGGTAGTTGCATTCGAGGCGCAGCACCTGCGCGTCGGGATGACGCGACGGGAAATCCGTGAGGTGCGAAGGATCTGCGGCCCGGAACGAGTAGATCGCCTGCATGTCGTCGCCGACGACCGTCAGCCCGCGGTGCTGCGCCGCGAGGGCGTCGGTGATCGCGACCTGGATCGCGTTGACGTCCTGGTACTCGTCGACGAGCACGTGGTCGAACCGGCTCGTGATGTGACGACCGGTCCGGTCGTCGCCGACGAGCGCGGCCCAGTACAGGAGCAGGTCGTCGAAGTCGAGCAGGCCGAGCCGCCGCTTCTCCGCGACGTAGGTGCGAAACACCTCTGCCATCGACTCACAGCAGTCGCTGCACCACGGAAACCAGGTCGTGAGCACGTCCGAGAGCGGGCGTTGCGTATTCACTGTCCGCGAATAGATGTCGACCAGCGTCGTCTTGCGTGGGAAGCGGCGGGTGCCGTCCGCGCATCCGAGATCCTCACGCACGACGTCGACGAGGTCGGCGGCGTCGGACGGGTCGAGGATCGTGAAGCTCTCGTGCAAGCCGAGTTGTTCCGCGTGGAACCGCACCAACCGGTGCGCGACCGAGTGGAACGTGCCGCCGACGACGGTGCCGCCGCTTCTCGGGCCCAACCGTTGGCGGGCGCGGTGGACCATCTCGCGGGCCGCGCGTCGCGTGAACGTCAACAGGAGCAGGCGGTCCGGCGCCAAGCCCTCGTCGACGAGCCAGGCGAGCCGAGCGGTGACGGTGGTGGTCTTCCCCGTGCCCGCGCCGGCGAGCACGACCGCCGGCCGGTGCATCGAGGCAGTGGCGGCGCCCCGCTGTTCCTCGTTGAGATCGTCGAGCACGTCGCTCCCGGAACCTCGCGCGTCGGGCCCCCGAACATGTGTTCGACTAGGCTACCCCGTCGTTCGGAGGCGTCCGTGCCGCCGGCTTCTCGGCGACGTCGCGGGCTGGTGTGCCAGGAGCGCGTGCCCGGCACGTGGCCGCCCTTGCACGAGGCGGGAGTCATGCAGTCGGCGCCGCAGTTCACGGTTCGTTCAGTGACTGTTCGCGCTCAACGAGTTATCCACCGGGTTGTCCTCTGGTGATCCACAAGGGACCCGTCGTACGGTCGCCGTGATGAGGACCGTGCGGACGCAGCGGAGCTCTGCCGGGCGTAGCCCCCTCGAGCGGGAGCGGAGGGAGCCGTGAAGACAGCCGTCGGGTGGCAGATCGACGACAAGGTGCTGCACATGTTCGCTCTGGTGTCGGAGGGCATCACCGCGGCGACCGAAGCGTTCGTGGGTGTGGACGTCGAGGCCGCGCGCCGGCTCGTCGCCGACGACCCCTTCATCGACGAGCTCCAGTCGCGTATCGAGACACTCGTCGAGCAGCGGTTGCTCAGTGGCGAAGCCATCCAGCCGCGCGACGCCCGCTCGATGCTCGCGGTGTTGCGCATCGTGCCCGAGCTCGAACGCGCCGGCGATCTCGTCGAGCACATTGCGCTGCGCACTCCGCAGCGCCTCGCGGCGGAGATCCCGCCGGCATCACGCGCCCACTTGGAGGAGATGGGACGGGTCGCCGCCGAGATGTGGAGACTGGCGGCGGACGCGTTCGCCGACACCGACTCGTCCGCGGCCGAGCGACTCCGGCGCCGCGACGACAGCCTCGACGACCTCCACGTCAGGTTGACGGAGGAGCTCGCAGCGAGCGACATCTCGGTCGCGATGGCCATGGAGATGGGGCTCGTCGCGAGGTTCTACGAGCGACTCGGGGATCACGCCGTCAACGTGGCGCGGCGGGTTCACGGCGATGCGCCACCGCAGGCGCCTGTCACGGCATGACCGACGCGGTCGCCGGGGCGCTGCTGGCCGAGTGGACGGGGGCGGGGGCGTGCAATCGGGCAGCGGCGGAGGAGACGAACCCATGACGACTCGAATCGAAGCGGTCAAGCTCCGCAGCGGCCAGAGGGTCTGGCTCGACGGGCAGGCCGCTCGGGTCGCGCGCGTCAAGCACGATCCCGACCGCGCCGTTGTCCTCGTCGACACGACGGACGAACGCATCATCATCTGTCACGCGAGCGAGGTGTTGACCCTCGACGAGGACGCTCCCGCCTGACCCCGACCGCGTCCCCGGACGCCGCAGCATCCTGAGCGCTACTTCGGCCGGGCGGACCAGTTCCACGTGTGCGCGTGCGTGGACGCCGCGAAGGCGTTCGAGAACCAGACGACACCGTGCGACTGGCTCGTGTCGGACGACGGGTCGGGGCTCGCCGCGCTGTAGTCGCCCCATCGGCACACGCCCGGATGTTCGGGGTCGCCGCAGGCTCCGTCGGAGATCGGGCCGCTCGACGTCTTGACCACCACCGGTGCAGAGGGTGGGCTCCCCGCGGTCTTGGAGACCATCTCGACGTCCACCGGCTGCGTGGCGGAGCCGGTGTTGAACGCGAGCACCATGGCGTCGCCGTACTGGCGACCGGCGCCCGACACGCGACGATCGGGCGCGATCGCCTGATTGAAGACGAACACCGAGCTGCTCGACTGCGACCCGGAGTCGTACGGGACGGGCGGAGACGGCGTCGGGTTGATCTCGTACCAGCGGACCTCCGCGCCCGCTCCACCGAACACCGTGTGCGCGGCCCACACCGCGAGCGCGTTCGAACCCCGGGCCGGGTCGACGGCTTCCACCGCGGTCCAGAACCGGCCGTCGAGAGTGTCGAGCGGCATCGGAGCGGGCGACGGCTGTGGCACGTTCGCCGGCACCGAATAGGCGGGCACGGAGACCGTGCGCGGCCCGAGGAACTGGATTCCACCGAAGTTCACGATTTGGAAGACCGAGATGAAGTTGGCGCCGTCGGACCGGTTCGCGAGCGTGTAGTTGGAGGCGTCGCCTTCGACGTCGTTCGCCGGCATCGGGGTCCACGCGACGCTGTTGTCGGCGTTGCGCAGGTCCTTGTGCTTCGCTCCGGCCGCGCTCACACACGACGTGCCGCTCGACGGTTTGAACAGCGCGACCACGTCACTGCGTTGCGCACCGACGAGAGGGAACACGTTGACCCCGATGACGAGCAGGTCGCTGCTGTCGCCGAGCTTCGGATAGTCGGGCAGCTCGGAGCCGTAGTCGACGAAGTTGTGACACCAGTCGGCCGCGCTGCTCGGCGATGCCGTCTTGCTGTACCCGACGGCGAGGAGGTTCGACGTGCTGCTCACGGCGTCGACCATCGCGTAGTAGAAGCGTGCCGTGGTCGGGTCCCATATGACCTGCGGATCGAACACGCTGTCGCCGCTCGCCGCGCCCGCGATCGACTGGAGTGCTCCCTGCGACATCGGTGTGTCGTTGGTTCGGTCGTAGATCGCGTACTGCGCGTTCACCAGCTCGACGTATCGGGTCGAACCGATGGCACCGTGCGAGTCTGACGGCGTGAGCGTCGGGTCGGCCCCCTGCCAGCTGCGCAGCGTGCTCGGCTGTGACGACGCAGCGGACGTGGAGGGCGCCGAACGAGCGGACGACGTCGAGCGCGGAGCCGCCGGCGCCGGCGCCCCTACCCAACCGGGCGCGCGTGCGTTCGCCTGGGCCTTCGCGGTTGCGAACCCCGCGGCGTCCTGCGGGAGCGGGCCGGCGATGGCGGCGAGCTGTGCAGCCGAGAGGGCACCGGGAGGGTGCGGCGGTCGTTGCGTGACGGCGACGACGGGCTCGCTCGTCGCGCCGTGGGGCGTCACCACACCGCCGCTCGGCGACGACGCGAGCGACATGCCGGGCGCCGCGGCTGCGAAGGCGAGGACGGCCAGACATGCGGACACCACGAGCACACGCCGTCGGAAACGCATCGTGCTGCCGTCCGCCCTCTCAGCTCCGCCGTTCCTCACGGAGACTACGCGTGCGGCTGTGATCGATGAGCGCGAACGCGCCATCGGCTTCGACGGTGGTCGTGCCGCCTTGTACGACGCGCCCGTGGGTGAACACACGGCGGCCCTCGATCCGGTCGACCGACGCCTCGAACATCGCCTCTTCGTGGAGCAGCGTCGGCCGGAGGTACCGGGTCGTGAGGCTGACCGTGGGTCCGGCCGCGCCGCTGATGACATTGGCTGCCGTCAACACGATGTCGAACGTCGCCGCGATCACGGCGCCGTGGACGCAGCCGGGCGGGCCTTCGTACGGGAGCGTGAAGCACGCCCGGCCGACGGCGCGGGGCGGCTCGAGCGTGAGCTCGACCGGGAGCGCGAGTGGGCTGTACGGACCGATCACCACGTCGAACGCCATGCTCGCGGCCATTGCGGCGCCGGCGGACGCGAGGTGCGGTGCGGAGCGGTCGGGCACCGGATGGCTCATGTCGGTGACGGGCGGAGGCGGGTCGGGGACGTGTCGCTCGAGGCGATCCGCGAGCGCGTGCAGCTCGCTCGCGATCTCGCCGACGGACTCCGCCGGGGCACGGTTCAGCACCGTCGCGGCGATCAGCCGGCGCACCGCGGCGGCGAGATCGAGCATCTGTGTTGCCCGTCCCGCGACTCCGGGATGGGAATGCTGTGCGTGCGGACTCGTCCCGGGCGGCGGCACGCAGGGATCGTAGGCCGCGCTCCGGCGGCTACAGCGACGCCGCAGATCGGCCCGCCTGCTGACATCACGTCGCGGCACGCCGTCCGTCGGGACTGGGCTCCACCGTCATCTCGATCACATGGCGCATACGGGGCGTGATCGTCACATGAACGGTCTGTCCCTCGCGAACGTCTGGCCGGTAATAGCGGAGTGCGTGGATCTCGTCGGCCCGGCCGTCGTCGACCGCGGTGTAGCCGGTCGGCTCCCAGCGGCCGTGGCCGTCGTTGTCGCTGACGTAGTGCCACGGAACGCGTACGACGTAACCGTCGAAGGTCTCGCGCCGGCCGAAGTCGCCGATCGCGCGCTGGAGCGTGACGACACCGCGGACGACCTGTGTCGCGACGTACGCCACGGGGACCGCGAACACCGCTGCCGCGACGGCGAGGAGCCAGCGGTCGTTCGAGTTGTTCCCGTTCGTGAGCCGGTCGAGCGCGTCGGTGAGCGCGGGCACGAAGGTGCGCGCGACGAAGACGCCGAGCACCGCGACGCCCGCGAGTAGGAGCACGGAAGTTGCCGCGGCCCGTCCGGGAGGCTCGCCGTAGCGGAACCGTCTCGGATACTTGATGCGAACCTGCCGCCACAACCCGCGGTACGGGCTCCAGCCCTCGTCGTTGCGGGTAGGCCCGATCGGCAGCGCGGCATCGGTGCCGTGCGCGACCCCCAACGCGACGCCGTACGCAAGCAGCCGGTCCCATATCACGACACCGGCGGGAGGCGTCTCGCGAAACGACTCGTCGTGTCGGAGGAAGTCGCGCACTCCGAGCCAGCGCGCGGTTGCCTGCGCCCCTGGGGGCGTGTCACGCCATCCGCGAAGCACTCGTGCTCCGAGCACCAGCGCGGCGATCCACACGAAGCCCGCGAGCGCCATGCCGCCGCCGGTGTTCGACTTCTTGTGCTCCGCGGCGCGCGTGGCCGCGTCGTAGACCTCGAGCGCGATCCCGCCGAAGAGGAGTGGGACGACGAGCGTGCCCGCGAGCAGGCCGCCCTGCGCGCGCGTGAATCGCCGTCGCACGAAACCGAGCGCGCGGGTGTGGTCGAGAACTTCGCTCTGCCACTTCGCCCACCATCGCTCGGCCTTGTCGCCGTACCCCAGTGACAGCTCGGCCGCGGGCACGGTGCCGTTGGTTGCGTGACTGCGCACGAGGGCCAGCACCTGTTGCTCGTATTCGTGCAACCCGTCGGCCGAGTGCTCACGCAGGCGGACGAGCTGCTCGCCACCACCGATGTCGTCCAACGCCAGGTGGCCCCGCGCCGCGAGGTCGACCAGCGTGGCCGACAACGCCGACGTCGTGACCCGGCAGCGGTTGACGAGGAAGTTGGCGACTGCGGGCGACTCGGGCCCCACGTCCATGGTCTCGGGGCCCGGGTCCGGCAGCCGGGGCATCGTCGCCGTCACGACGACCACGAACAGCGCCGTCCACGCCGCGAGCGCGATGCCCGCCACCACGAGCCACGGCACCGCGTCCGCCGCCCGGGCCGCCGCGACCACGTCCGTCGCCGCCTGGTCTACTCGTCGATCGGCTGCGCCGCGGGCCGGAACGGTCCGAATTCGAAACCCGGTATGACCGGCTCGGGCTCGCCGTTCCACTTCATCGCGCGGAGCTGCTCGACACTGCGCCGTCCGGTCATGGCCCGCATCAACTCGAACGGGTCGCCGGTGAGCGAGACCGCGGCTTCACGCGCTCCGAACACCAGACCGCCGGTGGTACGAACACACACGTCCACGCCCCGTGCACGGTTCCAGGCGACGAAGCCCGGCGCCATGAACCCGAGCGTGATCTGCACGGCGTCGGTGTCTCTCGCACCGGGCCGGCGCAGCGCGGCCCTGATGTCGTGCTCGTGCGCCACGACGTCGGCAACGGCTTGGCGCCCCGGGTCACCGATGCCGTCGAGCAGGTCCTCGAACCACTCGGCGTGCTCGTTCCACTCGTCGAGCATCTCCCGGACCGTGCAGCCACACCGGGCCTCCACCTGGGCGGCCGTCCACGGATCGGTCGCGATCCCGTCGATGCGGCCGGCCTGCACGTCGCTCACGACCCCGGTGACATGGGCGACGACGTCGTGCACCGTCCACAGCGGACAGGTAGGGACGCCGGCCTTTGCCTGCACGTCGTCGAGCTCGGCCACGAGGTCGGCGATGCGGGCGCGGCATCCGGCGTAGGCAGTGCCGACTTCTCCCATCAGACCCCCGATGCACCGCGGCCCCGGGCAGGCCGGGTGTGCATTTCTAGCGCAGTGGTGAACGGGTCGCTGCGGTCGCGGGCTCCCACGCGAGGTGACGGGCCCGGTATTTCACGTACTCCTGGGCCAGCTCCATGACGAGCTCGTAGAGACGCTTCGCGTCGTGGTCGCCCAGGGCGTCGAACCGGAGGCCGAACAGACGCCCTTCCTCGTCGATACGCATCACGGTCGCGTCGAACGTCATGACCGCGTTCGGTTTGCCGAAGCGCAGCCGCACGGATTCACCGGGTTCGAAACCGAGCGTGCCTTCGATCAAGCCGCCGGTGGTGGACAGGTCGCGTACCCAGCACCGCGCCCAGGGGGGCGGGGCGACACCGGCCCGCGCCACCACGGCGGGGATCTCGGCCCGGGCCCGATACGAGGCCCGGCGCGGCGCGCGGGCGGCCGCCGCCGCGGTGTCGGCGGCGTTTCCGGGGGCGGTGGACATCCGGGTTGTTTTCGACCGCTCGGTTCGCGCGCTTGAGCCTCAGCGGTCGAGGTTCGGTCGCCCCGGTACATTTCGGATCAATGGACGGGACGGAGCTCACTCCGGTCGATCTGATCGAGGAGATCCGCGGCGCGATCGACGCCTCCGAGCCCCGACTGCTCGGGCGTGCCGTCGACATCGAGATGGCGCGCGTGCGGGTCCTGGCGCAGCCGGGTGAGCTGCGCCGTGAGCTCGGGGAGCTCATCGGGTCCGCGGCGGCGCGGACGGATGCCGCGGCATCCGTGACGGTGAGCGTCGCGCGCACGGGGAAGTCCGCACGAGTCGAGGTGCGAGCCGGCCGCGGCGACGGCGACGCTGCCGACACCGTCGTCGGAACGATCACGCTCGCACTCGCGCCCGGGTCGTCGACCTCGGCCGACGCGTAGGGTCCAGTCCGTGAACCCGTCCGGCGGCCCGATCTCGGCCGGGCGGCTCGCCGAGCAGCTCGGTGAGTCGCTCCCGGCGGCGGAGTCGATCCCGGCGGAGTCGTTCGCGCTCGTCGAACGCGTGCGCGAGCTCGTGCGCGCGGTCGTGATGACGGATGTGAGCCCGGCGGAGCGCGACGCGGCCGCGCAGCGAATCGCAGAGGTCACCGACGCGCTGCGCCGGCGCCGGCGCACGCAGCCGATCTTCCTCGTGCGGCATGCCGACGGGCGTGTCGAGAGCATGGTGCAGGCGGGGTCCGGGCGCCTGAACCCGCAGGCGCCACCGATCGAATGGATCGCGCGGCCGACGGAGCCGCCGCCCGGGACGGAGCCCGTGCCGGTCGAGGTGCACGCGCGATGCCGCTTCACCGTCGCGCACGCCGGCTCGCCGGGCCGCGTGTACGGAGGCGTGCTCGCGCTCGTGCTCGACGAGGTGTTGGGCGTCGCCGCGAGGGCCGCGGGCGCGAGCGGCATGACTGTCGCGCTGTCGGTCTCGCTGAAGGGCGGCACGCCGTTCGACGTGCCGGTCGACGTCTTCGGCCGCTTCACGGGCCGTGACGGGCGCAAGAGCTTCGCCTCCGGGGAGGTCGTGGTCGACGGCGTGCCGACCGCGGAGGCGAGCGCCGTGTACGTGCAGGAACGGCCTCGTGCCTGACACCCGCGCCGGGCGGTACGCGCCCACCCGTCCGGACTGGGTGCAGGCGGTCAACCGGGGCGCGGTGCCCGTGATCACGGAGGAAGCTGCGCTGCCCCTCGACCGCGACGGGTTGCTGGCCGAGGCGCGAGCGACGCTCGGCATCGAAGGTGCCGGTGGAGACGGGTTCGGCGACGACGGGTTCCTCGAGCCGCTCGATGTGCTGCTCCCCGCGCTCGAACAGGAGGCGGAGCTCACCGTGCTCGGCCGTTGTCTGACCCGGCGCTTTTTCCTGCGACTGCTGGAGGTGCGCGCGCAGACGGTCGCGTATGTGCGCAGCGACCCAGGGGTGCTCGACGAGGAGATCGAGCAGCCCATCTTCATCGCGGGTGCACCGCGCACGGGCACGACCGTGCTGCACGCGCTCCTCGCGCTCGTTCCGGGCACTCGCGCGCCTGAGGGTTGGGAATTGCTGCGCCCCGTTCCGCCGCCCGACCCACACCGGTATCCGGACATGGCCCGCGTCGCGCTCTCGGGCCGTGAGCTGCGCCGTCCCGCGATGGTGGTCTCCGGTCTCGACGCGATCCACGAGTACAGCGGGCGTATGCAGAAGGAATGCGTCTCGGCGATGTCGTTCGAGTTCCGTTCGGAGGAGTTCACGGCGCGGTATCGGGTGCCGAGCTACGTCGCGTGGCTCGCCCGCTGCGACATGCGCCCTGCGTACGACTGGCACCGACTCGTGTTGCAGATCTTGCAGCGGCGGTTCGAGCCGCGCCGTTGGGTGCTCAAGTCGCCGGTGCACTTGCATTCGCTTCCGACGCTCTTCGCGACGTATCCCGAGGCGCGCGTGGTGATCACGCACCGCGATCCACTGGCGGTGTTGGGCTCCGTCTCGAGCCTCGTGGCCACGTTGCGCTACGCCCACAGCGATCACGTCGACCTTGCCGACATCGGCGCGTACCACGCCGAGCTCTACGGAGAGTCGCTCGATCGGCTCGTCCACCTGGACGAGGGCGCGCTCGATCCGGCTCGCGTGTCGCACACTCAGTACGCGGCGTTCGTCGCCGAGCCCCTTGACACGGTGCACGCCGTGCTCGACGACCTCGGTGTCCCGTACGACCCGGCGACCGAGGACGCGATGCGCGCGCATCTCCGTGAGCAGCCGCGTGCCGCCAGGGGCGAGCACCGGTACTCGTTCCGTGATCTCGGGCTGTCGCCCGACGCGGAGCGCAAGCGGTTCGCCCGGTATCAGGAGCACTTCGACGTAGTCGACGAGGCGCTCCGATGACCGCCGCCGCCTCGGTCGCGCCGCAGCTCGCGGCCTGGAGCGGCCTGCTCGACGGGCTGCAGACGCTCGGGCAGCGGGTGCTCGGCGACGACTTTCCGGCCGATCCCGCGGGTCGCGAGGAATGCTTCCGGCATCTCGCGCAACAGGTGCTGTGCTGGCTCGAGTGGTCGGTCGGATACGGCGACCCCGCGCGCCCCGCGTTCCAGCGACAGAACGACGCGGTGACGCCGTGGGGCGGTCCGAACGCGGACAACGTGTACCGCCATGCACGCGTCGCTCCGGGTCACGAGTACCGCATCCGCGGGCACATGCATTCCTGCGACGACTTCGCGCTGGCGATCCGGGCCGGGTTCCGGCACACCGATCGTCCGGCGACCCTGATCGAGCTCACCGCGTCCGACCTCGGTATCGGTCGTGATCGTTCCTTCGAGGTCCTGTTGGGCGGTTCGGGCGGCGAGGCCAATCGGGTGCCGCTGCCCGCCGGCGCCGTGATGTGCTCGATCCGCGAGTACTACTTCGACTGGCAGCCACGCGAGCCGGCCACGTTCACGATCGAACACCTGGGCGGGCCGCCCGCGCGCGGCCTGTCGTACGGTGCAGCTCTCTCGGAGGCGCTCGATCTCACCGAGCGCTCGCTCATGTACTGGAACGACTACATGCGCGACGCCCGTGGCCGGCAGCACGACAACAGCTTCGGCGGCAAGGTCGACGTTCCACGGGGGCTCCAGCTCTCGCAGTTCGCCTTCTGTTTCTGCGATCTCGGTCCTGACGACGCGCTGCTCGTCGAGTGTGACGCACCTGACGCGCGCTACTGGAGCTTCCAGCTGTACGGGATGCACTTCTTCCGACCGTTCGACATCGGGTCGGTCACGAGCCTGAATCACCGGCAGGCGCACGTCGCGGCCGACGGCAAGGTGCGCGTGGTCGTGGCGCACCGCGATCCCGGCGTCGCGAATTGGCTCGATACGACGGGCCGAGCCGTCGCGCTCCTGAACTACCGCCATTTCTGGGGCTCGGCACTGCCGGAGCTGCGCACGTCGGTCGTGCCGTTCGCAGACGTGCGCGCCGCGCTCCCGGCCGGCACTCCGAGCGTCGACGCGCCGGCTCGCTCCGCTGAGATCGCGAGCCGGCGCGAACACCTGGCCTGGCGGTACCGCACCTGATGGTCTCGGCCTTGGTGCGCGGCGACGACGGTCGGCGGCGTTGCGGATGGGCCACGTCGGCACCGGAGTACGTCGCGTATCACGACGACGAGTGGGGCCGGCCCGTCACTGACGACGCGCGCATGTACGAGAAGCTCTGCCTGGAGGGCTTCCAATCGGGGCTGTCGTGGCTGACGATCCTGCGCAAGCGCGAAGCGTTCCGTCGCGCCTTCGCGGAGTTCGAGCCCGACACCGTCGCGCGGTTCGGAGCGCGCGACGTCGGGCGGCTCCTCGCCGACGCGGGGATCGTCCGGCACCGCGGCAAGATCGAGGCCGCCATAGCGAACGCACGCGCCACGCTCGAGGTGCAGGATCGTTTTGGCTCGCTCGCCGCGCTGCTGTGGTCGTTCGAACCACCTCGCCGGGGCCGCGCCGCGCCAAGAGGATTCGGCGACGTTCCCTCGAAGACCGACGCATCGATCGCGGCCTCGAAGACGTTGCTCCGGCTCGGGTTCCGCTTCGTCGGCCCCACGACCGTTTACGCCGCGATGCAGTCGCTCGGCCTCGTCAACGACCACATCGCCGGCTGCACGGCACGGTCCGCGTGCGAGCAGGACCGCCGCGCCGCGACCATCCCGAAGGTCGCGGAGCCGTAGCCCTCACCGCCGCAGGTGCGGCTTGGGCCGGTTCTTCGGGTGGCGGGCATCGTCGGGTGGGACCATCGCACGTTTCCCGGTTCCGTCGACCAGTGCCCACCCCTCGTAGGTCTTCAGCGCATGGTGATACGGGCACAACGCGTCCAGATCGTCGAGCCGTGTGTGTCGGCTCTGTGCGTACGGCGTGCGGTGGTCGATCTCGACTCGTGTCCGGGAACAGCCTTCGACGCTGCACGTCGGTGACGACCACAACAACGCGATCTTCTGGGCTGCGTTCGGGCCCCGCCCGAGGTGGGTCACGTTGAGAACGTCGACCCCCCGGGTGATGACGAGCTTGAGGATGCTCTCGCCCAGCAGCTCACGGGCCGTGGTGGCCGGGATCGGGCCGATCCCCGTGATCTCACACATCTCGTCACCCTCGACCCGGCCACGGCGCAGGGCTTCGAGGTCGGCGCGCACGATCGTGGTGTAGCGCGGATTCGATTTGATCGACGGCGTGCCCGCAGCGGCGCGTGTGGCGAGCAGGACCAGCGCGTCGAACGCGTAGGACTCGCGGGGCTCGCGCCGACCTTCGGTTCGCGCTCTCGCGAAGAGTTCGTCGATCAGCGGTTCCAGAGCTGCGTCGACCGCGGCTCCGTCAACGACAGTGCCGCGCACGGCCGCCTGCCACGCGCCTTCCGCATCGATCCAGCTGCGGTAGTGGCGCCGGCTGTGGATACGACGCTGTGTCGCTTCTGGCTCCGGATCGGCTACGGCCCGGGCCCGCAGCACTGCATCGCGCAGCTCCTTCAGCGATCCGCGCTCGGCTTGTTCGAGCAACTGTTCTTGGGCGTCAGGGTTCGCGCTGACGCCCTCCACCAGAAGCGCGGTCTGCGACCCGGACAGGCCGCCGATCCGCATCTTGTGCTCGATCGCCGGCAGTCCCCCGAGCTTCTGTGACGTTTCGAGCTGCGCTCGCGCCGTACCGACCGAGCTGCCGGACTCCTTCGCCATGAACTCCACCGCGCTGCGGTGACCAGCACGCGCCCACGCCCGGGATTCTTCGACGCGCCGGGCCAGCAAGGTCATGGCCGCGGTGCCCTGACGGACGATCGCGTTGTATGCCTCCCAGTGGCGCATCGCCTCGGGCAGCGGCACCGCATCCGGTTCGAGGTCGCGCACGACTGCCGACAGCTGCGCGGCGATCTCCTCGACGTCCATCATGTGCTCACCATATGACGGGGGTGTGACAGCTACGTCTCGGCGTCGGCGAGCACCGCTTCGATTCCGGGATCGTGTTGGCGACGCGGACCGGATGGTGCGCGAGCAAATTCAGTACGCAAGGTCGCCGTGGAACCACACCGTCGGGCCGTCGTAGTCGGAAAGCTCCATGACGCGGTTCCACGCGTCCGTGACAGCCGTGGCGTCGACCTCGCCTCGCGGCCTCGCTATGCCGTATCGCATCCGCGGGTGCGACACGCCGCCCAGTCCACCGGGCGGGTGCATCGCCGTTCCAGCGATTTTGGACCGCCTCGACTACGGCACCCGTCGCGTGGGTAACGTATGAGCGACTCATATATATAGGGAGATGCTCTCATGTCCACTGCCACGGGATCGTTCGAGGTGCTGTCGTGGGACGAGAACGCGTACGAGGATCGGGGCGCAGCCGGGAAGCTGTCGCACGCGGCGGTGACACAGCGTTTCGACGGTGACGTCAGCGGGGACGGCACGGCCCGGTGGTTGATGGCGTACCGGGCCGACGGCACCGCGCGCTTCGTCGGCTTCCAGCGCGTCGAGGGCCGGGTCGGTGATCGTCGCGGCAGCTTCGTGCTCGAGACGAATGGTGCATTCGACGGGCAGACCGCGACGTGGAATGCCGCGGTGGTGCCCGGGTCCGCGACCGAGGAGCTCGAGGGCCTCAGTGGAAGCGGGTCCTTTGCGGCTCCGCTCGGCTCGCGCGCGACGTTCGAGCTCGAGTACGACTTTGGCTGACGGCGACCGCCGGCTCGCGAACATCTTCGGCGCGCTCGCGCTGGCAGTCGCCGACGAGGTGCGGCAGGTCACCGAGGTCGCGGCCGCTCATGGAGCTGCCGGCCCGAGCGCGCTCGTCGCCCTCCACGAGTTCCTCGATCATCCGACGATCGACGAGCTCCGGCGGGTCGTCGGGCTCACGCACTCGGGAGCGGTTCGCCTCGTCGACCGGCTCGAGGAGGAGGGGTACGTCTCGCGCCGTGCCGGCCCGGACGCGCGTTCCGTCTCCATCGTGCTGACCACCAGGGGCCGGGGCGCAGCCCGCCGCGTGCTCGCGGCTCGCGCGGCCGCGGTCGATTCCGTCATCGGCGATCTCGGCGCCGGCGAGCGGGCGCAGCTCACCGAGCTGTGCGAGAAATTGCTCGCCGCGACGACCGGCCGGCGGCTCGCGGCCCGCGCCGCGAACCGTCCTCCCCAGGCCGGATGGTTGTGCCGGCTGTGCGACTTCGACGCGTGTGGGCGGCCGCTGGGTGCCTGCCCGGCCGCGACCGCGGTGTGGTCGAACGATCCGAAGGAGCGAGCGCGCGGGCGCGCTCAGACGTGATGCTGCTTGTACTCGGCCAGCGCGAGCACGCGCTCGACGTAACCCGGGCCGCGGCGGAACCGGTCCGCGAGCTCCTCGGGCGAGACCCCGGCGTCGCGCCAGCGCAACAGGCGTCGTTCGAGCGGGTTGAGGCCGTCATGATGCTCGTGAGCGCGCCGGTGCGGGAGGCTCGCCAGCGTGAGGACACGTTCGATGTGCTCACCGCTGCGGTGGAAGCGCCGCCCGATCTCCTCCGGAGGCATACCGGAGGCGGCCAAGCGTGTGATGCGCCGTTCGAGTGGACGAAGGTGATCCAGCCCGTCCATGCGCCAGCACGCTACCGCGCCGTCGGGGGCACTGCGCCCACGTGTACGACGTCTGACGTACGCGAGCTCGCGCGCCGCGGCGGATGGCGGTGGACAGGCTGATCGATACCCTGACACTCGTGCACGAACAGTCGCTTTCGCGGCGCCGGACGGTCGCGATCGAGGCCGCGCTGGTCGTGACCGCGTCCTTCGTCGAGATCGGCGGCACCGCGGCGGCATCACAGCACGAGTCGGGCTACGGGACGTTGGGTGCCGCCGGGATCGTGCTCCTCGCGCTCGGCATCGCCGCCCTCCCGTTCCGGCGGCGCTATCCGGTCACCGTGTTGGGAGTGACGTTCGCGACGACGCTGCTGTACTGGTCGCTCGGTTACCCTCGAGGGCCGGTCTTCGTGGCGCTCGTGGTGGCGTTCGTCACCGTCGTGCTACGGGGGTTGCGCGTCATCGCGGCCGCGACCGTCATCCTCGGATTCCTCACGTTCCCGTGGATCGGCTATGCGATCGGCCGCCTCCCCGCGCCGGCGGTCGGCAACCTCGTCGGGCTCGCGGCGTGGCTCCTCGTGCTGTTGACCCTCTCGGAGCTCGCGCGCAACCGGCGGGAGCGCGCCCGCGAAGCCGAACGGGCGCGCGAAGAGGTTGGGCGCCGGCGGGCGGCTGACGAACGGTTGCGCATCGCGCAGGAGCTGCACGACGTCGTGGCGCACGGCATGTCGCTCATCAACCTGCGTGCCGGGGTCGCGCTCCACCTGCTCGACACCGATCCGGAGCAGGCGCGAGCGGCGCTGTCCACGATCAAGGACGTCAGCAAGGACGGCCTGCTCGAGCTCCGATCGATCCTCGGAGTGCTCCGCCAGGACGACGAAGCTGCACCACGGTCGCCCGTGCCCACTCTGCGGCGGCTCGACGAGCTCGTCACGCGGGCACGCGACAGCGGCGTGCACGTGAAGGTGCAGACCGACGGCGATCTGGAGCACCTGCCGCGCAACGTCGACCTCGCGGCGTACCGCATCATCCAGGAGTCGTTGACGAACGTGGCCCGCCATTCGAGCCGGCCCGACGCGATCGTGCGTCTCTGCCGGCGTGACGGCATGCTCGACATCGGAATCGTCGACGAGGGCGTCGCCGGGCGCGACGGGATGGACGTGAACGCGGGTGGGCACGGGATCGCCGGGATGCGCGAGCGTGCCGCATCGGTAGGAGGTGTGCTGACCGCCGGTCCACGCGTGCGGGGCGGCTTCGAGGTGCATGCGACGCTGCCGTTCGGTGACGCCTCGTGATCCGCGTCCTGCTGGCCGACGATCAGGCGTTGGTGCGGGCCGGATTGCGCGCGCTGCTCGATGCCGAGGACGACATCGAGGTGGTCGGCGAGGCTTCCGACGGTGAGGAGGCGGCCCGAATCGTCGCGACGACCAAGCCCGACGTCGTGCTGATGGACGTGCGCATGCCGCGCGTCGACGGGATCGCCGCGACGCGAGCCATCGCGCGCGACCCCGCGCTCGAAGCCGTCAAGGTGATCATCCTGACGACGTTCGACCTCGACGAGTACGTCTTCGACGGCCTGCGGTCGGGAGCGAGCGGGTTCCTCGTGAAGGACACCGAGCCCGTCGATCTCGTGCGGGCCGTGCGCACGGTCGCGGCGGGCGACTCGCTGCTGTCACCGCGCGCCACCCGGCGCCTGGTCGAGGAGTACGCGCTGCGGGCCAAGCCCAACGAGCGGGCGCCCGACCTCGCGCTGCTCACGGACCGCGAGCGGGAGGTGATGAGCCATGTCGCCGGCGGCCTGTCGAACGACGAGATCGCCGAGGTTCTCGTCATCAGCCCCGCGACGGCGCGCACCCATGTCAGCCGGGCGATGACGAAGCTCGGTGCCCGGGATCGTGCGCAGCTCGTGATGCTCGCCTACGAGCTTGGTCTGGTGCGACCGGGATGGACGGAGTGACCGCCACCCGCCTCGTCACGCTTCGTCGGGCAGCCAGGGGTCGTAGGGGAGCGCGTCGTCGTCGCCCTGGCCGCCGAGCGTCGCGAGCGTGTTGGTGGCAAAGTCGGCGAACGAACCGGCGGCACCGAGAAGGAGCCGCCCGAGCGAGCTCAACGGGATGACGATGACTTCCATGAGCCGGCGCACTCTCCAAAGTCGGCGATTTCCAAACCCCGGAATCGCATCCTTTCGGCACCGATCTTTGCGACGCAACTCCTCGATGTCACGTTCCGTGGCAAAGAGGGACCTGGCAGAGAATTCCGTCTAGATCGCCGCAAGACTTCGCGCGACCATGACCGGAGTCCGGGTTTCGAGCGGCATGGCCGGTGCGGCGGTGCCGGCGCGTGGGTCTTGCGGGTTGCGGTCCCGGCGACAGTTGCAACAGCCAGCAGGACGAGACGCGGTCGAGCCGGTTTCGCGCAACGCGTAGGGCACGGTCGCGACAGAAAAGAGGACTGGCATGGAGCGGAGTGGGTCCTCCCCGCAGACGTCCCCGAAAATCTCGCCGGAATCGTCGCTGTCGGTCGGTACGGCAGTGGAAGTGCGCAACGAGTTCGTCGCGGCCTGGACCCGTGGTTTCGAGATCGCGGCAACCACACCAGGTGGATACCGCGTCCGCAGAATGTCGGACCGCTATGTGATCCCGACGGAGTTCGCGGCCCGGCAGATCCGCCGGGTCTGACCACCCGCGCACTCGCCCGACCGCGTCAGCAGGTCGGTGGGGGCGTCGGCGGCGGGGTGGGGAAGTTCGCCGTCTCCATCTCGTCGAGATTCGTGACCGGGACCTCCCACGTCACCGGATCCGGGTTGATGGCGGGGTTCGCGCCGTTGCCGTGGAAGAACGCCGCGATCTGCAACTGGGCCTGGGTGCGGGCGGGTGCGCTGATGCGCGGATCCAGCAGGAAGCCGTGCGGGTTGCAGTTCGGGGTGGCGGCCGGGTCCTTGTCGTGGCGGTACAGGCTCGTGACTCCTTGGAGATCGCCGGCGCGCACCAGTGTTGCGCTCGCCGGGTTCGGAACGGTTCGGTCACCGAACGCGAACTGATAGATCACCTTCTTCCCGTTCGGCACGAGGAGCGGCGCGAACGACTCCGGGCTGCCGAGACGGTCGAGCCAGTTCGTGCGCGCACCGACCTGTTGGATCGCGATCGCGCTCGCGGCCGGACTCGTCACGGGCGGGTCCAGGTACAGCGGTGTCTGCTCCTGGAAGCCGGTGCAGTTGGAGTCGCTCGGCGGGTTGGGGCTGCACGCGTAGAGCGACGGGATCCGGTCGTGCAGCTCGGCGCCGACCTGGCCGCGGAAGTCGGGCGAAAGGCGAGCGATGTCGAGGATCGGGCCGCCGGGCACGTTGAGCGCACCGACGGAAAGCTTCGGGTCGGTCGCCATCACCATCGTGCCGTAGATGCCGCCGAGGCTCTCGGCGTAGTACTTGATGTCGGTGCGCGACAGCGTGCCGGCGCCGGGCACGGCGAAGCCCAACCCGCTGCCGTAGTCGTGTGCGAGCGCGCGCACGAGCGCCGCGTTGTCGAGCGCGGTCTGGCGCAGTCCGTCGCGCAACGCGATCGCCGCGTTCGGATCGGGTTGACCACGCGTCTGTACGCCCTCGGAATCGGTGATCACACCGTCACCGTTCACGTCCACGCCGCGACCGTGCGACGTCACGGTGACCGTCGCGCCCGGTGGGATGCTCTTCGTGATCGTGACGAAGCTCGCGGGGCCGTACGCGTGACCGACCGGGTCGATCGCGATCGTCGCGATGCACTGGCGGAGGTTCTCGTCGGAGGCGAGGAACACGTCGTACTTCGAGCGCGTGATGCCCGGCCCGAAGACCGCCACCGGCCATCCTCCGGCCGGCATCACACACGCCGGACCTGGTGTGATCAGCGCGAAACCGACGCGTTCGGCCCGCACGGCCTGGGGCCCCGGCCCGGCCGTCGGCGGGGTCGGGATCGTACGGCTGGTCGCGTCCAGCCACTGCGGTGAGTCGAACCACCCGAACGCGTACGTGCCCGCGCCGGCAGTGGACGGCAGCGAGCTGTCGAAGACCTGTTCGGTCTGCCGGTTGCCACTGCCGATGTCCTCGGTGCGGTTGAGCCCCGCCACTGGGGCCACGCTCGCCGACGTGTACGCGGCCGCCTGCCCGGACGAGTCGCTGTCGAGGTGGAGTGCTCGATCGGTGACGTGCGCGGCGGTGTACGCGGCGCCGGAATCGAGCTGAGCGACCATCTGCCCGAGCGCGCGCGTGGCGCTCATCGTGGTGAACGTCGTCGTGCCGGCCTGGCCGTTGACGTTCGCGGTCACGACGATCCGGTACCGCGTCGCGGGCTGCAGCTGATGCTTCGGATGGCCGTACAGCGTGTTCGTCGCCGGGTCCCACACGAGCCGGTTCAGGCCGATCGCGCTCCCGCCGGCCACGCGCTGCACGGAGACGTTCGCGTCGGTGACCTGCCCGACGTCGATCGGGGTGTCGAACCCGATGGCGACGGCGGGATCGAGGTCGAAGCCGTCGAGCTGGTCGATCAGGTTGATCTCGTTGCAGTCCGAGACCCGCACCGCGCAGTCGGGCTTCGGAAGGTTCACGCGCCGGCCCGTCGCCTGGCCGGCGTCGGCCACCGTCAGCGTGTCGGTCGGGAAGATCGTCGGTGGCGGCGGGCCGGGCGGCTTCGGCTCGCACGCCACCCCCGCTGCGCAGGAGAGAACCATCGCCGCCACTGCCCATAGCACCCGCCGCATTCCATTGGTCCTACCCGTCTCCGACCCGGCCGCACCGCCCGCGGCGCGCGTGCTTCCACCGGGGGAGGGCCCGCCGGCTCAGTCGCCCGGTTGATGCTGTTCGTGCGGCGAGGCGGAGCTCGGGACCTCGGGCGGCGTGCCGTTCGGCGTGAAGGCGACGATGCCGGCCGGTTGCGCGCTGTACGTCGTTCCGATGCCGAAGACGACCGCGTCACCAACCGTCGCGATCCCTGACCAGCATGGGGCCGTGGTCGGTAGCTCGGTCAGCAGCGCGCCGCTCGCGCGGTCGCGCACCTGCACGACATCATGCAGCGCGGGGCCGTTGAACTTCAGTTCTCCGGCGACGGTGGTGGGACCGAACGACGCTCCCCCGTTCGCCTGCCAGACCACGGCCCCGGTGCGCGCGTCGAACACGTGGACCGTCGGTTCCTGGAACGAGACGTCACGGGGGTCATCGGGCTTGCAGTGCACCACGCCGGAAGTCTCGAAGCGGCCGAAGTCGCCGAGTGCGGTCGACGCGTGCACACGAGTGCCGTCGTACGCAGCGGTCGCGATGAAGCCACCGCTGAAACCGCCGAACACGACGTTGGTGGACCAGCGCAGCGCGCCGGTGCGCGGGTCGAGCGAGTAGTAGGTACCGTCCTTGCCGCCGACGCCGAGGAACGTTGCCGTGCCGCGGCGGCTGACACCTGCGTTCGCGCTGGCGCCGAAGTCGGTGTCGCACTTGACGTCGGCGCGTTGCGGGTGGAACACCCACGCGACGCTGCCGTCGCGCACGTGCAGCGCGAAGACGGTCTCCGAATACGGCTCCAGGTTGCTGAAGTGGCAGTCGGCGACGTCGAACACCACGAAGCCCGACGCAGGCAGGACGGTGCCCGACGACCACACGCTGCCGCAGCCGTCGTTCAGCACGCGGCCCTGCGCGTCGACGTCGGTCTCGAAGCGCCAGAGCGGCTCGCCGGTGCGGAGGCTCGCGGCGGCGACGTAGCCGCGCCGTCCACGCGCGCCTTCGGGGCTCACACCGAACACGACCCGGCCCGCTGCGACCACCGGAGAGGAGAAGATGCGCGTGTCGTCGTGTGACGGATCGGGCGGCAGGTCGGGCCGGCCGGTGTAGGCGTGCTTCCACACCAGTGCACCGGTGTGTGCGTCGAGCGCGTACAACGTGTAGCCGCCGCCGAAGATCACGAGATCGGGCCGCTCGCCGTCGCCACGCTCGAACCATGCCGACGACGTGATCATCCCGCCCGACGACGTGGAGGTGCGGGGGACCTTGCCCGGCTGTGGTTCGACCGCGGGCTGCCGGTCGAGCTGGAACTTCCACTGCAGTTTCCCGGTGCGCAGCGACACCGCGTAGAACCAACCGTCCCATGAGCCGGCGTACACGGTGCCGGCCACGACGGTCGGCGTGGCGGTGACCGCGTCACCGGTGGGGAACATCCATGCCTGTCGCAGTGATTGCGCGCGTTCACGCGTCAACGTGGTTCGGCCGTGAAAGGTGTGTTGGGCGTCGTGGCCGTATGTCGGCCAGTCCCAAGGTCCGAGCCGTGTGTTGGCGGCCCCGCCGCCGGCACCGACCGCGGTGGTGGTCGCGACCGCGACGACCGCCGAGCAGGCGAGCGCGACCGTGAGCCGAAGCGTTGCCCCCCGCCGTCGGGCCGCTCGCGCCTGCATGGCATCCCCCCACACGCGCCGCCGGTACCCGGAGCCGCGACCGTTGCCCGGCGAAGGTACACGACCATCGCGGGCCACGCCGCCGGTTCAAACCTCGCGAACGCCGGCCGCCGCGGCCCGCCAGGGCGAGAGATCCAGCTTCGGATACCGGCGCGCGGTGGCGTCGAGCATCTCCGCGTCCCAAACGGGATGGCCGGGCGGCGGGAACCCGAACAGCTCGAGTTGCCGCGGCGAGGCGCGCTCGACGAACGCGTCCCAGTCGAGCGACGTCGCGCGCGATTGCATCGAGTGGTATCCGATCCAGTCGAGCGCGGCGACCTTGTAGCTGCAGTTGAGCAAGAAGCGCGCGCCACCGGGCTCGACGAGATCGACGCCCCGGTGGAACACGTCGGACCGATACGCGAGCAACGAGCCGCGCACGCCCGTCGCGGCCCGTTCGGCGGCGTAGATGTCGGGATCGCGGCCGGGCATGATCAGCGGCGCCGTCGGATCGCGCCCGGCGGAGTCGGCGGCGCATACGAGATGCGTGGGAGCGTTGCCGTCGGTGACGTCGCAGAGATACAAGAAGGATTCGACGTGCCACCATGGCGGCCCCGGCCGCGGGGGAAGCCACGAGTGGTTACGGTCGGTGTGCATGGGCTGCTCGTAGTTCGTGAATCCTGCGTACTTCGCCGACATCGCGGCCTGGTAGATCCGGATGTCGGGTGTCTGGAGCGCGCGCTCCATGAAGTCGACGATCGACGGGTGCACGCACAGCAGGTTCAGCGCGCCGCTGCCTGGGAACGGGAACAGCGCCTGCCAGCGGTGCTGCTCCGGGCGGAAGCCCGGGCCGTCCGGCGGCCACGTGTAGACCTCGCGGGTCGGCGGCGGCACACCGAGCCGGCGCTCGGTCTCGCCCGCGGGATCCGCGCGGTACTGCTCCGCGGTCGGGAAGATCGCCGCGAGGTCGACCGTCGCCGCGTCGATCTCGTCGGTGCCGACGAGGCCCTCGACGAGAGCCCAGCCGTCGGCCTGCCAGGCCTCGACCTCGACGTCGGACGCGAGCCGCGAGCGCACGGGCCCACGCTAGGCGGCAGGCGCGATGGCGGAGGCGGGTTGACTCAGTCAAGCTCGCGACCTAGCTTGATTCAGTCAAGTCCGGCTTGTGGAGGTTCGCGGCGTGCGGCGCATCGAGTACGCGGGGAGCGTCCACGACGAGGGCGAGATCGAGGCCGTCGTGTCGGTGTTGCGCGGCGGCGCGACTGCGCTGCGGATCGGTAAGCACGTGCGCGAGCTCGAACGTCTGGTCGCGGCGACGTTCGGCAAGCGACGCGGGGTGATGTGCAACTCGGGATCGTCTGCGCTGTACCTCGCGGTCGAGCTCCTCGACTTGGCTCCCGGGGACGAGGTGATCACGTCCGCGGTGACGTTCTCCACCGACATCGCGCCACTGGTGCGGGCCGCGCTGGTACCCGTCTTCGTCGATGTCGAGGTGGACACCTATCAGATCGACGTCGAGCAGATCGAGGGCGCGGTCGGGCCGCGGACCCGGGCCATCCTCGCGCCGAACCTGATCGGCAACTGTCCTGATTGGGATCGGATCCGCGAGATCGCCGACCGGCACTCGCTGTCGGTGGTCGAGGACAGCTGCGACTGTCTCGGCGCGACGTTGCGCGGCACACCCACGGGCACGCGTGCGGACATCTCGCTGACGAGCTTCGCGCTGTCCCACATCATCACCGCCGCCGGCACGGGCGGAATGATCTGCCTCGACCGGGACGACCTCGTCGACCGGGCACTCTTGCTTCGACGCTGGGGGCGGCGCAGCGAGGTGAAGTTCTTCGGGTCGCGCAAGGGTGAGACGCGCTTCTTCTCGGAGATCGACGGCTTGGAGTACGACGACCTCTTCATCTTCGACGAGCTTGGTTGGAACTTCGAGCCGTCGGAGCTCTCCGCCGCGTTCGGGGTCGTGCAGATGGAGAAGCTGGCCGACAATCTCGCCCGCCGGAAGCGCAATTTCGAGCTGCTCGCCGCGCACTTCGGCCGGCACCCCGACGCCTTCGTGCTCCCGCGCACCACGCCTCATGTCGACACCGCGTGGCACATGTTCCCGATCATGATCAAGCCGGAGTCGGGCATCCGACGGGCCGAGCTCCAGCAGCACATGGAGTCGCACGGCGTCGACACGCGCATGGTATGGACGGGGAACGCGACGCGGCAGCCCGCGTTCCGCAGGATCGCCCACCGGATCGCGCCGAGCGGCCTTGCGAACGCAGACCGCGTGATGGAGACGGGGCTGATCCTGCCGATGAACCACGCGATCGACGACGACGGCGTCGCGTTCATGTGCGAGACCGTCGACGCGTTTCTCGCGCGACGCTGAGCCGAGGCCACGCGACAGCGAGCGCCGGTGTCCGGCACTCGCTGCCGCGTTGAACCCCGAGTGCTCGTCGCTAGATCGGGATCTCGGTGTAGACCCCGCTCGACACGGTGGTGATCGGGCTGTCGGCGCCCGTGACCCGGGCCATGATCTCCAGACCCTTCGCGTCGGACATGTACAGGTCGCCGATCCGGCCGAGCGTGCGCATGTCCGGGAGCTCCCACGTGGCGAGCAGCAGGTCGGTCTGCGAGCCGGCAAGCATCTGCACCATCAACTGCCCGTTGACCGCGCCATTCGTCTCGACGAACTCGAAGACGTCGTTGGCGAGTCCCATCGCGTCCTCGAGCCGACCGGGAGTCACTCTCGACATGTACGCCTCGACGATCCGGCCCCGCTTGTCAGTGGGACGGTCCAGGAGCTGGGCCCCGAGGCCCTGCGACTCGATCACCACCGGGCTGTCCTCACGGCTGACGCGCTCCATGAGGAGCTCGGTCTCGTGGTCCTTCTCCAGCTCGTCCGACCAGATTCCCCAGGCCTCGCTGCTCGCGAACTCGGCTACCAGGACCTGCGTCCCGCTCGCTTCGCCCGCCGGACCGGCGACGAACAGCCGGCACGTCTCGGCGCCGTGCCGCGTCAGCAGCTTCCCGGCCTCGACCGCCATCCCCACCGCGTCGTTCTGACGGCCCGGCTTCACACGGCTGACCGTTGCATGAATGACTCGCATCTCCCACCCCTCTGTCCGATGACAAGGACGCGCTCGCGCGCAGCACCGGGTCGGTCCGCGAGCGCGCGTCGAAAGCAGCGGACGACGGCTGTCACCGGAACCCGCGACACCGCCCATGAGATGTGCACGCCAACCTGGCGCCGCAGGGCTTCATGATGAAGCCGTGCTGGAGCATCTCCATCCCGCCGGTACTACGGACGACTGTGAGCCTCCCCAGGTCCCGTGTCAACCCCGGGGTCGAGCGCTCTAGAGGTAGTCGCGGCGGATCATGTCGCGTGTGGCCACCCATCCCGGCAGGGCGGGAAGGTACGACACCACGAGTTGATTGATGAGCACCGCCGCGATGGCAACCGGTTGCGACACGCCGATGGAAGTCAGCGCGCCGGTCATGCCCACCGTCGACACGGCGGCTCCTCCGCCCGCGATGGGAACGAGCGCGGCAAGGGTGCCGACACCGATACTCAGCGCGAGCAGCGTCCAGAACGACACATGGGCGCCGAACGCGAGGAGATCGGCGTCGAGAACGTATGCGTACAGCACCGCCACGACGATGTTCCCCGTGACGAGGAGCGTGAGTCGCTCGGGCGAGCGCAACACTGCCCAGATCGTTCCGACCGCGCGTGCGATGCGCGGGAACAACCGCTCGCGGAGTTGCCTCACGGCGGAGACGACGCCCGTGACGACGAGGACCGTGAACACGATGCCGAGCGAGTACTTCACGACCGTGTTGGTGTCGACGTTGGACAGGCTGAACGAGAGACGGTCGGGCGTGACCGCGAGGGCAATCGCGAACAAGGCGACCTGCACCACGGTGTTGCCGACCGTGTTGAGGAGCCCTCCGGCCGCAACCGCCGACGCGAGATCGACGCCTTGCTTCTGGAGGAACCGGATCTGGATCGCGTCGCCGCCGACGACAGGGATCGCGAGATTGGAGAACGACATCGCGACCTGGCACTCCGTCGCCGGCCAGAGCGGCAGGCGGATCGGTACGCAGCCCATCAACGCAACCGCGTACGGAATGTTCGTCGCCAGCGACAACGCGAGCGAGAGACCCAGCCAGCTCCACTGCGCGTTGCCAAGTGCGTGCCAGAGCGGCTCGGGCTCGCCGAGCTGGCCCAGCAGCGCACCGATCCCGACCAAGGTGCCGATCGCGAGCGCGAAGTTCGTGCCGCTGATCCGGCGCAGCTCCTGAAGGGCCGGCGGATCCACGCCGGCCGCGTGCGCGGCGAGCTCCCGCAGTCCGGCAAGGCGCGCGTCGAGCTCGCGCCGGCGGGCGCTGAATCCGCCGCGTGTCTCGCGGTCCAGAGCCTCCGGTTGCAACACGGGCAGAGCTTCGGCGATGGCATCCGCCCCCATGACGCGTTGGCACGCGGCTACCGCGCGCGCGTCGCCGACGAGCGCGGCGGTCGATGCGAGAAGCTCGGCGACGTCGCGTGCACGCCGGGTGGAGGCGGCTGAGAGCGCGGCCCGTTCGAACCCCGTGATCGCCGGGCCGTCGGCCGCCAACACGACGTGGGCGGCGTTCAAGCGCCCGTGCACGACACCGGCACTGTGCAGGAGCAAGACCTGTTCCCACAACGAGTCGAGCTGAACGTCGGTGATTTCGTCGTGGCGGGCGCGGTCGAGACGCGTGCCCTCCGGTGCTCGCGCCACGAGCAGGGCAGCACCGGGGCCGGCCTTGCCGACCCGCACGACCTCGGGCACGCGCGCGCCGGCATTGCCAGCGAGCAGCATCGAGAGCGCCTGCAGCTGCAGTTGGTGGACGCGAGTCGCGGTGATCGGCGGCCCCGAGTCCTTGTAGAGGATGACGCGGACGATCTTCGCCAGGAGCTGCGCGTCGGTGTCGTCGCGTCCCATGACCCGGACGCGCAACGGCCCGCGCTCGTCGTGCGCGAACAGCAACGTCCAGCCGGACGGCTGGGCGGTCGCGAGGTGCAGCCCGGACACGTCCAGTCCCATCTGCCGCAGTGACGCGGTGACTTGCCGTACCGTCGGCCGGCCGCCCGGTGAACCGAAGATCAACGCGACGGCGGCCGCGACCCCCCAACCGAGGATCGCGCCGGCGATCACGTCACGCGGATACGCGCTTCCCAGGTACATCGCCGCCAGGCCGAGCCCGACGATCAACACGCCGCCGATCCGGCGTGTCGGCCGGGTGAGGTACGGCGAGGCCGCGGCGAGGATGGCGGCGACGATCGCGACGCGGGCAGCCGGGAAGTGCGGTGTGGTGCCCGAGAGACGCGTGACGACGTGCAGGCTCCGGCGCAACGACTCGTCGAGCACGACGATCTGGCCGATGATGCGGGCCGCGGCCCAGGCCGCTGCACCGCTGAGGAACATCGCGAGCGCGAGGCGCAGACGGCGTCCCGCGACGGCGGCCAGCACCACGAGCCCGACCGCCCACAGCGTGCCCCCGGCGTACAGGCCGCGGAACAGCGGGAGCAGCCCTTCGGGCAGGGAGTTGAAGTACGTGAACAGGCCCTGCTCGCCGCGCGGCACGGTGTTGGCGTGCAACGACAGAAGGATCAACGCAGCCGTGGCGAGCACGAGCCGGAGCGCGTCGACGGGCCGGCGCCGGAACGGTCGCTCCGATGCAGGGCCGAACGACTCCTCCCGCCACGTGCGCAGCCGGTCGCGAAGACCGTGTGACGCTTCCGCGGAGGTCGTCGTGCCCGCGCTCCGTGTGCGTTCGAGCGTCACGCGCTCCACGTTGTCACAGTGCCGTGCGCCCGGGCGGGCGGACCTCCTGTGCCGTGGCGCGAGCGGTTCAGTCGCCGTCCGCGGTGACCGCCGGGGCGGCGCCGGCGAGCGCGGCGCCGATGTCGCCCCGGCTCCGCCACGTGTCCAGCGCGAGCAACGCGCGGGCGTGCTCCGCGGCTGACGCGCCCGGGCCCGGGCTCGGCGGCGTCGAGTCCCATCCGTAGACCGTGTGCCACAGCACCTGGTCCGACAGTTCCTGCGGGACGAGGTCGACGTGGTCGAACGGCAGGTCGGCGGCCAGCGCCTGGGCCTGGACGCCCGCGGTCGTGGACGGGCGGCCGCGGTCGAGCCCCGGCAGCGCTGCCACCGATACGGACGCCGCTGCAGTCTGCACGGGGTTGCGCTCGTCGAGCGGCTGCTGCGGTGTGATCGCGTCGTACGGCGTGAAGTCGGGCGTCGACGTGAACGCGTCGTACATCGGTGTCGCGAGCCCGTCGAACAACGACAGTGGGCGCAGCCCGAGCATCATCTCCGCGGTTCGCAGCGCGCTGTACTGGTCGTAACGCGTGTGCACGACCGCGCCTCGCTGGCTGTACGGCGAGATCACGAAGGCGGGCATCCGGTGCGCGTCGACGTGGTCGGCGCCGTCCTGCGAGTCGTCCTCGAGCACGAAGATCGCGCTGTCGTGCCACACCGGCGAGTGGCTGATGAGCTGCACGATCTGGCCGAGACCCAGGTCGTTGTCGGCCACCAACGCCTTCGGCGTCGGCTTGCCCCGCGCGGCGCCGTTGGTGTGGTCGTTGGGCAGTGTGAGGTACACGAACGACGGCACCCGGTCGACGCCGCCCGCGACCCACTGGTCGAAGCGTTGTTGGAAGTGGTCGTACCGGCTCGTGCCGGGATCGCCGGGCTGTCCCGGATGCCCGGAGTCGGTGCTGCAGGCGAAGTTCGGGAACGTGCCGTCGCAGCCGAAGTGGAACGGGTACCCGAAGTCCTGGTTCTTGTTGACGTTGGCGTATGTGGGGCGGCCGTCGTTGCCCAGACCGGCGGAGAACTCGCCGAAATTCGTGAACGAGACGTTCTGGCGCGTCGCCTGGTCGAACACGGCGTAGTTCGGCGGGAACGTCTCCGGGGTCTGGCCGGCGTTGTCCGTGCGGCCACGGCCGGAATAGTCCGCGTGCAGCGCCTTTTGCACGAAGTCGATCGCGTACGAGCTCGAGGTGATCACGTGCCCGTCGACGCTGACTTCACTGTCCGCGTAGAAGTGGTCGAGCAGCGGAAAGCGGCGCGCGAGCGCGTGTGCGTTCGGTGTGACACCGCCGGCGGGGCCGGGTCGCCCGTTGTCGTCGAGCACCTCGAGCTTCGGATCACCGTCGCCGCGAGCGTCGGAACCGAAGATCTGGTCGTAGGTGCGGTTCTCGCGCACGATGTAGAAGACGTGCTTGATCTGTGCGCTCGGGCCGCCGCCCGGCGCCTGCACCACCGTCCTGTCCGGCGCGGGGCGCCAGTTCGCCGGCCGCACCTGCTCGTCGGCGCGTTCCGTGAGTGCACGGATCCGGCGGTCGGTGGGGCGGTCCAGCACGCCGAGCGACCCGAGCAGCTTGTCGATCACGTAGCTGCCGTAGGGCGCGGCCTCGCTGTGGGCGAAGTTGACGCCGTAGTCGGGGTTGGGGCCGGCGCCGAAGCCCTTCGCCGCGAGCCACACGAGGTCTTCGCCGTCGGGCGTGACCGCGACAGAGGACGTGTACGCCGCGGTGGGCAGCCGGCCGATGAGCTCGAACGCGCCGAGCCCACGGATGGCGCCGGGCGCGGCGCGCCCGTGCTGCGGGCGCGCGCTGAGGGAGATCGCCGCGACCGCGTCCTCGCCGCTGTCGGCCACGTACAGCGTGCCGCCGTCGGGGCTCTCGGCGAGCGCCACGGGTGCGGTGCCGATCGCTTCGGGGCGTCCGACGGACACGTAGCGCTGCACGGCGCGGGTCGTCGTGTCGATCACCGCGACGAAGTCGCGGTTGGTGACCGCGACGTACAGCAGTGGCCGGTGCGGGTCGACGAGGAGACCTTCGGGATGGGCCTCGAGGTTGCCTCGCGAACCTCCGACACCGATCGTGGCCGTGACGCGTCCGGCGGCGACGTCGACGACCGAGATCGTGCCGTCGAGCTCGTTGCTGACGTACGCCGTGCGGCTGTCGACGCTTGCGGCCACGTCGTACGGGAACTTGCCCACCGGCACCACGCGGGTGGCGTGCGCGGGTGTTGTGAGGTCGACGATCGCGACGTTGTTCGCCTGGTTCAGCGCGACGAGCAGGGTGCGTCCGTCGGGAGTGACGCGCAGCCCTTCGGGCCACGCGAGGTGACCACCGCTCGCGGATGGCAGCGGGATCGGGTCCTGTTCCGTGCCGCGACCGGTGCTCTGGTCGACGCGGAACACGTGCACCGCGTCGCCCTTGTCGGCGAGCGTCGGACCTACCGGTGTGATGTTGCCGCGCGGCTCGCCGGAGATGTAGGCGGTCCCGCCGTCGGGACTGAAGGCGATGCCGCCGTAGGCGCCGGGAAGCGGCAGCACCTGCGCCACTTCGCCCGACGCGACGTCGACGACGCGCACGTCGTTGTGGCCGTGCCCGGAGTCGACGGCCCAGTAGAAGCGACCGTCGCGGGTGAGCGCGCCGCCGGTCGGCAGGTCACCGAGCTGTGTCGTACGCCCGACGGGGGACAGGCGCCGTCCGTTCGGCGTGATTCGGAGCGCCGGGCCGATCCGACCCCGGTTCGAGGCGCCGGGGTTCGCGCCGGCCGCGGTGGCGACGGATGCCGCCACCACGAACACCGTCCCGATCACGATTCCGAGCCGAATGCGCCTGCGCTTCACGTGACGTCCCCCTGGTCGACGACGAATCGTCTGCCCGCCCGACGTGGCCGTGCGCCGGCATCGCGTCGACGCAGGTGTGAACTCTTGCTTACACGGGGGGCGCGAAGCGAGGGTTATCCGGCGCCGCGCCGGGTCAGGGTCGTCGCGGGATGTACCGGCAGCACCATGGGTGGCTGCGGCGGCTGGGAGAAGTCGAAGTCCGCGGCCAGGTCGCCGAGGATCTTCACGTCCTCGCGCACCGTCGGTCGCGGGTCGGGACGGCCGTCGGTGCGCGGATCGAGCCGCTGGCCGTGCAGGAACACGTCCTCGATGAACTTCACGTACGCGTCGAAGCTCAACCTCTGGTGATCGACGAAGCCCTTCTTCGCGTAGGGGCTGATGACGATGGCCGGTACGCGCAGGCCGTAACCGTTCTGGTCCACCTTCGGCGGCACGACGTGGTCGTAGAAGCCTCCCCAGTCGTCCCAGGCGAGGAAGATCGCGGTGGAGGTCCAGTCGGGGCTGCGCATCACCGCGTTCACGAGGCTCGTGACGTACGACTGGCCCGCGCTCACGGTCGCGGGCGGGTGCTCGCTCACCGCGCCCGACGGCGCGATCCACGACACCGCGGGCAGTGTTCCGTTCTTGGCCGCCGCGTAGAAGTTGTCGACGGTCTGGATGTTGCGCAGCTCGCCGTCCTGGCGGACGGTGTCGAAGAACGGCAGCGGATTCCAGATTCCCGGTGTGCGCGCGTTCTGCCGCACCGGCGCGCACGACACCGCCGCGTCGTCCTGACAGTCGGGCTCCGTGCCGGTGACGACGTAATAGCCCCATGGGACGTTGTTCTTGTGCAGCAGGTACGTCAAGTCGGTCCACGCGTAGATCGGCGGTCGTCCGGGTGCGCCGTTGCGTCGCAGCGCGGCCTGGTCGGGCGGCAGCCCCGGCGACTGGAGCGCGTTCACACAGCTGGTCGGGTCGTCGTGTCGGGAGCAGTTGGCCGACCACTCCGACACCTGGAACAAGTGCTCGGGCAGGCTCCACGACGCGTTGGGCTCGAACATGTGGTCCTGCAGCACGAAGTTCCGTGCGTACGACCAGTAGTTCGGGATGTCGGAGCCGGTGTGGTAGCCGACGACATCGGGCGTCGCCGAGTTCGTACACGCGGGGTTGGTGACGTCGAGGCAGCCGCGGCGTCCGCTCTCGGCTTGGCCGATGAAGCCGTCCATCTTCCCGCCGTTCACGTCGGCGACCGCGTTGGCCTCGCTGTGGGGGCCGCCTCCGTTGACGTCGGCGTGGTCTACCGAGGGCCGGGCGCACGAGCCGCGCGCGGGGTCGGGAATGCACACGGTCGGGACGCCGTCACGCATCGGGATGCCGTCGGCGCCGGGGAACGTCCCGAAGTAGGAGTCGAACGACCGGTTCTCCTGCATGATGACGACGATGTGACGGATGGCCTGGATGCCGGCCGCCTGCGACGGAGCCCGCGTCGTCGCGCTGCTCCGTGCGCCCTTGCCACTGCCGCCGGTGCAGGCGGTCACGGCCAATGCCGCGATGGTGACCACCGCGCCGACCGCGACGGCGCGTGAGTGCCGAGATCGCATCGCTCCTCCTGACGAGCGCCTGTGACAACGCTGCGCCGCGAAGGTTGGGGCCACGTGTGCGAAATGTTAGGAATGCGCGAGCCCTTCGGGGCTCGCGCGTTCCTCCAGCTTCGCGTTGCCCAGGCGGGCGTGGGCTACGGGCAGACCTTCTTCTGCTTCATCGAGATTCCTCGGGCGATGTCCCAGCCCGGCGCGTAGAAGCCGCCGCTCACCTGGGACACCGACGGCCCCGGCCCGGACCCGAGGACGAACGGGTGCACCGCGCCCCAGGCGTCCAGGGTGAAGCCGCCGTTGACGTTCGACCCGGGCAGCGCGGTGCCGCCGCGGACGATCTGCCAGCCGGGCCAGTAGGACGAGCTGGTGACCGGGTCAGGCGACCGGCCGTTGACCGCGAACGGGTGCATGCCGCCCCACGCGTCGATGACGTATCCGCCGCGGTACGCGAGCGCGGTCGTCGGCTGTGTCGGGTCGGTCAGGATGATCACGCCGCGCGCGATGTCCCAGCCGGGCCAGTACGGGCCGCCGGTGACGACGGGCGCCGGCGCGGTGGCGTCGATCGTGAAGTAGTGGAGACCGCCGAATCCGTCGAGCACGAAGCCGCCCGCGGGCGGGCTGTCGGCGTTGCGCGGGTTCACGGGAACGAGCGCGACGTTGCGCGCGATGTCCCAACCCTTCCAATAGGGCCCGTCGGTCGGCTTCGACGGCGGCGCACTGCCGTTGATGCCGAACGGATGAAGGCCGCCCCAACCGTCGAGCGTGTAGCCGCCGAACGACGCGCACGTCGTCGGGTTCGCGGCGCGCAGCGCGACCCCACGCACGATGTCCCAACCCTTCCAGTAGTCGACCGAAGTGAAGCTGTTGATGGTCGGGCTCGTGCCGTAGCTGACGACGTGCAGCCCGCCCCACCCGTCGACGACCACACCTTCGGACCCGGGCGGTGCCACGGCTCCCGCCGGGCTCGGTGTGCCGAGCCCGGCGAACCCGAGTACCGCCGCAAACAGCGCTCCGAAGAGCGCGCGCGAACCGAACCGCCGAAGCGAGAGTGACCCCAATGTCTTTGCCCCTTTGCAAACGGCGCGCGGCCTGCGGCACGCGCGCCCGACCCCAATTGGACCGCAGGGTACCCGGAAATCCTTCTCCGTATGCCGCGGGGTGTCAGCGAACCGTCTGTGGCGTTCCCGCCGGCGGCGTCGGGATGAACGGCTCCTCGGGCTTGATCAACCCGCGCGACACCCAGTTGCGCTTGTCGGCCCACACGAGCATCGGCGGAAGGATGACCAGCGCGCTCAACAGCGCGACGAAGACGTTCATCGCGACAATGCGCCCGAAGTCGCGCAGCAACGGCAATGACGAGAAGGAGAGCACGGCCACGCCGACGATCGCAGTGAGCGCCGACACGACGAACGCGCGGCCCGTGCGCGAGGCGGCGATGTCGACCGCCTCACGCGGCTCGAAGCCGCGCCGCCGCTCCTCGACGAAGCGCAGCAGGATCAGCGAGGTGAATTCCGTGCACGCGGCGACGACGAGCGGGCCGCCGACCGCGGTCATCGGGCTGAGCTTGAGGCTCAACCCGTACGCGACCAGCGACGCGGTGCCCACCGCGATGCCGACCGGTACCAGTGACAACAGGGACCGGATCACGGATCGCAACCGAACTGCGAGGAAGAGGAAGACGAACAGCACCGCGAGATAGGTGAGGAGCACGCGGTTCGCCTTGAGGTTGTCGAGCAGACCGACGCCGACGACCGCGAGCCCCGACGGTGTCGCTCGGATACCGGCGGGTGCGCGCGTGTCGTTGCGTATCTCGCGCACGATCGGGGCACGCAGGTCGAGCGACCCGGGGCCGGTGCGCAGCACGATGTTGAATGCACTGTTGTTGGCGCTCACCGACGACAACTGGAGGTCGCGGGGCGCGGCGTCGAACGCGGCGCGGACGTCCGCCCCCGTCGGCGGGATATCGGTCGCGCCCGGGATGTCGTCGATCAGATCGCCGACTGCGGTCTCGATGCTCGATCCGGTGAGCAGCCTTCCCGGGTACTTGGCGAGCTGTTGCGCGGTGAACCGGTGCGCGAAGGCGACGAATTCGTCGGTGAAGACGTCGTGGCTCGTGACGTAGACGCCGAGCTCGCTCGTGCCGCCGGCCTGGTGCTCGACTTCGTGGATGTCCTTGGTCGTCTGCGCGTGCGGGTTGACCCACTGGATGGGATCCGTCTGGAGCACGAGCTTGTCCTCGACCAGGGCTCCGGCGATGAAGACGATGACGCTGGCGACCGCGAGGAACACGGCCGCGCGCGCCGGGATGCCGCCGAGCCAGACCACGAACCGGCCGAGCGGCCCCTCGCTGTAGTCGCCCGTGCGCGTCGGCGACTTGAACTCGCGGATCCCGAGGATCGCGAGGGGAAGGATGATCGAGCACAGACAGATGACCGCGATGCCGACCGCGAGCAGCAGCCCGAAGTCGCGCAGCATCGGCGTCTTCGCGAAGCGCAGCGCGCAGAAGGCGAAGATGGCGTCGAACGTGACGACGAGCAGTGCGGGCCCGAGGTTGCGGGCGGTCTCCTGGATCGGGTGATCGGCCCGCCCGATCACGGCTTCCTCCTCGACGCGGGCGTGCATCTGGATCGCGTAGTCGATGCCGATCCCGAGCATGACCGGCAGGCCGGCGATGGTGACGATCGTCAACGGGATGCCGAGATACCCCGCAAGGCCGAAGGCCCACACGACGCCGACGAGGATGACGGCGAGGGGCAGGAGGCGCCACCGCACGTCGAAGAGCACGAGCAGGATGAGCGTCATGATCGCCACCGCGATCGCGCCGAGGGTCAACATGCCGCCGCGCAGATAGTCGTTGATGTCCTTCAGGAGCATCGACGAGCCGGTCGTCACCGTCGTCGCGTTCGGGAACGTGACCTTGTCGGCCTCGCGCTTCACGAAGGTCGCGACCGCGCCTTCCTTGTCGATCGACTCGTTGCCCTGAAGGCGCGTGATGACCTGCATGTGGCGGTCGTCGAGGATGAACGATCGCAGCGGCTTGCGGATCTTGCCCTGGTTGTCGTAGAGGAGGAACTTCACCCACTCGGGGTTTTGCAGCGTTCGCTGTGCGGGCGGGATCGCGTTGAGTCGCGTGAGCGTCGTGGTGGCGTCCTTGCCGCGGGCGGCCGCGCCGGGCGACCCGGGTGGCTCCTTGGCCTGCGCGGTCAACAGCGCCTTGGCGGCGACGCTCTGTGTCGGGTCGCCGTTGGGCGAGGCGACGAGCCGGTCGGAGAACTCGAGGATCGTGACCGGCGTGATCACGCCGTGCAGCTGCCCGCTCGCCACGAGCTTGTCGTGCAGCGCGGTCAGCTTCTGCTGCCCGGCCGCGTCGAGCAGCTCGTCCACGGTGTGCCCCGGCTTGGCCGTGATCACGGTGAGCATCGCCTGACCGCCGAAGAGGCGTTGGTAGACGACGTTGTCCTTGTAGACGCGCTCGCCTTTGTTGAGGTAGCTGTCCTGGCCGGTCTGGAACTTCAGGTTCGCGATCCCGAGACCTAGAGCGACCGTGACGATGAGACCTACGACCGAGACCAGGCCGGCCCGCTTGCCGAGTTGAACGGCGAGGTTGGACCAGAACCTCTGCATCGGCTTCTCCCCCCGGGTGCCGCTCCGATCGGCGTGCGCTTCGGGTGCTCACGATAGGCCCGCGTCACCTGTCGTTCCCAGGAGACTCGGGCAGCGCCGACGACGGGACGCGGCCGCACGGTCCCGGGGCGTGGCGCCCGGTTGGCGTTCACGCGGTTGCAACCCCGGTGTGCCGCGCCAGATCGTGCACACGGGCGTAGGGTCGCCGGACATGGTTGTGCGTGTCGGGCGGTTGCGGCCCGGCACACGTTCCTCGCGTTCCTCGCGTCGGGCCGGCAGTAGAGGCGGGCACCTGATGGGACTCGGACGGAAGCGGGCGCGCTCGGAGCTGCTGGCGGCGGTCCGGGCCGAGCTCGACACCACACGATCCGAGATGCGCGCCGCGCTCGAGGAGGTGCTCGCGCAGCTCGACGAGCGACTGCAGACGCGCCTCGAGGCCCGCGAACACGCGGAGACCGGCGCGCTGGCCCAGCTCGGCGACGTCGGATCGCAGCTCGGCGCGCGGGTGGCCGAGTTCGAGCGGGCGTTGGACCGGGTCGGGCAGACGTGCGACCTCGCGGTGCAGACGGTGCAGTTGAACCGGGCCGAACGCATGGCCCTGCTCGACGCCGTCGCGGACCTGTCGGAGCGCCTCGTCGACAGGCTCGACGCCGGGGCCACCGCCGACACGCCGGAGCGGCCCGGCGGCCTCAAGGTCGTCGGTGGTCACGTGGAGGCCGGTGCCGCGCCGGTGCCCGAGCCCTCCGAGAGCGCGCCGGCGCGGGAGATCCCGCCGGAGCATCCCGCCGTTTCCGGTCACGTGATCCGGCTCGACGGGGTCGAGGTGCGGTGCCGCTTCGACGGCGACCACTGGGTCGGCGGGTTCGAGGTTGCCGACGTCGTTCGCGACGGGGAGGGCATCCGGTACCGCCTGCGCCGCCGGGCCGACGGCTACGAGCTCCCGAGACTGTTCTCGGCCCGGGACGTGCGCGACGTCGACCCGCCGCACCTGCGCGAGGTGCCGCGTCGACACTGACCCGACCCCGTGTGGATTTCGCGTCGAGACGGTCATTCCCAGGGCGCGATGACCGCGTGCACCGGCGGCGAAGCGTCGGCCTCGCCGGCCATCGACCGCAACAGGTCGGCCGTCCCGTCGAGACCCGTGACGCGGCGGGGAAGCGAGTGGAACGGGTACCGCCGCGACGCGATGAGCTCGATCGCGGCGCGGTACGACGCGGTGTCGACGCCGAGGCAGCCGACGATGCGCAACTCCTTGTAGACGAGATGATCAGGATGAAATCCGGGCGTCGCGTCGGTGCCGCGGGTGCCGGCAACCGCCACCGTGCCGCCGGGCCGTGCGAGCTTCAGCGACTGTGCGAACGCGGCCGGCGCCTTCGCGGTGACGTCGACCACGACGTCGGCGAGCGCGCCACCGGTCGCGTCACGGAACGCCCTGACGGGATCGGTCGTCGCGACGTCGACCACCACGTCGGCGCCGAAGTCGCGCGCCGCCTCGAGGCGTGGAGCGTCGCGCGGCCCCAGCCCGGTGACCATGACGAACGACGCACCGGCCTCCTTCGCCGCCGCGCACGCGGAGAGCCCTCGCACGCCCGGTCCGAGCACCGCCACGAGATCGCCTGCAGAGGTGCCGGGTGCCGTGACCGCCCACCGGATCCCGGCACCCACAGGGTTGAACAGCGTCGCGACGGTGGGCTCGAGTCCGGGCGGCAACGGGAGCAGCACAGAATCCGAAGCCAGGTACTGGTACTGCGAGTAGCCGCCCCACAACCCCGGTTCGCGCTCGACCGGGACGCAGCCGTACATGTCGGCGAGGCCGTGGCGGATACACCGGCGCGCCTCGCCGCCTCGGCATGCGTCGCACTCGCGGCACGACAGGAAGACCTCGACCGCGACCCGATCGCCGGTGCGGACTCCCCACCGTCTCGCGGCCGCATCGCCGACGTGTTCGAGGACCCCGACCGACTCGTGACCCGGCACGAACGGGAAACCGGGGAACAGCTCGCCCGTGAACTGCTCGTGGTCGGTGCCGCACAACCCGCATGCCTCCACGCGCAGCACCGCGTCGTCGTCACCGGTCACGGGGAACGGGAGCGCGCACCGGCGCAGGTCGCGCGGGCCATGCAGCACGAGCGTGCGAACGACGCGCATCGGGGCTCATTCACCTTTCGGGGCCATGATGAGAACGGTCCCTTGCGCCATGCAGACCGGCCGGCCGTCGTTGACGACGTCGATGCGCACGACCGCAGTCCGCTTCGTCATCGAGACGATGGTGGCCGTCGCCTGCAACGCGCCCGACGTCACCGGCGCGAGGTAGTTCACCTTGAACTCGGTCGTCGCGGCCCATGCACCGCGCGGGATCACCGGGTAGCAGACGGTGCCGAGCACGTGGTCGCACAGCGCCGCGAGCACCCCGCCGTGCAGATTGCCGAACGGCGTCATGAGCTCGGGCCTGGTCTCGATCCGCGCGGTGAGCGTCCCGGGGCCGACCGACGAGTGATGGATGTCGAGGAACGCGGGGAGGCCCCCTCCGGCCGCCGCGCTGCCCTGGAGCCCCGCCGCGACGCGCTCGTCGTACAGGGCGAACTCCGCGGTCTCTCCCATCTCGTCTCCTCCCGACGGGCGCACGCTAGGACGCCCGACACCGGTCGCGGTATGGCCGTCCGGCCGCGTGAACGCGGTGGCCACGTGTCGCGGGCGCAACGTCGGCAGGGTTCTTGGCGGCCGGCGACCGCACGGTGACAAGCTGACGGCATGGTCCCTCCTGCCGGCTCGCTCGGCCCGCTGCCGCCGGTGGAGCGTGTGCGGCCGGGGCTGTGGAGCATTCCCGTGCCGCTGCCGAACAACTCGCTGCGGTACGTGTTCGTCTACGTCTTCGAGACCGACCGCGGCCCGTACCTCGTCGACGCAGGATGGAACACCGACGACGCATTCGCCGCACTCTCGGCGGGCATGCGCCAGTTGGGTTCCGACGTCGCCGAGGTGCAGGGCGTCATGGTCACGCACATCCACCCCGATCACTACGGCCTTGCCGGTCGCGTTCGCGACGTGTCGGGTGCGTGGATCGCGCTGCATCCCGCTGACGCCGCGCTGATCCACGACAGATACGAGGAGCCGGCCGACCTGCTCGAGCGGGTGGGCGCGATGTTGCGGCGCATGGGCGCGCCGCCGGAGGAATTGGCCACGCTGCAGAACGCGTCGATGCCCGTGCTGCCGCTCGTGGAGTCGGTGCGGCCCGACGTGCTCGTCGAGGACGGTGACAAGCCGGAGGTGCCGGGCTTCGACCTCGCCGCGATCTGGACGCCCGGCCACTCGCCCGGGCATCTGTGCTTCTGGGAGGCAGGCTTCGACCTCATGCTCTCGGGCGACCACGTGCTGCCGCGCATCACTCCGAACATCCCGTTCCACCCGCAGGCCGGTGCCGACCCGCTCGGCGACTACTTGCGGTCGCTCGACAAGCTCGAGGCGTACGACGCCGACGAGGTGCTGCCCGCGCACGAGCACCGTTTCGTCGGCCTGTCGGAACGGCTCGCGCAGCTGCGGGCACACCACGAGGCCCGCTTCGCCGAAGTCGTCGCGGCCATCCGCGACGGCTCCACGAGCGCCTGGGACATCGCGTCGCGCATGGGATGGTCGCGGCCGTGGAACCGCATCGAAGGGTTCATGCGCCGCGCCGCGGTCGGTGAGGCACTGGCCCACCTGCGCGCGCTCGAACACCGCGGTCTCGTGCGGGAGGTACAGGGCGAGCCGTCGCGCTGGGAGCTGCTCGAAGCCGGCAGCTGACCAGGCAACTGACCGGGCCTGGCGAACTACGCGTCCACGTGGTTCCGCGGTCTCGGCCGGTGAACATACTCAAGGCAAGGCGTCTGCGCCGCGACGGCTCGGAACATTCGTGATGGTTGTGCGCGCGGTGCGGGCTCGCCGCATCGAGTGTCGAGCGCCGTGGAGGAGAGCCATGAAGACCGACAGTGAGCTTCGGCGCGATGTAGAACGCGAGTTGGAGCTCGAACCCAGCGTCGACGAGCGACGCATCGGAGTCGCGGTGCTCGACGGGATCGTGACGCTCACGGGCGAGGTGCGCTCGTACGCGGAGAAATGGCAGGCCGAGCGCACCGTCGAACGCGTCTCGGGCGTGCGCGGCGTCGTCGACGAGCTCGAGGTGAAGCCGGCGACCGAGCGCAGCGACACCGACATCGCTCGTGCGGCGGCCGACGTCTTGAAGTGGAACGTGCTCGTACCGTCCGACCGGATCAAGGTCCGCGTCGAGAACGGGTGGCTCACGCTCGAAGGGGACGTCGAGTGGGAGTACCAGCGCCGCGCGGCGGAACGGGCCGTCCGCAATCTTCCGGGCGTCAAAGGGATCTCGAACCTGATCGTCGTGAAGCCGCGTGTGGAACCGAGCGACGTGCGCCGCAAGATCGAAGAAGCGTTCGAACGCGAAGCTGCGATCGACGCGCAGCACATCGACGTCGCCGTGAACGGCAGCGAGGTCACCCTGAGCGGCCGTGTCCGCTCGTGGGCGGAGCGTCACGCGGCGGAGAAAGCGGCGTGGTCGGTACCCGGTGTCACCGCGGTGCACAACTACCTGACTGTTGAAGCCGTCGCGGCCTGACGCCGGCTCGACCAGCAGACGAAGGACGCCGCCGTGCGGATCCTGCTCATCGCGCCTCCGTGGCTGCCGGTGCCGCCGGTTGCGTACGGCGGCATCGAGGCCGTGGTCGACACCTTGGCGCGCGGCCTGGCCGCGCGGGGGCACGACGTCTTGCTGCACACCACAGGTGACAGCACCTGCCCGGTGAGGCGTTCGTGGACGTACGACGGAGCTGCGAAGCTCGACGGGGCCGCGACGATCACGGAGCTGCGTCACGTGGTCGACGCGTACGAGGCCGCCGATCGGTTCGACGTCGTGCACGACCACACCCTCGTCGGGCCGTTGTACGCATCGCAGCGGTCGGTCCCCGCGACGGTCGTCACGACCAACCACGGACCGTTCAACGAGGAGTCGCAGGCGCTCTACCGCATCACGTCCAGGCGAGTGCCGCTCGTCGCGATCTCGCGCCATCAGGCGTCGACCGCCGGTGATGTGCCGATCGCCACGGTGATTCACCACGGAGTCGACCTCGATGCGTACCCGCCGGGCGACGGCAATGGACGCTACGCGCTGTTCATGGGACGGTTCAGCCCCGACAAGGGCGTGCACACGGCGATCGGGGTCGCGAGAGCCGCCGGCGTGCCGCTGCGGATCGCGGCGAAGATGAGCGAGCCGGCGGAACGCGCGTACTTCGAGAACGCTGTGGAGCCGCTTCTCGGCGGCGAAGTGGAGTACCTCGGCGACGTCGGCGGCGAAGAGAAGCTCGGTCTCCTCGGCAAGGCCGCGTGCCTGCTCAACCCGGTCGCGTGGCCCGAGCCGTTCGGGATGGTGATGATCGAGGCGCTCGCGTGCGGCACTCCGGTCGTCGCGACACCGTGCGGCGCAGCACCCGAGATCGTCGACGACGGCATGACGGGATTCCTGCGTGCCGGCGAGGAGGAGCTCGTCGACGCGGTGCGCAGTGTGCATCAGATCGCGCGTGCGGAGTGCCGCCGCGCGGTCGAGCGACGGTTCTCTGCCGATCGCTTCGTCGACGACCACGTCGAGATGTACGAGCGCGTGCTCGACCGTCGCCGGTGCGACCGCACGGCGGACGCGCTCGCGTCCTAGGACGCTCGTGTCGTCAGCGCTTCGTCAGGCTGCCGCCGTCGCGTGCTCGCGGGTCTCGGCGGGGTTCTCGTACGTGACGACCAGCTCGTTGTCGCGCAGTTCGATGCGCACCGTCGCGCCGTCGAGGATGTTGCCGCCGATGAGCGCTCGGGCGATTCGTGTCTCGACCTCGTGCGCGATGAACCGGCGGAGTGGACGCGCTCCGTACACCGGGTCGTAGCCCTGCTCGGCGATGAAGCGGCGGGCGGCGTCGGAGACCTCGAGGCTCATGCGGCGCTCCGACAGGCGGCCGCGCAGATCGTCGAGCATGAGCTCCACGATCCGCTCGATCTCGGGTTCGGTCAGCGCCTTGAACAGCACGACGTCGTCGACGCGGTTGAGGAACTCGGGGCGGAAGTGCCGGCGCAGCTCGCTCATCACGAGCGCGCGCGCTTCCGGCTTGATCTCGCCGCTCGTGGTCACGCCCTCGAGCAGGAACTCCGAGCCGATGTTCGACGTCATGATGATCACGGTGTTGCGGAAATCGACGGTACGGCCCTGCGCGTCGGTGAGACGGCCGTCGTCGAGCACCTGCAACAACGTGTTGAACACGTCGGCGTGGGCCTTCTCGATCTCGTCGAACAGCACGACCGAGTACGGCTTGCGACGGACGGCCTCCGTGAGCTGACCGCCTTCCTCATATCCGACGTAGCCCGGCGGCGCGCCGACGAGGCGGCTCACCGTGTGCCGCTCCTGGTACTCGCTCATGTCGATGCGGACGATGTTCTCCTCGGTGTCGAACAACGCCTCGGCGAGCGTCTTGGCCAGCTCGGTCTTGCCGACGCCGGTCGGGCCGAGGAACACGAACGACCCGATGGGCCGCCGCGGGTCGCGGATGCCGGAGCGGGCGCGGATGATCGCGTCCGCGACGAGCGAGACAGCTTCCTCCTGGCCGATCACCCGTTCGTGGAGGATCTCGTCGAGGCGCAGCAGCTTCTCGCGCTCGCCCTCCTTCAGCCTGCTCACGGGGATGCCGGTCCAACGAGAGACGATCAGCGCGATCTCGTCCTCGGTCACGACCTCGCGCAGGAGGCGACGCTGTCCCTGACGTGACTCCAGTCGCTCCTCTTCGGATTGCAGCCGCCGCTCGAGCTCGGGGAGCTTGCCGTGCCGCAACTCGGCCGCGCGATTGAGGTCGTACGCCCGTTCGGCCTCCTCGGCTTCGTGGCGCACGCGCTCGATCTCCTCGCGCAGCTCCTGCACCCGTCGCAACGCCTGGCGCTCGGCTTCCCATTGGGCGCGCATGGCATCGGCTTCGGCCCGCAGGTCGGCGAGCTCCTTGCGGAGCTCCTCGAGTCGCCGGCGGCTCGCGGCGTCGTCCTCCTTCGCGAGCGCGGCCTCTTCGATCTCGAGCCGCATGACCCGCCGGGTCAGCTCGTCGAGCTCGGCGGGCATCGAGTCGATCTCCGTACGCAACATCGCGCAGGCCTCGTCGACGAGGTCGATGGCCTTGTCGGGAAGGAAACGGTCGGAGATGTAGCGATGGCTGAGCGTCACTGCGGCGACGAGCGCGCCGTCCTGGATCTTCACTCCGTGGAAGACCTCGAGCCGCTCGCGCAGCCCGCGCAGAATCGAGATCGCGTCCTCTTCCGACGGCTCGTCGACGAGCACGGGTTGGAAGCGACGCTCGAGCGCCGCGTCCTTCTCGATGTGCTTGCGGTACTCGTCGACGGTGGTCGCGCCGATCATGTGCAACTCGCCCCGCGCGAGCATCGGCTTGAGCATGTTGCCGGCGTCCATCGCGCCTTCGGCCGCGCCCGCGCCGACGACGGTGTGCACCTCGTCGACGAACAGCAGGATGCGCCCCTCGGCCGCCACCACCTCGGTGAGCACCGCCTTCAACCGCTCCTCGAACTCACCGCGGTACTTCGCCCCGGCAACGAGCGATCCCATGTCGAGCGCGAAGACGACCTTGTCGCGCAGACCCTCCGGCACGTCGCCGTTCACGATGCGCTGCGCCAGACCTTCGACGATCGCGGTCTTGCCGACGCCGGGATCACCGATCAGCACCGGGTTGTTCTTCGTCTTGCGCATGAGGATCTGGACGGTACGGCGGATCTCGCTGTCGCGGCCGATCACGGGATCGAGGCGGCCGTCGCGCGCCTCGGCGACCAGGTCACGTCCGTACTTCTCGAGCGCCTCGTACGCGACCTCCGGCATCGCGGAGGTGACACGCTGGTTGCCGCGGATGGCCGTGAGCGCCTGGAGGAAGCTGTCGCGCGTGAGGCCCTCGTCACGCAGCAGCCGTCCGGCCGCCGTCTGCGGGCCTTCGTCGAGCAACGCGATCATCAGGTGCTCGACCGACACGTACTCGTCCTTCAACCGTTTCGCCTCGCTCTCGGCCGCGTCGAGCAGGCGGCTCAGCCGCTGCGTCACGTACACCTGGCCGGGCCCGGCCCCCGGCCCGCTGACGCGCGGCCGGCGCGAGAGCTCGGCCTCGACCTGCTCGCGCAGCCGGTCCGGGTCGGCGCCCGCTTGCTGGAGCAGGCGCGGCACCAGGCCCTCGGGCTGGTCCAGCAGCGCGAGGAGCAGGTGCTCGCCGTCGACCTCGGTATGGCCGAAGCGCAGCGCCTTGGTCTGCGCGTCGTGCAGCGCCTCTTGTGATTTCTGGGTCAGACGGTTGAGGTCCACGGTGATCCTCCGGAGGTGTTCGGGCGCTTGCGCAGCGCGGCTTCCAGCACGGCGATGCGGTCGAGCAGGTCGAGGACGAGGCCGATCGCCGCGTAGTTCATGCCGAACCCGGCGCGCAGCCGCTGAATTCGGCCGACGACGGCGACCTGTGAGCGAGGGATCCACAGCTCGCCGCGCGCGTCACGGGACGCGTCGACGAGCCCGAGAGTGATCAGACGGCGCGCCATCTCCGGATGGATGTTCGCGGCGCGCGCGAACGAGTCGACGTCGAGCAGGCCGCGACGTGTGCGACGGGTCGTGACCACGAGGCTCACCGCTTCCTCCGAGGGTCGAAGGTCGAGACCGACGCGAGCTGCTCGAAGAGGCGGACCTCGTCGGGCGTCGGACGCGACGGCACCATGATCCGCACCTCCGCGTAGAGATCGCCCGAGCCGCCGCGCGGGTTCGGCATGCCCCGTCCCTTCAGTCGCAGCTTGCGTCCGCTCGACGAGCCGGGCGGCACCCGCACCTTCGCCTCACCGCCGGGCGTGTCGAGCGCGACGGTCGTGCCGAGCACCGCCTCCCAGGGCGAGACGCGAAGTTCGACGGAGATGTCACGGCCGTCGAGGCGGTACCGCGGGTCGGGTGCGATCCGCACCACGAGATAGAGATCGCCCGGCGCACCGCCCGCGCCCTGGCCGCCCTGCCCCGCCAGGCGGATGCGCTGGCCGTCGACCACACCGGCCGGGATGTCGACCTCGAGGTTTCGGGGACCCTCGGGACCCTGGAGCGTGATCGCGTGCCGCCCGCCGCGGTATGCCTCCTCGACGCTCAGCGTGATCTCGGCCTCCTGGTCGGCGCCCGGCATCGGCCCGAAGCCGCGTCCCCCGGCCCGGCCGCCGAAGATGCCCCCGAAGATGTCGTCGAGGTCGATGTCGCCCGCGTCGCCGAACCCGCTGAACTCCCACGTGGTGTCGCCGGAGCCGAATCCCTCCCCAGGGCCAGCGCCGAAACCGGAGCGTCGCCGCCCACCGCCGCGCCTCCCACGCGCGCCGCCGCCGGCGCCCGCCCCGGCGCGCGCGCCTGCACCGGCACGCGCGCGGGCCCACGTCTCGGGATCGACGCCTTCGGGCACCTGACGGAAGTCGTGGCCGAACGCGTCGTAACGGCGCCGGGTCTCCGGGTCGGAGAGCACGTTGTAGGCCTCGGCGATCTCCTTGAACCGGTCCTCGGCGCCGGGGTCCTTGTTGACGTCGGGGTGGTACTGGCGGGCGAGCTTGCGATAGGAGCGTTGGATGTCTTCCTGCGGTGCGGTGCGCGCGACTCCGAGGACGTCGTAGTAGTCGCGCCGGTCGGCCATTACTCGCGCGCCCTCGACACCACGACGCCGGCGGGTCGAAGGATCGACTCGTCGCGGCCGTAGCCGGGACGCACCGCGGCCACCACCGTGCGCTCCGGTGCGTCGGCCTCGACCGTGCTGACCGCCTCGTCGCGCATTGGGTCGAACTGCTCGCCGACGTCGTCGAAGCGCGGGAACCCAAGTCGGCTCAGCACCGCGACCGCCTGTTCCAACACGGCGCGGATGCCCTGGACGAGCGGGTCGTCGGCCCCGGCCGCGTGCTGCAGCGCGAGCTCGAGGTTGTCGACGACGGGCAGCCACTCGCCCGCGGTGCGGACCCGCTCGTCGGCGCGCGCGTGCGCGAGCTCGCGCGCGTAGCGCTTCCGCAGGTTGTCGAGGTCGGCGAGCGCGCGCGTCAGTTGATCCTCGAGCCGGGCCACCACCTGGTCGGGCGGCGCACCCGACCCCGCGTCGCCGTGCTGCGGCTCGGGAAGGTTGCGGTCGGCGGCCGCCGCGACGCCCGGTGCCGCGCCTTCTCCGTCGTTCGCGGTGCTCTCGCTCATGTCGATCCGCCCTGCGCCGTCAGCTCACCGTGAAGTCGGCGTCGATCACGTCGTCGTCGCCGGATCCCGGTGCCGGGCCGCCTCCGTCTCTCTGCTGCTGGCCGCCGCCCGCGCCGCCTGCACCCGCGCCGCCCGCGCCGCCCGCACCCGCGGCGGCCTGCAGCGAGTGGAAGATCTGCTGCAGCTCGCTCGTGAGCTCACGCACGCGGTCGATCGGCGCCTGGTCGCGCACGGCCTGGCGCGCGTCCGCGATGAGCATCTCGGCACGCGACCGCTCGTGTGCCGGCACACGGTCACCGAGCTCGTTCAGCCGCCGCTCGACTTGGTACGCGGTGCTGTCGAGCTCGTTGCGTGCGTCCACCTCCTGGCGCAGGCGCTGGTCCTCGGCGCGGTTGCGCTCTGCGTCCTGCACCATCCGCTCGACTTCGCCGGCGTCGAGGTTCGAGCTCTCGCTGATCGTGATCCGCTGCTCCGCGCCGGTGTCCTTGTCACGCGCGGAGACGTTCACGATGCCGTTGGCGTCGATGTCGAACGTCACGTCGACCTGCGGCTCACCGCGGCGCGCCGGCCGGATGCCCTCCAAGCGGAAGCGGCCGAGTGCGCGGTTGTCGGCGGCGCGTTCGCGCTCACCTTGCAGCACGACGATGTCTACTGCGGACTGGTTGTCCTCCGCGGTGCTGAACGTCTCCGTTCGCCGGGCGGGGATCGTCGTGTTGCGCTCGATGACGCGTGTGTTCACACCGCCGAGGGTCTCGAGTCCGAGCGACAGCGGCGTCACGTCGAGGAGCAACACGTCCTGGACCTCGCCCTTGAGCACGCCGGCCTGGATCGCGGCGCCCACAGCGACCACTTCGTCCGGGTTCACCGTCATGTTCGGGTCCTTGCCGCCCGTCAGCCGGCGCACGAGGCTCTGCACCGCCGGCATGCGGGTCGACCCGCCGACGAGGATGACCTCGTCGATGTCGTCCGCGGTCACCTTCGCGTCCGCCATCGCCTGCTGCACCGGGCCGAGGCAGCGCTCGAGGAGATCCTGGGTCAGCTGCTCGAACGTGGCGCGCGTGACCGTCATGACGAGGTGCTTGGGGCCGTTCGCGTCCGCCGTGATGAACGGCAGGTTCACCTGGGTCTGCGTGACTGACGACAGCTCGATCTTCGCTCGCTCGGCCGCCTCGGCCAGGCGCTGCAGGGCCTGCGCGTCCTGGCGCAGGTCGATGCCGTTCTCGCGCTTGAACTCGTCGGCCATGTAGTCGACGAGCCGACGGTCGAAGTCGTCGCCGCCGAGGTGGGTGTCGCCGGACGTCGCGCGTACCTCGACCACGCCGTCGCCGACGTCCAGGATGCTCACGTCGAAGGTGCCGCCGCCGAGGTCGAACACGAGCACGGTCTCGTTCGACTTCTTGTCGAGGCCGTACGCGAGCGCCGCCGCAGTCGGCTCGTTGATGATCCGCAGCACCTCGAGCCCGGCGATTCGGCCCGCATCACGCGTCGCCTGTCGTTGCGCGTCGTTGAAGTACGCGGGCACCGTGATGACGGCCTCGGTGACGCGCTCGCCGAGGAACTTGCCCGCGTCGTCCGCAAGCTTGCGCAGGACGAGGGCAGACACTTCCTCCGGCGAGACCAACTTGTCGCGCACCTTGAAGCGCACGGTCCCGTCGGGTCCCTCCACGACGTCGAAGGTGACCGTCGCCACCTCGTTGCGCACCTCGTCGAACCGCCGTCCGATGAAGCGTTTGGCCGAGTAGATCGTGCCCTTCGGGTTGAGGATGGCCTGCCGCTTCGCCAACTGACCGACGAGCCGTTCGCCGTTCTCGAGGTACGCGACCACGGACGGCGTCGTCCGCGAACCTTCTGCGTTCGGGATGACGGTGGGTTGTCCGGACTCGATCGTTGCGATGACGGAGTTCGTGGTTCCGAGGTCGATACCGACTGCCTTGGCCATCGTGTCTCCTCCCTCGCGGGCGCGCGAGACGTCGCCCGATCCGTCTCCGTGTCGGCTGGCTCCATAAGAGCCTCGCCACCGAGCGGTGGAAACTCACCACGCGATCACGTAGTTCTGCAGGCACGTAGTTCTGCAGGCACGTAGTTCTGCAGGCGACGCGCCTGGCGTGGGCGCCCGGCGTGGGGTCGCAGCCCTGCCGATGAACTACGCGTGCACGGGATGAACGCCGGGCGGCGCACTTCGCATACTGCGTCGATGGTTCGCACACGACTGTCGGAGTGCTGCAGATGACGCCGAGAGCCTCGACCGGCCGGTCCGAAGATTTGCGAAGCGAGGTCGTGAGCGAGGACGAAGGCGACCTCTTCGGGCGCCTGTCGGACCTGCGCGCCGAACGCGACCACCTGTGGTCCGCTTCGGTCGCGGGTGGCCTCGACGACGACGGGCGCACGCGCCTCGCCGGCCTCGACCGCGAAGTGGAGCAGTGCTGGCAGCGGCTGCGGCAGCGTCGTGCGCACTCGCGTATGGAGGTCACCAACAGCGTGTCGTTGCGGCTGAGTCTCCGCTGCTCCGGGACGCTCGTGCGCCACCTCGACGACGTGGCCGTGCGGTGCAGCCTCGACGGCGACTGCCCCGGCCTGGACCGCGAGCACGCCCGCAAGATCCGCTGCCGCGACGCGGGCGACACCTGTCCGCACTGCCGGGCGCTGCGGTCGCGCGGGGTCAACGGTGCGACAAGCCGCAAGGCCGTGCGGGCGAGCGCCGAGGGGTAGATACTCCCGGGAGACCGGCGGCCGGGTCGGGCCCGCCGGCGGGGCCGCGATCGGGCCCCGACGGACTCCTGAGGGACGGGTGCTTCCGGAGCGAACGCGTTCGAGGGTGCGCCTGCGCGTGGAGGGCGTCGTTCAGGGCGTCGGCTTTCGTCCGTTCGTGCACGGCCTCGCGACCCGCCTGGGCCTCGCCGGCTCTGTGCGCAACGACGTCCGCGGCGTGCTCATCGAGGTGGAGGGCGACGCGGAGGTGGTCGCGGCCTTCGTCGCACAACTCCGCTCCGGGGGCCCGCCGATGGCGGTGGTCGAGCGCATCACGACGGAGGCACTCGAGCCGTTCGGCGACGAGACCTTCGTCATCGACGCGAGCGACGGGGTCGGGCCCCGCGCCGCGCTGGTGTCGCCCGACACGGCCACGTGCCCCGACTGCCTGCAGGAGCTCGCGGATCCCGACGACCGACGTTTCGGGTACCCGTTCGTGAACTGCACCAACTGCGGCCCGCGATTCACGATCGTGGCCGACGTCCCGTACGACCGCGTCAACACGACGATGGCGCGCTTCGTCATGTGCGACAAATGCCGGCACGAGTACCGCGATCCGGCCGATCGCCGGTTCCACGCCGAGCCCGTGTGCTGCCCCTCGTGCGGGCCCGCGCTGCGCCTCGTCGACGCCTCCGGGACGGTCCTTTGCGGTGAGCCGCTTCACGTGGCGGCCGGGCTGCTGCGCGGGGATGCCGTCGTCGCGGTGAAGGGCCTCGGCGGATACCACCTCGCCGCGCTGGCGTCCTCCGACGACGCCGTCGGCGCGCTCCGAGCGCGCAAGCACCGCGAGGAGAAGCCGTTCGCGGTCATGGTCGGCGACCTCGACGCGGCGCGGCGCCTGTGCGCGGTCGACGACGAGGCGGCCCGGGTGCTCGCGAGCCCCCGCCGGCCGATCGTGTTGCTGGCACGGCGCCCGGGGGCACCCGTGGCCCCGGCCGTCGCGCCAGGAAACCGCGCGCTCGGGCTCATGCTGCCCTACACGCCGCTGCACCACCTGCTCCTCGCCGCGGTCGACGCGCCGCTGGTGCTGACGAGCGGCAACGTGTCGGACGAGCCGATCGTCACCGACGACGGCGACGCGCGGGCGCGGCTGCGGTGGATCGCCGACGCGTTCCTCGTGCACGACCGGCCCATTCACATCCGCGCCGACGACTCCGTCGCCCGCGTCTTCGGTGGACGCGAGATGCTGCTGCGCCGGTCGCGGGGGTACGCGCCCGAGCCGGTCGTGCTCGCGCACCCCGTCGCCCGGCACGTACTCGGGTGCGGCGCCGAGCTGAAGAACACGTTCTGCGTCGCGAAGGGGCCCCACGCGTTCGTATCGCAGCACATGGGTGATCTCGAGAACTACGAGACACTGCAGGCGTACACCGACGGGATCGCGCACTTCTGCCGCTTGTTCGACGTGCGGCCGGAGGTCGTCGCCCACGACCTGCATCCGGAGTATCTGTCGACCAAGTACGCGTCGACGCGCGCTGACCTGGATGGTGTGGAGCTCGTCGGGGTGCAGCACCATCACGCGCACATCGCGTCGTGCCTGGCCGACAACGGCGTCGACCAGCCGGTGATCGGCATCGCCTTCGACGGCCTGGGCTACGGCACGGACGGGACGATCTGGGGAGGCGAGGTCCTTCTCGCCGACTTGCGCGACGCCGAGCGGATCGGGCACCTCGCGACCGTGGCGATGCCGGGCGGAACTGCGGCGATCCGTGAACCGTGGCGGATGGCCGCCGCGTACCTCGACGGCGTCTACGGCGACGCGGTGCCTTCCAGCCTCGACGTGAAGACGCGCAACTTGGGCCAGTGGCGCGACGTGCTGGCCGTCGCGGCCTCGGGGATCAACTCACCGCTCACGTCGAGTGCCGGCCGCCTCTTCGACGCGGTCGCGGCGCTGCTCGGCGTGCGCGACACCGTGAGCTACGAAGGGCAGGCGGCCATCGAGCTCGAGCAGCACGCCGATCCGAACGAGCCCGGTGCGTACGATGCGCCGACCCACGACGACGGCGGGCTCGTGATCCGGTCCGGAGAGCTCGTGCGGGGCGCGGTCGAGGACCTGCTCGACGGGACGCCCGTGCCGGTGATCGCGGCCCGATTCCACAACGGTGTGGCCGCCCTCGTCGCGCGCGTCGCGGTCGAAGCACGGGACCGCACCGGCGTGGAGCGCGTCGCGCTCTCGGGCGGCGTGTTCCAGAACGTGTTGCTGCTCGAGCGGGCAGTGGCGCGACTGAAACGCGCCGGGCTCGACGTGTTGGTGCACTCGCGCGTGCCGCCCAACGACGGCGGGATCAGTCTCGGCCAGGTCGCGGTCGCGGCCGCCCGCACCAGCTGACCCGCTACGCCTCGGTGGGTCAGGCGCGGGGCCAGTACGGGGAGTCGTTGATCGGGTCCTCGGGGTTGACGCCGGTCACGAAGCGGGCGCTCGAGAACGCGGCGGGACGGTCCGCCCCCTGGAGCTTGCGCCAGATGCGACCGGGCTCGCGCTTCCTCAGTGCGAGCGTGTTGCCCTGCTGGTTCACGCTCTGGCCGACGAAGCGGGTCGCGGGATCGGGCTTGACGATCACGTGACCACGGGACGCGCCCTGCGTCCCCTGTCCCTCGAACGCCCGATCGCCTCCCTGCCGCGCGCTGGAGGCGCCGGAAGCGAGGAAACCGCTCTGGTTCTCGCCGTCCCCGAGCGACGTGTCTGCAGCCATGGTCGTCCTCCCGTCGTCGAGTCGTTCTTTCCCCGGAGCCCTCTCAGCAGATGCGCGGCAGGGGATCGCCGATCAACAGGTCCACGATCCGCGTGCCACCGAACTCGGTGCGCAACAGCACGAGTCCCGGCGGCTCCTCGCGCACGGTGCCGATGCGGGCCGCGTCGCGGCCGAGCGGGTGCGACCGCAGCGCATCGAGCGCGGCGTCCGTCCGGTCGCCGTCGACGACCGCGACGAGCCGTCCCTCGCACGCGACATACAGGGGGTCGATGCCGAGCAGCTCGCACGCCCCGCGCACCTCCGGCCGCACCGGCACCGCGGCCTCGTCGAGCACCACGGCCACGCCGGCGGCCGACGCGACCTCGTTGGCGATCGTGGCGACCCCGCCGCGGGTCGCGTCGCGCAGGCAGCGGACCCCCGTGGTCGCGTCCAGCAGGCGCGCGACGAGGTCGGACAGTGGCGCGGTGTCGGACGCCAGGTCCGACTCGATCTGCAGCTCGCCCCGTGCGAGCAGGATCGTGACCCCGTGATCGCCGACGGGGCCCGACACGATGACTGCGTCGCCCGGCCGCGCGTGTGTGGCGCCGAGCTGCAACGGCCGGTCGACGACGCCCACGCCCGCGGTCGTGATGTAGCAGCCGTCGGCCTTCCCACGCTCCACCACCTTGGTGTCGCCGGTGATGATCTGCACGCCCGCACGGGTCGCGGCCGCGGCCATCGACGTCGCGATACGGCGGAGGTCGGCGACAGGGAAGCCCTCCTCGAGCACGAAGGCGGCGGAGAGGTGCAACGGCCGCGCGCCCGACATCGCGAGATCGTTCACCGTGCCGTTCACCGCGAGATCGCCGATGTTGCCGCCGGGGAAAATCAGCGGACGCACTACGAATGAATCCGTGGTGAACGCCAGGCGCGCTCCGTTAACCGGAACGACTGCGCCATCGTGGCGCTGCTCGAGCATGGAGTTCGAGAATGCGGGCAGGAAAATTTTCTCGATGAGTTGATGGGTGAGGCGTCCGCCGCCGCCGTGCGCGAGGACGATGCGGTCGTCAGCGACTCGCGGGACCGGACAACTCAGGTTGAACGAGGTTGTTTTGGCGTCTGCCATAGTGGTAGTAAGCGGCGCACGCGCCTTCGGAAGAAACCATGGGAGCACCCAGCGGATTTTCCGGCGTGCACTTCACCGCGAAAGCCGCGCACTCGTGCGGCTTCTTGATGCCTTGCAGGATCAGCCCGCTGATACACTCCGGCGATTCCTTCGCAGGCTCGCCTTGGAAGGGGAAGCGGCGGTTGGCATCGTATTTCTGAAAGCGCCCGCGAAGCTGGAAACCGCTGGCGGGAATTTCGCCAAGGCCGCGCCACTGCCGCGGGCTGATCTCGAAAACTTTCGTGATCGTCTTCTGCGCCGGACGATTCCCTTCCCGCCGAACAGCGCGCGTGTATTGGTTCTCGACCTGGTGCCGTCCTTCTT